>JAYVPS010000269.1:0-13484 GCA_043757225.1 Cytophagales bacterium | reverse complement strand
TTAGAAACTGTGGATTTAATTTCAGGTTCTTCAAAATATCTTCCGTCATCTCCTCTAATCCAAACTTGTGTTTCCAACCCCAATCTGTGCGAGCAGCCGAATCATCAATTGATTTTGGCCACGAGTCGGCAATGGCCTGACGGAAATCTGGTTTATAGGTAATACTAAATTTTAGCCTGTGGTCGGTGTTTTCACCGCACCACTGAAACCCGCTGACAAAAGCTTAACGCGTTGCGGAGGCACGGTAGGATCATTTAGCCTTTGGTCGGTGTTTTCACCGCACCACTGCAACCCGCTGACAAAAGCGCTTCTTCATCACACTTTTTTTTGTTTAGCCTAGAGTCAAGTATGGGCGAGTTTTTTACTGCCGCCTGCCTCAACTGGCAGCACCTGCTCGAATTTGAAGAGCGGAAGGACATCCCTACGGAAAGCCTCAGTCTGGGTTCGGAAATTGTTTGGTGAAGAACACCAAACAAGGCGGGGACTCTGGCGGCTAAATAAATTCTTTTTTATCCATTAAAATCCCAAACAAAAACAAAAAGATTATAAAGACTATGAGCAATGCTAATGGCAATAATCGGGTTTATCTCCTTTTTTACATTAACATAAAACCATGAATATAAAATTCCAGCAGCCAAACCAGATGTCATATAAAAAGTACTCTGGAAATGATTCAGGCTAAATCCAACACTAGATAGTACAATTGAAAGAGGTTTTTTTAATTGATATCCATTAAAAACTTCGTTAATAAGCTCGATAATTGCACATTGGAAGATTAAGGTTTTCTTCTTCGCAGAGTTACTCGTTTCGAGAACTCTGCGCGGGTGAAAAGAGAACTAAGCGAATTACGAAGTGTGAGTGTGGTTACAAATTATGGCGGGCTTTAAGATGTTGATTTGACCAAGTAGGTTGAGCTGCGAAATCGCAGAGATTCCCGAGGCGGGTAACTCTGCGGAAAAATAAACTTACCACCAAAGACAAACAGATTGAGCAATTGCTGCACCAACTGAGCGAGGTGATTGCACAACACAGTCACAAAAAGAGTAACAGCCACTGACCTTCACAAAACATTGATAAAGTCTTCATCAGAGATATGGGCTTGCTTCAAAATACCTTTTAACGTTCCCAAGGCAACTTCTTTGTGCATGGGCACTACACAGCCTATTTCTTTTTCGTTGGTTTTTTTCTTCAGTATAACATGGCTGCCCCGTTGTCTTATCTCACTAAAGCCTAACTTACCTAATGCCTTGATTATTTGCCTGCCCGATAGAAGAGGCAGCTTATGCATTTGACGCTTCAAATGTTGTTAACATAGGTTTGCCTACCTCTACAAGTGGGAACTCTTCCAAATATAGTTCGGTTGCTTCTTTTAGGTTCTCGACAGCCTCTTCCACACTGGATCCTTGGCTTACAGTGCCAACTTCAGGGCACTCTGCCACATAAAGGTTATTTTCTTTATGCAGAATTGCGGAGAATGTATGCTTTGTCATGGTGAATTATAATTTACTGTCATAAAGTTAACAAAATACTTCTGAGGCTTATGGTTATTTATGAAATGCACCCTTATTTTTTGACTGTGTTCCCTCATTCATGCTGTCTCATGCTGTTCGACATTTGTAATGTCGAACGACAGATGTGTAGGATTTAAATCCAAAATTATTCTGGGTTCGGGATTGCAAATCCCGAACATCGGAAGTTTGGCGTTAATCAACACCCTACTTCAACTCCATCTTCAAAAACTTGCCCGTGTAGCTCGCAGGGTTTTTAGAAACTTCTTCGGGTGTGCCTTTGGCAATGATGCGGCCTCCGCCTGCTCCGCCCTCGGGCCCAAGGTCAATAATGTAGTCAGAAGATTTGATCACGTCCATGTTGTGCTCAATCACCAACACCGTGTTGCCTTTGTCTACCAATTTTTGAAGTACATCCAGCAAATGGCTGATGTCTTGAAAGTGCAAGCCCGTAGTGGACTCATTTTTAGCCTTTGGTCGGTGTTTTCACCGCACCACTGAAGCCCGCTGACAAAAGCTTAACGCGTTGCGGAGCCACGGTAGGATTATTTTCTCCTGGTTGGATATTCTGGATACCCCGACAAATTTGACACTGTAAAATTCTTCAGAGCAGTAAAAGAAAAAATTGCTAACGAAACTAAAGGAATGACTTTTGCAGAATTTAAGCAGTGCATAAACAATAGAAAACTTAAAACTGCGAGATAATTTGCTCACGCCCACATGGGGTTTAGCGTTAGCGGGGCGGAGTGGCTTTTAATGTACTCACTCTTTAGTGAAGAGGGGTTGTGCGGACATCAATTATCTTATCTTTTATCAAATTGTTTGGTGAAGAACATCAAACAAGGCGGGGTAATAGAAAGTAGGGATTTCTTATTGTGGCTATGATTTTTTATTTTTACTCTAAAATAATTTTATGCTTACTACAATAAAAGGCATTTATGATCATGGGCAAATCACGTTAGAAGAAACGCCACAAAACATAGAAAGAGCTGAAGTGATCGTGACGTTTACGGAAAGAGAAAAGAGCAGTCAAAGAAAAGACCGAACGTTTGGATCGGGTAAGGGATTGATAACCTACATGGCCCCCGATTTTAATGAGCCCCTTGACGACCTTAAAGAATAATCTCTCGGAATTTATCGAAAAAGTAAAATCTGAAAACGTGGTCATGTTGCCAATTAACGAAAGTCACCTAACAGCTTACAATGATGTGCCTTTGATGGATGACCACCGGGATCCTTTCGATCGAATGATTATTGCAAATGCTCTTGCAGAAAGTATGCCAGTCATTACAATTGACAAACAGTTTGATCATTACAAGGGGCTGATTCAAATTATTTGGTAAGCTCAACTATTTGCTATTCGCCAATTCCATCTTCAAAAACTTACCTGTATAGCTAGCAGGGTTTTTAGAAACTTCTTCGGGTGTGCCTTTCGCAATGATGCGGCCTCCTCCTGCGCCACCTTCAGGGCCTAAGTCAACCACATAATCGGCAGACTTGATGACGTCCATGTTGTGTTCGATAACTAAGACCGTGTTACCCTTATCCACCAGCTTTTGCAAAACATCCAACAAATGGCTGATGTCTTGGAAATGTAACCCGGTTGTTGGTTCATCTAATATATAGAGTGTCTTGCCTGTATCGCGCTTAGAAAGTTCGGTCGCTAACTTTACCCGTTGCGCCTCGCCACCTGAAAGGGTTGTTGCATGCTGACCAAGAGAAATATATCCTAAGCCAACTTCACTCAGCGTTTGGATTTTTCTCAAGATTCTTGGCTGATTTTCAAAGAAGGCCACAGCCTCCTCCACAGTCATGTCTAACACATCAGAAATTGACTTTCCTTTGAAGCGTACTTCTAATGTCTCGCGATTGTATCTCTTTCCTTTACATGTTTCGCAAGGCACGTACACATCGGGAAGAAATTCCATTTCAATTAGGCGCAAGCCTGCCCCTTGACAGGTTTCGCATCTCCCACCCTTTACATTAAAGGAAAAGCGGCCTGTCTTATATCCTCGGATTTTTGCTTCAGGCATTTGAGAAAACAAATCGCGAATATCTGTAAACACCCCCGTGTAAGTGGCTGGATTGGAACGTGGCGTTCTACCAATGGGGGATTGATCCACTTCAATAACTTTGTCAATCAACTTTAATCCTTCTACCTTTTTGTAAGGCAATGGTTCTTGCCGCGAATTAAAGAAGTGCTGATTCAAAATTGGAAAAAGGGTCTCGTGAATCAGCGTTGACTTGCCACTGCCCGAAACGCCAGTAATACAGGTGAGTGTGCCAAGCGCAATTTCAAGATCAACATTTTTTAAGTTGTTGCCAGTGGATCCTAGGAGCGAAAGCCTTTCGCCACTTCCTTTTCTTCTTACGTTGGAATAGCTGATTCGAATCTTTCCAGATAAATACTTGCTAGTAGTACCATCAATCTTTAAAAATGTTTCGGGATCTCCCTGCGCTACAATATGACCACCATGCCTTCCCGCTCCCGGCCCAACATCAATAATATAGTCCGACTCCAACATCATTTCTTTGTCGTGCTCTACCACAATGACAGAATTACCTAAATCACGAAGATCTTTCAGTGCCTTAATCAACTTCACATTGTCGCGTGCATGGAGGCCTATGCTGGGTTCATCCAAAATATAAAGCACGCCTACAAGCTGAGTTCCAATTTGCGTGGCCAAGCGAATGCGTTGTGCTTCGCCACCACTCAATGTGCGTAAGGGGCGGTTAAGGTGAAGATAATCCAAGCCAACATCCAACAAAAAACCAATTCGCTTTCTAATTTCTTTTAGTACCTCAATGGCAATTTGATTTTGCTTGTCACTAAGGCGCGCCTCAAGGCCATCAAACCATTTTTTTAGTTCATTGATGTTAAGTTCCGCGAGCTCAGCAATATTTTTTTTGTCGATTTTAAAATGGAGAGATTCTTTTTTTAATCGTGCGCCATGACACTCCGGACAAACTTTGGTAATGGTGAAATCGTCCACCCATTTTCTTATGGCGTCTGATCCTTCATCTTTTTGTTTTTGAAGAAAGTTGACGATGCCCTCAAACTTGGTATTCCAATCTGTGCCCGGGTACTTCACCGAAGGAACAGCCACTGCTACATCATCGCCATACAGCAATACCTTCAAAGCATCTTCGGGAATTTCGCTAATGGGTGTTGTGAGCGTGAGTTTAAATCGTTTAAGAATTGCCTCAATTTTTTTAAAAATCCAGATGTCGCGATATTCACCTAAAGGCAAAATACCTCCCCGACTAATACTCAATTTCTTATCTGGGATCACTGACATTTCAGTGATTTCCTCTATCTGACCCAAGCCATGGCAGATGGCACACGCACCATAAGGCGAGTTGAAAGAGAAATTGTTTGGCGCAGGTTCATCATAGGATAAGCCTGTTTTAGGATCCATCAGAAATTTAGAGAAATGATGGACTTTGCCAATATCATCTTGCACCATGATTACTCCCTTCCCCTCCTTCAAAGCGATGTGCATTGACTGGCCAATTCTATACCGATCGTTGGCCTCGGGCACAATCCGATCAATTACAACTTCGATATCATGAATTTTAAAACGATCCAATTGCATTTTGGGTGTGATGTCCAGTATCTCACCATCCACCCTGACTTTAATAAACCCCTGTTTTCTTATTTGTACAAACAACTCGCGGTAGTGACCCTTTCTTCCTTTCACCACAGGAGCTAGAACAATCAACTTTTTACCATTAAAGTTATTAATAATGGCGTCTAAGATTTGGTCCTCGCTCTGGCGCACCATTCTTTCTCCTGTCAAGTAAGAGAATGCTTCCCCGGTGCGGGCAAATAGCAATCGCATGAAATCATATATCTCGGTTACTGTGCCAACGGTAGATCGTGGATTGCGTGAAGTGGTTTTTTGTTCAATAGAAATAACGGGGCTTAATCCATTTATTTTATCGACATCTGGTCGCTCTAAGTTGCCGATGAAGCTACGGGCATAGGCCGAAAAACTTTCCATGTACCTTCGTTGACCCTCCGCATAAATAGTATCAAAGGCTAACGAAGATTTTCCGCTTCCGCTGATCCCCGTAAGCACCACCAACTTATTGCGGGGGAAGGAAACGCTGATATTTTTTAAATTGTGTTCGCGCGCGCCAATGATTTCGATATAATCGTGACCAGAAAGGTCTTTGATTTTTTTTTCAGCAGAAGATTTGGACATGAAGGATTATCAAACAGAAGTAACTACAAAAATGAGGCGAAGATAGTTGCGATGCAACTAAATAATTTTATCGTCTATAATCTAAAAATCTCCCTTCATCCACTCAAACAGTTGGTAATGGTCTCCATTCATACCTAGCTTCTTGTAAACCCCTTGTGCTGTTAGGTTGGTTTTATCTACATATAATCGAATGCCTCGTAAGTCGTGATCGGCAAGTACCATTTGTTGAACGTGGTGGTATAGTCTTTTATAAACTCCTTTTCCCCGATGGGGTGCCGCCACATAGACAGATTGTATCCACAGCACAGTGCCACAACGCCAATCGCTCCATTCATAAGTGGTCATTAAACACCCTGTTATTTCGGTACCTTCTTCCGCCACATAGTATCTGCCTTTGGTTGGGTCTTTAAAAAGCTTATGGACGCCCTGAGAAAGCGTAGCAATATCCAAGGTTATTTTCTCGGTCTCCAACGCCATCTTAAATTGAAAGTCAATGATGGAAGGTATATCAGAGGGAGTCGCTTCGTGGACTATCATTTATAAAATTTTAAATAATGAATTTCAAAAGAATCAGAGAGCACTTTTAATATCCTCTATCAAATCACGGGCGTCTTCAATTCCAACCGAAAGCCGGAGTAACTTATCTGATATACCTACCTTAGCACGTTCTGCAGGTGTTAATTTAGCATGCGAGGTTTTAACCGGAGCGGCAATGGTAGATTCCACCCCGCCCAAACTGATGGCCTTTTTTATCAGCTTCAACCTTTTGATGAATTTATCCGGGTCATTTTTTACTTCGAAAGAAAGCATACCTCCAAAGCCCCCTGGCATCTGCTTTTTAGCAATATGATGAAGCGGATGATCCTTCAAGCCCGGATAATTTACTTTGCCAACCTTTGATTCCGCTTGTAAGAAGTTCGCCAATGCCATGGCATTTTTGTTTTGTTGCTGCACTCGAAGTACAATGGTCTTCAAACTTCTCTCTACCATATAGCAAGTTTGTGCATCGAGGCTACCGCCAAAGTGTAAGGCGCTTGCTTTAATTTTTGCCGTGAGCTTGCGCGAAGCGATGGCCACACCACAAGACAAATCGCTATGGCCTCCAATATATTTAGTACCACTGTGTGTAACGATGTCAATCCCAAAGTCGATTGGGTTTTGATTCACAGGAGAGGCAAAAGTATTATCGATGATAGTAATTAAATTATATTTCTTTGCCATCCTGGCGACAGCCGCAATGTCTGTGATTTTCAATAAAGGATTAGAGGGCGTCTCAATATAAATCACTTTTGTCTCTTTACGGATAGCCTTTTCAAAAGCAACAAGATCATCCGCATCCACCATCGAATAAGAAATTCCATAGCGGTTCAGTTCATGCAAAGCTGCGTGATGAGTGCCTCCGTACAAGTCATTCTGAAAAAGAATATGGTCTCCTTGCTTGAGCATTGCAAACATAGAGGTCATGATTGCGGCCATTCCCGAACTGAACATGAGGCCATCTTCTCCATTTTCTAAGGCAGCCAGCTTTTTTACAGCCGCAACCTGATTAGGGGTATTATAATAGCGTGGGTATAACACTTCAGTCTCATAATCGTATGCCGAAGAAGTGTAGATGGGGTTAGTAACACCCCCAAAAAGTGGGTCGCCAACCGAGCCAATATGAACGCTTTGAGTGAGCTTAGAAGTCTTTTTTTTCATTTGTTTAGTATTTGGGTCAAATATAATGGCCTAAAAACCTCAGAAAAATTAAAAATCATGCTGTTTTAGTTGCCTAACTGAAAATACGGAGAAAGCCCCGTTGTATTTAAATAAGCTCATTTCAGCCCTATTTTAAGAAAATTTATTTAAAAATCTGAAAATACGGGGAAAACCCCATTGATTCCTTTTAACCAGTAAGCGAGTTTTGCTCAGGTTTTAGTTTAATTAAATAAGGTAATCTATGAAAGTACTGGTTGTTCACCGGCAGGAGGCTGTTTTAGAAAATATTAAAACGCAATTGAGTCATTGGTATATCCGAACGGCCTATACGGGGCTTGACGGATTATTAGCCACTCGACTTGAGCTGTTTGATTTGATTTTGTGCAGCATTGACTTGCCGGTGGTCACCGGTATTGAGATGGTTCGGTCAATCCGCAACTTTTCCATCAATCAAAAGACACCTGTCATTCTATTGGCAGAAGGCAACGAAACGCCAGAGCATGTTCGTCTCCTTTCTCTTTTAAATGCCAACCTGCTCACCATGGAAGAAGTAAAAGAAATGGACGCCTTGAATACTATTGTTTAACTAAAGCTCAATCATTTTAGTGGAAAATCTAAATTATCAATTAGGCTTGCTTCATTTTTCCCATCTGCTGATATCAATTGACGGATTTATTGATGATCGCGAGAGAAAAATACTGAGTGATATGCGAACAGAAGAACAAATAGCTGAAAGCACTTACTCAGAATTTGAAAAATCTATTTAAAAAAAAACTGATCGTCAATTGTATGTTGAGGGTATTGATCTTTTGAATGAGTGCTCAGAACACGAGAAGCTCTGCGCTTTTGTGCAGTTGTATCGGGTTTCTGAAGCGGATGGCTTCATTCATGAAAGAGAAGTCCGCTTTTTGCTTTTCTCCCTGAAAGAGACTCAGATTGATTTTGAAGATGTCTTGCTCGCGGCACGAATGGCACAAGCGAGCCAGTCAAAAAAACAAACCGAAAAAGTTAAAGTAGCTTAAAGCTCAATTAGCCCTCTTCGAATGGCTTCGAGTGCCATGCTTGTTCGGCTTTGTACACCCAGTTTTTTAAAAAGAGCCTCACGATAGCTGTCAATCGTTCGCTCACTCAAATTCATTCTTACCGCAACTTCCCTATATGTGAGATCCATACAGGCATACCGAAGAAATTCTATTTCTCTTTCTAAAAAATAAAAAGATTCTTCTTGGCTAGCTTTCAACAACGTTTGAAAATTGATGTTATGGCTATCGGCATTGTAATACCCTCGATGATATACTTCTTCCAGAGCACGTTTCAGTTCATCTGGGTGAATATCTTTAAAAAGATAAGCACAACATCCGGCTTTGAACATTTCGATGATAGTTTTTTCCTGATCATTCATAGAAAGAGCCACGAGGCGAATATCCGGATAGGCATCTTTAAGCCAGCGGGCTGTATGAGGTCCGTCCATTATAGGCATGGAAACATCGATCAGCATGATTTCGGGAAGAATGGTTGCCAGCTTCAGTTTCTGCTGAAGGTTTAACCCGTTGCCGGCATCCAACACAACATCAAAGGCAGCAAAGCTAGTGATCAATAAACTCAATGATTTGGTAAAAAGCTGGTGATCGTCAACGATTCCAATTCCTATTTTCTTTGCACTAGACAGTTGCATAAATCGGCAGTTGAATTAGAACCAACGTACCCTTCTCACTTGATTGCCAATGGGCTGATCCCCCTAACAACTGAGCACGATTTTGAATGTTTATCATACCAACCCCCATTTTGATTTCTTCCAAATTAAAACCTTTTCCATCATCTTCTACAGAAATACTGAGAGTTTGCTCATTTTGATCTGCTTTTATTGAAATGTTGGAAGCCTGACCGTGTTTGATAGAGTTTTGAAAAGTCTCTTGCACCATACGAAACAACATAATCTGGCGATCAACAGGCATTTTGATCACACTGGGGTGATCAAACGTGACCTTGATATGAGTTGAGTTGATTCGATTGACTTCGGTATGAAGGTTTTCAATAATATCAAATTTCTCGAGCCAATTATTATTCAACGACTTGCTCAACGCACGCAATTCTACAATTGCCTGAGAGAGTGTTTTGTCAGCAATTTCCAATGTTTCGGATGCCGTAGAGGCTGAGCGATTAGCCGCGCCAATGAGTAACTTGGAACTACTTAGCAGCTGGCCAATATTATCATGTAGTTCTCTGCCAATATGATTTAGGGTTTCCTCCTGAGCCTCCATCTTTGTGTTCAGAAGCTCTTTTTGAAATTGATTACTCAATTCTTCCTTTTCTAGCAGGGATTTCAGTTGACGCTTTTGATAAACCAAAAATAACATTACGATACATACTGCCACTATCAAAAAGAAAGCGGAGGCTATGAGAACCACTGTGATTTCCTTCGAAAGGATATCCATATAATGCTGGCCGAGATTAGAAGCGAACTCAAAAATAAGAGAACATTATGAATTCCCCATAACTGAGTAAGAAGTATTCTGTTGTCTTTAGAGTAAAGATTCGAAGACATGATTTTAGTAGTGAGGTTTTGAAAGGTAAGAAAAATGAAAAAAGCTCCCAAATGGTACATGAACTGCGCTGAAACAAACCAAAAGTCAAAGTTTAGCCAAAGTGATTCCTCGGTCACATTAGTGAGTACCTGATGCATAAACATAAAAACCATAATCACCACAGCGACAGATAAAATTACTTGCCCCAAACTATCAAACAAAAGCGAGTGTGGTGACAAAAAATTGAACGTTACAAAATATATCCCTTCTAGCAAGCAGAAAGCTACTACTAATTTCTTTTTCCAAGATGCGAATAAGCTCTGGTAAAAATAGACTCCAAGGCATGTAAATGAGAGCAAACACAAGATGTTATAGGTTTCAATATTATTGCTTATACTTATAGAGGTAAAATTTGCCTTCAACATTAAAATAGTAGCCAAAAAATAGTAAACGTACAACACCCTCAGCTTAACGTGGTTAATTCTACGCGAAAAATAAAATAGAAATACACCGCACAAAAAATACGAGATAGGTTCTAAGACAAATGAGATTGTGAATCGCAAAGTATATAATAATCTTGTTGAAAAATAAAAGTTTCCCTCCTTATGAAGAGAGGGAAACTGCAAAGTCATGCTATTCCTTAATACAAGGAGGTACAGGGCAACCAAATACGTCACCAAATCCTCTTGCTCCTTTTAGCTTCTTTCCGCCAACCGCTTGAGCCATTACATGCATAGCGCCCAATTTTCTGCCATCCTTCGCAATCTCTTGAACGAGGTAACAGGAAATTAGCATTTTTTTTGGCTTTTGATCAAGGAGTTGTTGAAGGCTCTCTGGCGTAAAAACAAACTGAAATCCATTTTTTGGTTTTAGTGTCATACTATAATTTGTTAAGGGTTAAAAATTGGTTTTTGAAATCCTTACAAATATGGAAATCATTTTCATTAAACAATACGGGGAAAAACCCATGTTAAATACGGGGTTTTTCCCATTGACCTGTTATCCTCAGTTTTTTACCTTTAATAAATAAATTCTACATGGGTAATCAATGCTACGAAATTATTTTATTGTTGCCATAAGGGTCTTTTTGCGACAAAAAATCTATTCCTCAATAAAGATTTTAGGGTTAGCCATAGGCATTTCGGCCACATTGTTTATCGCGATGTATATTTCTGGAGAGCTGAGTTACGATCACTTTCATCCAGATGGCGAAAGGATATTCAGGGTAGGAAGTTATTATCGGGTTGGCGGCAATGAAACTTCCAGTTGCTACTCTGACGCCAACATGGCAGGCTGGCTTAAGCAAGAGGTTCCGGAAGTTGAATCTGTTCTGCGATTAGCCGTCAGGCCTGTTGAATTTATAAAATATCAGAATAAAATTTTTACAGAGAAAAGAATAGTTGAAGTCGATACGAATTTCTTTTCATTCTTCAATTTTAAATTTTTGCAGGGAGACGCGAACGAGGCGCTTTCCAAAAATGATAAAATTATAATCACAGAGGCAACGGCAAAAAAATATTTCGGAAACCAGCTAAATGAGAGCGATAGTCCTATCGGAAAAATTCTTTTAGTTGGGTCAGACCAAAAGGCCATGGAGGTGGCTGCCATCGTGGCTGATCCTCCTGCGAATTCCCATTTCGGGTTTGATATGCTCGTATCTCGCGACCAGCATAAAGATCAAGATACTGTATATCAAAATGCCTACACTTATTTTAAAATTAATTCAAACACCCATGTTCAATCGGTGGTAAACCGATTCAACGATTTTTATAAGAAATATGTGGATAATAAATCTACCGGAGACTGGCATGATATGCTTCATCAACCTGGAAATGACTATCACTTTTTTATTCAGACTTTATTTTCGATTCACTTAGATTCTCATCTTTCTTATGAATTGGATGCAAATGGAGATCGGAACCAAATCAATTTGCTTGGAAGCATTGCCCTATTTATAACTTTACTGGCCTGCACAAATTTCTTAAATCTCGCGACCGTAAGCGCAACCCTTCGAGCAAAAGAAATTGCAGTTAGAAAGAGCATTGGCTCGCTTCAAAAAAACCTTTTTCTCCAGTTTATGCTGGAGGCCTACTTTTACACGTTTATTGCCTTCCTTATTTCAATTCTAATCATCTATGTCTCACTTGATCGGTTTACTGAGTTGACAGGTAATGAATACAATTTTTCCTCACTTTCACAGCCGAATTTCGCAGCCGGCATGATTATCCTTTTTGCTGTCGTTGGGTTGTTGGCAGGAGGATATCCTTCAGTGTATTTATCTTCTCTTACTCCATCGGTAGTCTTAAAAATAAATTTAGCCATTGGGTTCAAGGGTATTGGACTAAGAAATGTGCTATTGGTTTTTCAATTTCTGGTTGCCTGCATCCTAATCATAAGCACGATCACTATTTATCGTCAAATTAATCTGATCCAAAATAAAAATCCTGGTTTTGACAGAGCAAGTCTCTTTTATATACAAAACATTGAAAGTCTAGGCAAAAATAAAGTGACCTTCAAGAATGCGCTTATGAATCTGCCGGATGTAGTTTCTACAAGTTACTCTAACGAATTGCCTCCGGAAAGCAGTGCTGATTTCTCATTTAAGGTAAGAGGAACCGAGGAATACCATCTCTTGAATACGCTCAACATAGACCACGATAACCTGAAAACATTGGGCTACCATCTTAAGCAGGGTCGTTTTTTTTCTACCCAAATTCCATCTGATTCATTAGCAGTTGTCATTAATGCAAAAGCTGCACGGTTGTTCCGAATCCAAAATCTAAATGATGATCAGTTCATTGCTGGAGGTAATAGTGAAGGAATGAAAATAATAGGAATCATTGATGACTTTAATTTTGAATCATTGCGAAATGAAATAAAGCCAATGATCATGTTTATGAGTCGCAAAGGAGACTTTGGTGGATTTCTTCCTCATCGCAAAATGATCATCCGCTTTACGACTGGTGGATTAGAAGAAAAAATTGCTGATGTACAGAACCTTTGGAGGGAGTTTTCATCGGCTCCGTTTGAGTACGGCTTCTTGGATGAAAGATTTGAAGCACTCTACCGAACTGAAGAGCGATTTGGAAAAGTCGCAATGGTATTTACTCTCATTGCTATTGTTGTAGCCTGCACAGGTTTATTCAGTTTGGTCGCTTACGCAACGGGCACGCGAGCGAGGGAGATTGCTATCCGCAAAGTAATGGGAGCCTCTGTTCAGCAAATAGTCTTTTTAATCAGCCGAAATTTCCTCAAACTAATTATCTATGCCATTACCTTATCAATTCCACTTACGTGGTATCTGATGAAAACCTGGTTAAGTAGCTATGCCTATCGGGTTGATTTTACTTTTGAGGTCATTATTGGATCCGGGCTTCTTGTATTGGTAATCGCTGTGATTACAATTGGCTATCAAACTGTTAATGCTGCACTCAGAAACCCAACCGTTTTATTAAAGAGTGAGTGATTACTTGATTCATGTAACGATCGTTTTCCTGCCCTATTCATAAAATACGGGAAAAACCCCATTGACATACTCCCCTTCT
>JAYVPS010000268.1:0-13598 GCA_043757225.1 Cytophagales bacterium | reverse complement strand
AATGTTAAAACAGGCGTTGTAAAACTTGCAATTCCAGAGCCGTTTGAAACAACTCCAACTATTGAAGCTTGAGCAATTCCATTTATGGTATACGCTATTGTTGAGGTCGTGCTTGGTAGTAAACCAGTTAAGTCAATGGTAGCAACATCGCCATCACAAACAGAAACAGTCTGCAAAATTGCCGATAAAGTAGGCAATGGATTTACTGTTAATGACGCAGGTACTGCTGAAGTTGCGGTTCCATTTATGTTAGTCACAACGCAATCATAACTAGCGGCATCAGCTAATGTGACCGGGTTTATGGTATACGTAGTCGCATTTGCTCCACTAATATTTACTACACCTTTTCGCCATTGATAAGTAACGGCAGGAGTGCCTGTAGCCACGACTGTAAATGTTGCCATTCCCCCTTCGCAAACAAGTACATTTGCTGGATTACTCACAGTAGGCGCAACATTTAATTCGCCAATTTCAAAATCACTTAAGCTTGTTAATCCACCAGTTGTTGAAATTGTATTACCTGCAACTAATGAAGGAGTAGCAGTCCAAAAAGTTGGGTTAACATCGTACTTCCTAATTTTATAATTAGCTGAAATCCCCGTATTTAAAGTATTACTAAAATCAAAAGTTGGATTAGCATTAAATGTACCTGCCCCGGTTTTTGTCAAAGACCAATATTGTCCAACCTTATTTGATTGATTAATCCCTGATGAATTTGCAAGTGGTGTGTTTTCCGTTGGAACTGCGCCCGCCAATGTACTAGCAGTAATGTTTACGATACCCACAACTGCAGTACTATTTAAAGTAACTGGCGCATACACAGCACTTCCAATTTCAAAAACTCTTGACGATGCACCTGCCGGCAAAGTCCATTCTAAATTACCATTAATAAATCTCGAAGTACTCGCTCCAACAATTGCTAAAGCACCCGAAGACATTGACAATGTACTTGCACCAGTAATTATTTTTCCATTGCTCAATGTAAGTGTTCCATTCACTAAGACTGCACCCCCTAAATTAGCATCTGTTCCACCAGTTTGATTGATGGTTAGATTATAGAAAGAACCAGAATTGATAGTTTGAGCAGCACCATTAAAATTAATTGTATTGCCGGTATTGGTTGCATTGATAGAAGAAATAGTTGATGTCCCTAAAAGATTTAAGATTGCGTTTGTAGATTGGGTTAAGGAACCCGATCCGCTCAATGCAGTTCCAACGGTAAGAGTATTATTGTTTGTTAGCGAAACTCCGATAATTGCAATATCTTGGATTGAAAATATTCCTGTCAGAGATTGCGAATTGGTATCAAACGTATGAAGGCCAGTGCCAGAAGTAAATGTACCTGAGCCACTTTTAGTTATACCGCCTTGAAAAATTACCGCTGAGTTACCTGAGTTATCCCAAGTTGCGCCTGTCGCAATTACTACTAATCCAGTAAAAATTTTTGTCCCTGCTGCCGAAGATAAAATTAAATTACCACTTACTCCATTTCCAACTGTCGTTGTACTCGAAACAGTTAAATTTGACGCTCCTTGTGTATAAGCACCACCATTTCCGATAGAAAGATTTCCTGCAATTGAAACATCTCCCGTTGAACCGGTGAAGATCCCTAAAACTCCAAGGTCACTATTAAAAGTTTGCGATGCACTTTTGGCTAAATATGTTCCGGCACTTACCGTTGCCACGCCTGTAACAGTATGCGCCAAACCATTGGCATCGAATGTTCCAGCCGAATTGATAAATGCTCCACCTGTTGTTAGTGCGTTAGTTAATAATTGGAGTGTGCCCGATCCTGTATGCGAGATATCATTGAAAGATGATACACCAGAATTTAAAGTTTGAGTGCCTGCACTTGTAAACGTAACAGTATTTGTACCCGGAGTAAATGTTCCACCAGATTTAGCCCAGTTTCCTGAAACAGAAAAAACTCCTGATGGAGCGATTAATGTTCCTGAATTTAAAGTTATATTAGTAGTTGTAACAGCCCCTGTAGAACCAGTAAATGTTCCACCAGCAATAGTTAAACCACCATTAAAAGTCTGAGTATCCGTTGAAGTCAGGTAACTTCCACCATTTATGGATGTTAATCCAGTAACTGTAATTGCTTGTCCATTTGCATCTAAAATACCTGAGGTGACCGTGGTCGTTCCTGTAATAATGATTGGTGAAGCTATAGTAACTGAATTCGAACCAACACCTCCACTATTGGCAACAGTAAGGCTTAATAAAGTAGCCGGAAGTCCATTGCCAACCCCTTGATTTGAAGTCCCATTATAAATATAATTAGCTCCTGTACTATATGTTCTTGTACCGGTAACCTGAATGTTTCCAGTAGCACCTCCACCAGTAGCACCGATACCAGCAGAAGAGCCTATGCGCAAAGTTGCTCCACCACTTAGAATAAAATTACTTACTCCGAAAACATTGGTATCTTTAATAACATCGGTACTAGTGATAGTCAAATCACCATCATTTTGTAAAAAACGGCTAACGCCACCAGAAGATACAATTAAGGTTCCTGAAATTGTGCCAATGCAAGTGGAGGTTAAAATTGTATTAATTCTGTTGCCCGATCCATCCAAGCCTGTTGTTACAGTTTTTCCAGCAGAAATACCATAGGTTCCAGTTATAGTTAATACTTCTGGAGTGCCTGCTCCTGCAAGAAGGCAGTTACCGCTTATGGTTAAACTATTAAGAGAAATTGTAGGGACATTCGTAATATTTCCTGACTGATCACTATTTATAATCACGTCATAACCTACTCCAGGAACTCCGTTTGACCAGTTTGCTCCGGTTGTCCAACTACCTCCAATTGTTGGTTGCCATATTGTAGTTTGAGAATTGACATTAATAATTGATAATGCTAATACACTCGCTGACGTAATTGCAAGCCTAACTATTTTCAATAAATGATTGCTGACTAAATTCTGGTGGCTTTGTGATATGCGCTTCAAAATGCCCAAAGTGAAAGTATATAATAGGCGAGATAAAAGTCTATTCATAAAGTGCTGACGAAGTACCTCCGTTCAATTACATTTTTGGGTTAAAAGTAACCTTTCTTGATCAAAAAGCCTCAATTCGGTGCTAGCTTCCCAGCTTGGCTAAGTTTAATCAAAGCTATTTTTTTCTGACCGTCTACTGTACCGCCAAGGGTCATTGTACCAATCAATGCAATGTGTCCATCTGGAAGTTCTATTACTGGACCTGAATAATCATCGCCCACCCCTCCAAATGGCTTTTCAAAAATCAAATTGAGTGATTCATCGTACTTAATCAATACTATATCAGAGCCAGAAATGGGGCTAATTTTGTCCGTGGAAATAAGGAAGCCAGAATTAGAGCCAACATTAAACGCTTGAAAATAAGGATTACCCCCAAGGCTACTACCAATTATTTGAGAGAATACAATATCAGAATTAGAAAATGATAAGTTCTTATTTAACTTGGAAAAAAATCCATTGGTATTGGTGCTATTTCTTGGCGAGGAAATACCGCTTAATTGATAGCCGGATCCTGCGCCTGCTTGAATGATGGACAGCGAAACCTTTGTTAGGATTTCGTTATCAGTGGCAGAGCCTATGTAGAGTTCCTTATTTGCCGGCTCTCCTTGATCGGTACGGCCATAAACTACGTAATCAAAATCACCAGAAGCAGCCGGTCCGGCATTCCTTACATTCGAGTGGCCAAATACATAATACGTGTTATTGTTAAATTGAACTACTTTCACAGCTGTCTCTATCCCTTCAAACCCTCCGTTAGAAAATGTTGGCCGGCTTTTCCAATTTCCAGTAGCATCGCTTATCCAACTTAGGTCATTCCTAAATCTCAAGTGCATTGCATCTGTAAGGTCAGCTGGCTTACCTGACAAGCCTGTGGTTGAACCTGCCACAATAAATCCGCCTTCATTTACTAAGCCCTGATTAATTTGTGTTAGAGAGTTCACATTCTCATCGGCCTCTAGCCCACTGCTAAGTCTCAATCCTTGCCTCACACTATCAATAGGGGTTCCATCTTGCTTTAACCGAATCAAAAAAGCATCGCGATCATTCGCGCCTTTTTTTGAATTTCCTGCTATGACCAAATTGCCATCAAAAGTTACTTCAATATCCTTTGCTTCCTCTCCTAGTGGCCAAAGCACCAAGGTCTTCTCCCAGATTATTTTTCCTTTACTATCAGCCTTAACCACATATACCTGCTGATCTGATGAAGGATCAGAAACCGAATTTCCTAAAATAACGAAGGTGCCGTCTACGTTCACCACAAAGTCAACCGCTTGCTGATTGCCATCATTTCCGTAATATTTTAAAAAATAATCTTCATCAGGTGACAAAGCAGAATCCTTTGTAGCACATGAAGCCACAACTAACATTATCAATATCAACTCTACTCTTAGTCTCATCCTTTCTTTCCTCGTGGCTTAATAAGATTTCTGAAAAAGCCTTTCGTATTTACTTTCTTAATCTTTCTTGGATTGTACAAAGGCCTGACATATCCAAAAGATAAAGAGAGATTATCCAATCTATAGAAATCGCTTACATACTGATACTGAGTAATCGTTGTAGCTAATGTGCCCTCAGAATTATAAAAATTAGTTGACGGGCTAACAAGATTATTTAACCCAATCATATACCGCACATCGGCATAAATAAAATCTTTCCCGAATTTATATTTAAGACCGCCTCCTAAAAGGGCAGAGTAATTTAAAAAATTCCGGCTGTTATTTAAACTTATATCAGGCCCTTGAACAATTCTGGTTATTTCCCCTTCCGTTCCGCTTTTAGTTATATTTTTATACTCATTGGAGCTATTTGAAGAAAGTAACGCATTAAAGGCAAAACCAACATAACCAAAGGGTCTGAATCGGCCTGAGTCATAGGAATATTTTAAGTAAATAGGAAGGTCGATCCAATTACTTTTTTCGATTAACAACGAATTGTCTCTGACTGCAATGCCCTCAGTAGAAATAGAGAAAGATTTGGTCACAAAATTAGCCTCACCACACAAACTCCACTTGTCACTTATATTCCAATCTAAGCCAACTCCAACTTGTAGCCCAACCCGGACTCCTTTTGAAGAACTCACTTCTTTTGAGTAGGTGGATATTCCTGCAAGAGACCTAGGAAATGATACATTAGCCCCCAGGCGGGCATGTGGGGTAAACCTCGGCCTTGAGGTAAACTTTCTGCTTAAATATACAAGATCAATTGGGTCATTCTTAATCGATGGCTTAAACTCAGGGTCTATCTTTAGAAGGCTTAAATAACTATTCTCCGCTGCAATAGGATCATCTAAGACGGCATAGGCTTGTGCCAATAAGTAATAAGCACGAAATTTTTGTTCACTTGTAAATCCTTTATCTAGGCAATTTTTTAGCAATGCAGGCAAGCTATAAAATCTACCGGCATCAAATTCTGCCGAGGCTTGATTTAAAGTTTGTTCACAGGTTAGATCTTGGGAAAAAACAGGGCTGCCGAACCAAACAAGAATTATAAAAGAGATTAAGAGCTTTGCTGATTTCATATCAATTAAAAGTCTTTAATCAGTAAGCTCCTGCAGGTCGACTCGTAATCAATATCAGCACCCACATAAATCCTCCATTCCTCTTTTGTCATATTCCTTGTAAGCTTAGGGCAAACCTGCTCGGCCAACATTCTGGTATCCGTAGGCCAAACACGCACTTCACCATTGTTGCACGATGCTATTAAATAATTGGACCCCTTCGTAAATGCAATATCCCACACATTTCCATTGTTGTTATCCATTACAATGGGCAAATCTTCTTCATGATCTACGACCCACATTTGAAGCTTTTTATCCAAGCCTGCGCTGGCCAATAAATTTCCATCCGGGCTAAATTCAAGATTTGTTATGCCCGCTTTATGACCGGCAAGCTCTTTCACTTTCTTTGTTTCTATTTCTAAAATTTTTACGGTTCCCCTTGTTACCACCCTATTTTCATTTACCACCTCTACACCATAAGCGATAACCATACTCTTGGTAGGATGAAAAGCTACTGATAATATTCTGCTCGGTGCCTCGTTCAAAATTTCTTTGTAGGAGTAGTCTTTGGTGCTGATCAAAACCAACTGCCCCGAAGGAGCGCCCCCAACAACCCATTCACCATTTGAGCTAATGTCAATTGATTTTAAATGATAAGGGAGAGTCAGAACATTTTTGCTTTGTCCTGTAACCTGATTCGTTAACCTTAATGTTTTATCCGTTGAGGTAGAGATAAATCCAGAATTATCCGGGAGGAATTTAATATCCTTCACAGAACCTTTATGCCCTCTTATTCTCACAGGCTTTTTACCAGAGTCTTCTAAACTAAAAATATCTATGTAGCTTGAGTCACTGCCACTTACCAAATACTTTTCGTCTTTGCTGAGTGCTAATATATTATTGGCATAGCCATCATTTTCATAAATCGGTTTGTTTGACTTTAGCATGATGTAGTCAGCCTCTGTTATTTTACCATCGTTACCGGTTGTGTAAAACTTATCTGAGTTTTGGGACACCGCCAATGCGAACATTTTATTTTTTAATCCACCTGGTATTTTTACAGCATTGTAATTGTACCCTGATAGCTTGGCCAATGAATAATAAAGTCCTCGAAAAACATAAGGATCATATCTTCTTCCATTGTATTTGGTATGGAAGAGGTAGCCTTGCATGGCGGTGAGTCCGGCCAACTGTTTATCCTCAATCCCTTCTGATTTTGCCTCAAGCGATTGGGCAACTGTTAAGTAATAAAGGCTGTTGGCTTTATCAAGGTTGGTATTTGCAATAACGGTTTGAATTTTTAAACTGTCGCTTTTTGCATTGGCAACTTTGGTCGATTTGACAGCAATTTGTTCCTGTGCCTTTGCGTTTTGCGCCTCTGTAAATGCTAGGTCTTTTGATCTTTTGGTCTCTGCTAAAGCATTTTGGAGATTTTTGTTAGCTGCTTTAAGTTTTTCCTCTTGCTGTAAAACGATTTGTGTTTGTTGTTCTGCCTTTTCCTTTTCCTTTACAGCTTCTTTTCTGGCTTGCTCTGCACTATTCCTTGCTGTTTCTGCGGCTATTTTATCTTTCTGCGCTGCAATGTTCTTCATTAGGCCAAAAAAGAAAAATCCAATAGACACCAACAGGGCAATAGCTAAAATTATATTGGTAACCCGTGCCCTTCGCAGCATTCTGCGCTGCAACATTTCCTGGTTCTTTAGCTCTGCCTCAAAGGTAATACGACTGGTGTCCAAAAAGACGATGGCGCGTTCGAAGGCAACATCATATCGTTGTGCCCAAGTTCGGGTAGGGTTTTGCTTTTTTTGCCAGTTAAGAGCCAATTGCAAATCGGGCGGACGCCACAAACTAGTCTTACCAATTTGGTACATGGCAGCTGCATCCGAAACCCGTGTATACATTCGAGCCGATTCAAATTCTTCCTCTACCCAGGTAGCCAGTCGAGTCCATATACGCATTAAACTTTCATGCGAAATTTCAACGAATGTTTCTGGTGTAAGAGGAACATTAATGCCAGGCATCAAAAACGAACGGCCCGTCTGACGGAATTTCTCTACTACCTGAATCACCTGACTATCGGAGACGTTCGTCAACTCTGCCACCAACGAAATTTTGGCTGGTCTTCTGGTTCCTAAATTCTCTTGATTCTTTTCAGTAATTGACTTGAAAAGAACTTCTGCAATTTCTCTTTCTTGTGAATTAAGCTCATCGAACGCCTCGTTGGCATGCAATGACAATGCTTGTGCTATTTGACCAATAGCATTGTAATGACGCAAATCCATGGGCTCACCCGGCTCGCGGTTGGCAATCCAATAATCCCATGTACGCATGAGGGCATGTTGCAATAGCGGCAATTGATCTTGGTTGTCGCCAATATCATGCAGCAATCTTTTTACAAGCCTTTGTGATATTCTGCCTCCACCCACTGCTACAGGGCCTTCAATGACCATCCTTTTCTGCTCGCGGGTCATCTGTGGAACCAAGTAGCTACTCGAATTGATTAAATCTGTAAGACCCGGGAAAGAGGCACTGTCCCCCATAAAATCCGCCCGCATATTCAATGTGAGATACGTTGGGATTTGGGTTTGCTTTGTGAGGCTAAGAATCAAGTTTACATATTCGATGGATTCATTATCTGAATTCTCTACCCCCGAATCTCTATATCTAAATAATTCTTCAAATTGATCAATCAAAAAGAAAACGTTCTCCTTAAGATGAGTCTGAATATACCTCGAGATTTCAATGAGGCCATTAGAACTGCTCCGCAAAACAGAATTGATGACAGCCTTTTGGATGGTAATATCGCTCTCCTCCAACCTACCGTCTTGCACCAATAAAGAAACAATCGAATCCGTTAGATTTTGTATTGGCGAATTTCCCGGGCGTGCAATAATTACTTTCCAACTTGGCCCGGATTCCGTCATAAACCCTCCGTAGAGCATAGGCACCAGGCCGCAATACATTAAGCTGGATTTACCGCTACCGGAATAGCCCATTACCGCTACTGAGCGGTTTTGAGAAAGCTTCAGGAGTATATCGTCAACGTGATTCTCTCGCCCAAAAAAGAGGTGGCATTCATCCAAGGAAAATGGACGTAACCCTGGAAAAGGGTTAGACGTCACCTTGCCTCCTAATGTTGAGAGCCTAGATGATTCGTCTTCCAGTTGGCCAACTTGGACAGAATAGTTTAACATTTCTTCCTTACGAACAATTTAGATACAGCCAAGGGTAATTCGATATCAAAAGTCAAATCAGCTTAAAAAATAGTACTAAACTTTACCCAATTAGCCTAAAAGTTACAGAAAAGTAGGTAAAATCACACATATTCCAAAAATTTATCTGCCAACTTCACATTGTCAGCCAAAAGTTCATAAAACTGATCTTTATTAATTTTCAATAAGACGGTGTCCTCTTTGGTAATTAAAAGATTGGAATTGGCGAACCCAGCAGGAGCTACCATCTCACCAACAAACTGTCCTTCTTGAAAATCCATAATATATCGGCTCTTCTCATAGTACTGCACCGATCCACTGAAAATAATGAAGAAATCATTATTCATTTTCTCATCAATAGACAAGAACTGATCGGCAACTACCCGCATTTCTCTTGAAATATCGGCCAAAAAAGACAACGCCACACCTGATACACCGGCAAAAATTGGCAGGCTTTGAAAAAATATAACTTTCTCGTAAAGCCTCAGCTTTATTTGTTGGTCTGGAATGACACAACGATCCAACCAACGTTTTATGTCCACATCCAATCGTGATGAATTTGATTGATATTCTGCTGGGTCTATTTGATGCAGGGCCCAAGCTGACATCTCACGAATTAATCTGTCAGGATTAAACATGTGGGCAATTAAATCCAACTTAAAATCTGAGATTCGTTGTCTACCGATCTGTTCAATGGCACACGCTTTCGTCCATCGGTTAGATTGGGAAAAATCTCTATTGACCAAAAACTTCAATACTAATTTATGATCTAATTTTACACGAGGATAAAAGACCTCTAACCGATTTATCTTTTCTGCATTGGTAATATCATCCAACACAGGAATTACTTTTACTTTCAATTGCTCCGATAAAAACACATCAAGTAATTCAACAGCATAAGTAGTACCTTCTGAGGTACCACTTTCAATATTTTCCTTTACCAATTGGATGGACCGTGTATCGTAGAGCATGGCCAGCAGCATATAGATATGATCAATATCATGCCGATCTTCTTGCTCCAATGCATTCCAAATTTGTGACTTCGCACTTTCGCTTCCTAATTCAAGCATCGCGTTGAGGTTCCAGGCAATGTCCTCTACATCGTTTTCAATGGCATATTTGATCCGTGTGATTTGAGAAATTCCAGCCTTGAAACCACACTCCCCTAATGAAAGAAGTACTTGCGAAACCACCACTTTATCCGGATAATCAATTTTTCCCCATAGCATATCCTTGGCTCGTTGGCCTCCAATACGGCCGATCACTTGTACAATTCTAAAAATGGTTTGTGTATTCTGACCTGAACGGTAAAATGAATTCTCTAAATGGGTTAGTGCCTTTCCTCCAATGAGCACCAATGCATTCATCGTTTGATTGCTATAAACTGGATTTGAAAGATTCGTAATGAGCGAGAAAATTACTTCAGCATTATTAATTTTTATAGCCGTAGAAATAGCGGTCTTTCGTACTGTAGGTTCGAGATCCGAAAGCAGTTCAATTAAATACGAAATACTTTCTTCGGATTCAGAATGTAGTAGCAATTCGGCCGCATATTGGCGATCATTTGCTTCCGCTGATCTTGCCAAATTTTTAACTCGTTGTTTAGTGACATCTCCCCCACTATTAATCAACGACTCCAAATCAAATTTCGTCAACATTTTTTTTCTATTATTCTCCTTCACTTCTTTGTCAGCTCGAATCACGTACTGGTCTGACACTGACAGGCCTTTCAATTCATTCAATCTTCGCTGAGCATAATCTCTCGCGTTCTCATGTTCATTTTTCATGAGCGTATTTATCCAACTACCTACTTTTGCAGGATCAATTTTTTCCAGAAGTTTAAAAGAGAATACAGCTTTAGATGTCTCATTATCTGCTAATCTATTTTCAAGATTATTCGCAATTTGTTTATATCCAACATCCAATTTCTCCTGGCTATAATCAGTGGTCTCTAATTTAGCTCTGATCTTACTCTTATACCCGGAATAAAGACGATTAATAACCCAAAAATAAATCGCGCACAGCACTACCAGAATCAATGGAATCCATAGTATTTTAAAAAGGGGAATTAATGAAAAAAGAAAAATTATTATTCCAGCAATAAATCTGCCTGATTCACTGACCACCCCTTCAACTTTGGTTTGAATACCAAACCGAACGCGACTATCCAGCGGAACAAACATTAATTTATACACGGGGTTTTCTAATGATTCCCGAAGCATGTTATTGAAAAGTCTGGTTAAGGCAACAAACAAGAAGAAATAAATAAAAGTATCGGGGTGAGCGGTTAAACTATCTCCAAAAATAAAAGCCGAAACGAAAGATGCCAACGCTAAGAAACCCGTGAAAATTGGAAGTATAAATAGTGAAGATCGAATTCCGTAAGTAGCCAAAATTCGATCGTTCAAAAAAGTCTGCATGATTAAGCTAAGCAGATAGATAGCTCCGTTGAAATAGGCTAAAAAGTTGGTAAGGTCTCTCTGATTGGGGTATTGCTCATTCAATAAATTTTGAAAAATAAACTGATTGAAATTGAGCGTAACTACCGAAGTGATTAGAAAAAGGCTAAGTAATACAACATATTTATCTCTAAATATTTTAACAAATGTAGTTTCACTTCTTACAGCGTCAGTACTGGTAGAAGCCTGTAGCTTGGATTGTCCGAACTTAAATGCGATTACACTTAAACAAACGATTGCCCCAATAATGCTCACATCACATACAATGAGGTAGTCAGAAGTATCAGGGAAAAACTTAGAAGATAAAGGGATTAGAAAATTAGCCAAAATAATAGCCAACAACTGCCCCGTATCAATCCATCCAATTATTCTTTTCGATTGTTTAAAATCGAAAAGTCTGCCAAACATACCCCAATAACAAAGCAACAAGATTGCCATCATGGGACCTGTGAGGCAATACATCAAAAACAAAATATCACTATTTAACTGGGCGTTTCCATAGTGATAGAAAAAATGCAAAGCAGAAGTGGCAACAAAAACAAGCACCATACTGGCAAACGCCAGCGACACAAATTTTATCCTATTCTGAAAAAATGAAAAGATCAAGGTAGAGGCGATACCCAATCCGCCAGAAATAAAGAAGGCCTTATTTAATTGTCCACTCAGCTTATTGAGAAACAGCGATTCGACAGTAACCTGATAGGTGGCAACAAATATCCCAATAAAGAAACCCATGAAGAGCATCAAAGCCACTTGAGTTTGCTCTTCTTGCTTTACGTTAAGAAAACGGAATGCGTTGAATTTCATGATCCTAAAATTACCACTAAACTGTTAAAAACAAAAAGCCAGCAGCTCAAAAGAACCACTGGCTTTTCTACTATCATTTTCTCTATTTCTTGGTAACGGAAGAAGAATCTTTTTTAACCTCAGGGTTTTGCTGCTTTAATTGGTATGCTTCATTAAGCCCCTTCACTACCTCGCGGGTAATATCAACCGATGAACTACCAAAAAGGAGGTCACTACTTGTATCGAACTTCAATACCACTTCTAAGCCTTTTTCTTCCCCATATTTTTTTAAAAAGGCAGTAATGTTTCCATAAAGCTGCTCATTTACTTTGCCTTGCTCACTTGACATTTCTTGCTCTAAGCTCCGTTGATAAAGCGTAAAATTCTGTTGCTTCTTGCCAAGATCCTCCTCTACTGCCTTGGCTTGGCCTATTGTCATAGTGCTAACATTGCGCTGATACGCACCGATTTCTCCTTGCAAAGCTTGTGCGCGGTTTTGAAGATCTGTATCTAATTTTTTGCCCTTGGATTCCAACCGGAGTTTAACTTCTTTATAGAAATCATAATGCTTCAGCACGCTATCTGAGTTAATATAGGCAACTTTAAAATCGGAAGGAGTCGATTGAATTCCTTGAGCCGATTTTGAAGAGGTTGAAAAGAAATGCAGATAATACAAAATAGCCACAGCAAGCAACGAAATTCCGCTGAGGGCGGTCGAGAGATTTTTCATTTATTCAAGATTTGGGTTTAAAGGCTGCAAATATAGAGTCCTAATTGCAGATTCCAAGCCTCTTCTGAGGGTTGGATTTTAATTGCTAAGGCAAATTGTTCATCCAAAAATGGAGCTTTGGAACTGGAGGAAAGTATACTAAGCCTCATCCTCCTCGGATTGGAACGAATAGAGGGTCTCGTCCAATTGAATTTTGTCTTCGTTGAAATTGAGAATAAATTCTTCTATGATTTCAGGTGTAATCGATTCTATATGAAGCCCCACATCAAGGCTAATTCCAAATTCAGCATGGAAATCTTCATTAATATGCTCACCTACTTTTACTTCTTCTTCTTCCTGTAATTCAACAATCACTTCTGCCATGTATAAACCGATTTCCTCTTCTTGGCTATTCAGCGCTTTTAAGTTCCCGTTCTCGTCCTCTTCGTAAATAATTTTCTTATAGTGAGGAAAATGCTGAGCTGCTCTATGCTCCGCAATCTCATAGAGCTCAAGTTCATGTTGCAACCGCAGGGTATAGAGAATCGAATCATAAATCACTTCTTTTGTATTGTACCTGCCGATAAAATAAAAATGAAAATACTCATCTGTGTTGTTTTCGTCCTCTATAGGCAAAAATAGTTTGCCATAAGCCTTCATCTTGACTTTGTATTCTTCAATAATAATTGGATCAAAACCGGAGTTGATTATTGGTTTCATTGATATGAAACTATGAATTCTTTATGACATGAACCAATGAAGAGATGTTATTCTTTTATCTTTTTTTAAAAAGTAAATCACCAATTTTCATTAAGGTAAAGCTAAACTACTTGCCTTCCTTAAACCATTCGGCATACATTGGATAATTCTTAGCTGTTCGCTCAATAACCGCTTTCATTTCGTCACTAATATCTTTTACACGCTTGGCAGGCA
>JAYVPS010000267.1:0-3636 GCA_043757225.1 Cytophagales bacterium | reverse complement strand
TGGTATGATGGCCTATTCTCAAATATTAAAAATATAAACCTGCCACTAAGTCTGACAGGTTAGTACAAAATATTTCTACTGCAAAATCTGGGTTAAATAACTACCAATTCAATGAATTTACTTGAAAACATAAAGGAAGGTTTGCGCTCAATACAGGCAAACATGCTTCGTTCTGTGCTTACAGCCTTAATTGTTGCCATTGGAATTACTTCATTGGTGGGAATTCTCACGGCTATTGATGGCATAGAGTATTCTGTTAATCAGAGTCTTTCTGCGTTGGGCGCCAATACATTTGATATAACCTCAAAATTCAACAGGGGCTCTAATCAAGAAGGAGTTAAACAGAAAGTGTTTTCTTCGGTACTTCTTTCGGAGGCGCAGGATTTCATTGATCAATATCCGCTGCCTGCCAGTATAAGTTTATCGGCTCGACTAACCATTTTAGCAGAAATAAAATTTGGTTCAGAGAAAACTAACCCTAATGTAAATGTATCGGGTGTTAATGAAGATTATATGCCAATAAAGGGTTTGAACATCGCGGAGGGCAGAAATTTCTCACGCTTTGAAATTCAATATGGATCCAAAGCAGCCATTATTGGCCATAAATTGGCTAAGACTTTGTATGGCGAAAAAAAGAACCCAGTCGGAACGGAAATTTCGTTTAAAGGAACGCAGTTTAAGGTGATAGGAGTAATGAAGGAGAAGGGCGAGTTATCTGAGAATAATTTCGACAACATGGTATTAATTCCTATAATAGTGGCAAACCAATTGGCTTCCGGACAGGGACTGAATTATCGTCTTAGTGTAGGGATACAAGATCCCGAACAGATGGACTATGCCATGGGCGAAGCCACCGGGTTGATGCGTAAAATTCGCCACGATGAAATTGGAAAAGAAAATTCATTTGACATTGAAAAAAGCGAATCACTTGCGCAAGAAATGGAATCCATAACGGCTGGTTTGCGATTTGCAGGTTTTGGGGTAGGCTTTATCACGTTGTTAGGCGCATCCATCGCGTTGATGAACATCATGCTGGTTTCCGTTACAGAAAGAACAAGAGAAGTAGGTGTAAGGAAAGCGCTTGGAGCAACTCCTCTGCGCATTCGTCAGCAGTTTGTGTTAGAGGCTATTGTTGTTTGTGTGTTAGGTGGAGTTGCGGGGGTGATTTTAGGAATACTTATCGGCAATTTAATATCTAGTGCTATGGGTATCGAAGCCTTTATTGTTCCTTGGCTTTGGATGATGGTTGGCATGATCATTTGTATTTTGGTAGGACTTTTCTCAGGCTGGTATCCTGCCAGTAAAGCATCAAAGCTTGATCCTATTGAGTCGTTGAGGTTTGAATAATAGTTTTTCATTTTTGAGAGAGGAGAATGCCCTGGTTTCACCTAACCCGTCATTGCGAGGCTGCAAGCATTGGCATGAGGGTGGATACAGCCGTGGCAATCTCTCTTGGTAGGTGCTAAGGCGCTTCGAATGGGAGCTTGCCACGCGCATTATGTTTGCTTCTGAGTATGCGCTCGCAATGACGAGTACAACCTGCTTTTAAAATTCCACTAAGTTAATTTATCTCATTACTTAACAATGATTTTCTTCTTTACCACTTTCTCGTTGGTTATGATAGAGACTATGTAAATTCCAGAAGGCAGTTCTTGCGAAGGCTCTACGGTGACCTTGGCTGAAGCATCGGCTATGGAAGTTTGCGATAGCAGGTGTTGGCCATTCATGCTTTGCAAACCAATATAAACCTCTTTACCAATCTCATCTTTTGTTAACTTAATATTGAAGTTTATTCCATTGGTAGGGTTGGGGTATATGGTCCAGAAGTCTTGACCAAGAAACTCAACTGATACAACATCGGAGTAAGAATATCCTCCATCAAAATCAGTTTGCTTTAGTCGGTAGTAAGAAATGCCGGACACTGGATTTTCATCGATGGATGTGTACACCGATGTAAAATTGGTAGTTCCCTTTCCTTTGATTGTTTTAATGGACTCAAATTTTTCGTCATTGATATTTCTTTCTATAGTAAAGAAATCGTTATTCAATTCAGAGGCAGTAGTCCATGAGAGGTTCACTTTATCATTTACAAGCGATGCATTGAAGGCAATCAATTCGACTGGCAAAGGCGTTGCTGCTAAATTAGTGGTAGCAATTCTAAAATCACCAGTAAGATTAGCTACCGTAGCTCCTGTTCTATTTGCGGTTGGGTTAACCACCGTACCGGTTGCAGCAGCATGAGTACCAACAGTTGTTACCGTAGTTGCTCCATTCGATACAGCCAAACGAATATCAGATAAGACACCCGTAGCAGATAAACTTGTCATGGTTACGCCAATATTGTAAGTGCCGCCTGTAACGCCTGAGATAGCTCCTACAAATTGTGCATCATGCTTGCGGACAATATTTGTTCCAGCATCACTAAATACAGGGCTTAAATCTGTTGTGCTTGTTGCGTTCGTATGAGTTATACTGTAAGAACCCGTAGCTGTTGGATTGACAGTACTGGTTATAGAAACTGGTCTGTAAGACGAGGCTGATGAAGTGCCTACCGGAAATAATCCATAAGAATTACCTGCTAATGTAATGGCAGTAGCAGTAGGCCAAAACCGTTTAAAAGTACCTCCATACATCCAATTTGTGGTAGTGCTTCCAGTGCGAGTTAGCGTGGAGGCAGCACCACTGGCTCCAAGTGTAAAGGTAAATCCGGCTTGATCAACAATACCGGATGTCATGGTGAGCGTGTTAGTTGTAGTTGTGGCAATTCCTAGTATAATAGATGGGATTGTGGCAAAGGCATTATTTAAGGTTAGGTTATTAAATGTTGTGGAAGTAGTTCCGCTTATCGTTTGGGCGGCTGTTCCGTTAAGGGTTACAGTTTGAGCTCCGGGAACAAACGTGCCATTGTTTGTCCAATTACCTCCAACCGAAATGTCAAACGAGTTAGCGTTAAGTGTTCCTAAAGATATTGTTACGTTGTTAGAAACTGTTATCGCTTGAGCAACTACACGAGATGAAGCAGTGGAGTTATTGACTGTTAAATTATAAATGGGAATAGTGGTGTCAATTTCAATCGTACTAGCGGCCGCTGTTGAAGCATTTCCTATTTGCAATGTGCCACCGGTAAAAGTACCTCCTGCTACATAATTGTAGTAACCAGCGTTTGCTGAAAAACCTATACCGGAAACATCGCTTAAGTTTTGGATAATCAGCGTTCCTCCGGTCATCGTAAATTGAGAACCCACAGATGATTGTATTAAAAAAGGGTAATCAACTGTAGATCCTGTTGCTGTAGCAACCGTACAAGTTCCCGCAGACATGTTAAAGTTCATACCCGTAGGTCCACCTGCCGGTGAATCTGATAAAGGCCCGGCTACATTGAGTGCCCCTCCGGATATCGTTAAAGAACCACCCTTCGGATACAAATAATTGTTGGCAGAAGTGCCGATCGTAACGGTACCCGCAGTCACCTGAATAGCACCACTGTAAGTAACTGTTGTATTGCTTCCTTGCATTGTGCCACCGTTACACCAAAGTTGAGCTGTGGCACCGAAATTAGGATCGGAATTAAATGGGGTAATGGTTGACGCACTCGACAGTTTAAAAGTCCCATTAGTCAATGTCAAGCCCCCAGAG
>JAYVPS010000266.1:0-3679 GCA_043757225.1 Cytophagales bacterium | reverse complement strand
AAGTTAAAAGATTATACACCAATACGGGGCGCTGGTGGAACCAGACCATCAACGAAAAAACGCCAGGCGTACTTACTATGAATGTGGGCACCTACAATACACTACTGGGTAAATCCTATTCTGAAATTGCTGCGGAAAGCCGTACTCAACATAAGAGTCAGGGTTTTGGCTCACCGGGTAGAAGAGGCGATGCGCCTGATTTCTTTGAATTGGAGAAAGGAGAAAAGTCAACTTCAGATATTTTTGAAAATATCAATACGACCTGGAGCCGATTAAAAGGCACTGAAAAAATTCAGCCTCTGATCGATAAAGCATTGAAAGAGTATAATGAAGAAAATCCTTCTGGTTCTATTCCATTATTGCTTTTAATAAGAAAGGAAATCATTGCATTAATTTCTTCCCCTTGGAAAGAAAGAAAATTAATTGAAGTGAACCAGCTAATTCAAGATTGTGCTGGCCTCTTTGTTGAAGTTACTGCCGATAATTTTTGGGTCGCACCGGGTCAGCCGGTGATTGCTTCCTTTGAAATCATTAATCGCTCAAATTCAGATATAACGTTAACATCTATTCACTCAAATGCCGTTAGCTGGGACAGTACATTATCTGTACAATTGAAGAACAATGTTCCACTTGCTTTTAAATCGAGGCGGAAATTGTCGAGTGAATTAAATTATTCCGGTCCTTATTGGTTAAAGGAAAAGCATTCTATTGGCTTGTTTACCATCCCTGATAAGCGTGATATTGGAAAACCGGAAAATGATCCGACTGCGCCCTTCACTTTTTATTTTACCCTTGGCGGGGAAAGTTTCTCTGTCACCTCATCCTTGGTTTACAAGTGGACGGATCCGGTAAAGGGAGAATTGGCACGGCCATTTGAAGTAGTGCCTCCTGTCTTTGTGAACTTGAATAAGCCCGTCTATCTTTTTACTAGTGATCAACCTCAACAGGTAAGTGTGTTATTGAAATCATCCTCTGCCGAAGCATTAAGAGGAACCCTTTCGCTTGAATTACCCAATGGTTGGCGTGCAGAGCCTTCATTCATTCCTTTTGAATTAGCGAGACGAAATGAAGAGAATACAGTTAGTTTTAAAGTCTATCCCGGCAAGGAGGAGGAGATGAAGTCAATTGTAAAAGCCGTGGCCGAAGTGAATGGCAAGAAGTATGACTATTCAATTCAGACTATTCAATACGACCACATTCCTACACAAACTTTATTGCCCAAGGCTGAAGAAGAATTATTGAGGATTGATTTGAAAAAAGAAGGAGGAGTGATTGGCTACATACGCGGTGCTGGTGATGATGTGCCTTCCGGATTGCGCAACATGGGCTACGAAGTCTGGGAGATGAAGAATGAAGAGATCACAGCTTCTAATCTTAAAAAAGTTGATGCGGTGGTGCTTGGCATTAGGGCTCTTAATACAAACGAACGCGTCCGCTACTTTATGCCCGACTTATTAAACTATGTGAAAGAAGGAGGTACCATGATTGTTCAGTACAATACTAACGGTGATTTGGAAATTGATAAAGATAAAATTTCTCCTTACCCTATCACGCTTTCAAGAGAACGTGTAACAGAAGAAAATAGCGAGGTAAGAATTTTAAAGCCGGATCATCCTTTGTTGAATTATCCAAACAAGATCACCACTAAAGATTTTGAAGGTTGGGTGCAAGAAAGGGGCTTGTATTTTCCATCAGCGTGGGACGAGAAGTACGATGCTTTGCTTTCTTGTAATGATGCAGGAGAGCCAGCACGTAATGGAAGTTTGTTAGTTACAAAGTATGGCGAAGGCCATTATGTTTACACGGGCCTCTCTTTTTTTAGAGAGTTACCGGAAGGGGTTCCTGGAGCGTATAAACTTTTCGCCAATTTGGTATCGCTGGGCAAACCAAAGAAGATTGACAATGGAAAAATGAAATTAAGAAAAAAGTAGTATGTTACGAGTCTCTGCCAATGTCCACAAATACGTACTTCATAAAAGGTTAATTGTCTGCTAAGAATTGTGGATCATGAACGTATTGACTTGTTAACTTTTGGGAATACATATCAAGATCCAAGTAAATTGAAATTATAAACTCTCGAAATGGAAGAGCAGCCACCCGTTTTTAAAAATTGGAATTCCTGGTATTGGCTTGTAATCGGTATCATGGTCTTGCAGGTTTTGATTTTTAGTTTAATTACGAATTCATTTTCATGAACCTGCTCGATTGGTCAATTCTTTTCGGAACGATTTTGTCCATCGTGCTATATGGTGCATGGAAAACTAAAGGAGCCAAGGATATTGAGGGCTACTTAAAGGGCGACAACACCATGAAGTGGTGGATGATGGGTGTTTCCATCATGGCTACTCAGGCAAGTGCCATCACGTTCCTTTCCACACCAGGGCAGGCGATAGAAGATGGCATGCGGTTCATTCAATTTTATTTTGGGTTGCCACTTGCTATGATCATCATATCGGTAACCATGGTGCCAATTTATTATCGCTTAAAGGTTTACACAGCATATGAATACCTTGAGACTCGTTTTGATTTAAAGACTCGCACATTAGCAGCCATTTTGTTTCTTATTCTCCGAGGGCTTTCTGCGGGGATCACGCTTTTCGCGCCAGCATTAGTTCTTTCTACTATTTTAGAGTGGGATATCTTCTTAACTACGGTGTTGATAGGATTATTAGTAATCATCTATACTGTTTCTGGTGGAACGAAAGCGGTCAGCTTAACCCAACGTCAACAGATGACAGTGATAATGGGAGGGATGATCTTAGCGGGAATTGTTGCCTACCGTCTGTTGCCCGATCATATATCGTTTGGCGATACGGTACAATTAGCCGGAGAGTTAGGGAAGCTTAACATCATCACTACAGATTTTAGTTGGAATGATCGATTTAATATTTGGTCTGGGTTGATTGCTTCAACCTTTCTTTTTCTCTCATACTTTGGCACTGATCAATCGCAGGTAGGTCGGTATTTAGGTGGGAAATCAATCCGCGAAAGCAGGATGGGTTTAATTTTTAATGGATTGTTGAAAATCCCAATGCAATTTATGATTCTGTTTATTGGCGTGTTGGTGTTTGTGTTTTATCTGTTTGTACAGCCTCCTGTATTTCACAATTCAACATTGAAAGCTGAAGCAATGAAAACCACACAGGCAGATTCACTTCAATTATTAGAGAAGGAATATCAGGTGCTGTTTTCTAAGAAACGCGAAGCGGTTGAAGGACTTGTCAAAGGAATTCAGACAGATGACGAAAGCCTCAAGGAAATTTCCAAAGGTAGTTACAATACACTTCAACAGCAGGAGGGAGCACTTCGTAAAAAAGTAAAGAAAAAGATAGCTGCAGCAATACCGCTGGCCAAAACGCAGGATCGGGATTACATTTTCCTCAACTTCGTTTTGAATTATCTGCCACATGGTTTGATTGGTCTTCTGTTAGCAGTTATGTTTTCAGCGGCTATGTCATCGATGGCTTCTGAACTGAATGCGTTAAGTTCTACCACTACCGTTGACATTTATAAAAGATCATTCAACCCGGACGCATCTGCAGCCCATTACCTTGCTGCCTCAAGGTTCTTTACAATTTTATGGGCATTGATTGCTATGGTCTTTGCGACCTTGGCCAACTTTGCCGAAAACCTGATTCAATATGTAAATATTGTAGGCTCTTTATTTTACGGAACCATC
>JAYVPS010000265.1:0-45031 GCA_043757225.1 Cytophagales bacterium | reverse complement strand
GCCAATTGTTTTAGCAAGGCGAGTTTTTACTTTTCCAAGTTCTGGATTGCGATAAAATATGATCAGTAAATTTTTCAGATCTTAATAAACCTTTATGCCTTTATTTAACCACTTTGACCAATTCTTGTTATAGGTATGAATGCTATCAGTTGGATAGTTAGCTTGGTTCACCACCAAAAGACCATCATTCTTCCACTCAAAAATACCTCCGTATAAATTAGCTACATCGGTAAACCCTAGCTTCAGCAATTTTTCACCCACGCGTTCGCTGCGATAGCCTACACTGCAATAGAGTATCAGCTTACAATCTTTTGGGAGTTTTCGTAAATCTTCAATTGTGTACTTATCGTAATTTAAGAATCTTGCCTTGGGCAAATGACTAACATTAAATTCTTCAGGTGAGCGAGTGTCAAGAAAAATTACTTTCGGATTTCCAATTAATTTTTTGGCCTCTTGAGGCTGTATGGTTTTGACGCTGTGGCGATAAAGCGATGATAATTCCTTATCGTAATCTGATTGGGCAGATGCCGATAGGCAAGCCAATATAAAGATCAGACCAATTGCTTTTCGCTTTTCCATACCAATTCATAAGCAAGATAACCAATCACCGATGCATATTCTAAAGCGATGAGCCAATGGTTTTCACTAAATCCATCTACACTATAACCTGCATAAGTTAAAAGTATTAAGATTGACCATACAATAGCAAAGCGGTGTCGACTAAAAACTGTGAAGGCCACGAGTGTGGTAATGTACCACGGGTGAACGATGGTGGCGAAACTGAAATAAATGGCTAAGATAAACAGATAGGAAGTCATTAGTCCATAGTCGATGATCCATGGTCGATGGCTAATGGGCAATTGTTGGGCTGCCATGCGTTGACTATCAACCATTGACAGGCTAAAAAATCCCTCAATGAAAGTATATACTAAAATTATCATCGTACTCCATAGAGCCAGTTTCCAGCCTACTGTTTGAATAATATTGTAACCGTATTGCCAAAAGCCATATTCACGCACGAGATAGTAAATGCTTGCGTTGAACTCGAATTTTTTAAAATAGTAACCAATACTTTCGGTGAAGCCGGAAACGATTTCCATGTTTAACAGAGGAAAGAAAAGAATCAAACAGGTAATTCCAACAAGTAAATAATATTGAATTGATTTCTTCCAACCCAGGCGTGCAATTAATAAAGGCAACAAAATAATAGGTACGAGCTTAGAGCAGATTGCGAGAGCAAAACTAATGGCTGAAAGGGAGAACTTTCTGTTTTTCAACAACCAAAAACTTAACAAGAGAAAGAAAATCATGAACGACTCTAAATGAAGGTTACCCGTTAGTTCTATAATGACAAGCGGATTAAGGGCATAGAGTAATAGGTTCTTTTGCGGCAACCGATATTCCTTTAATAATCGCTTTAGCATGAGCAAGCTTCCTACTTCAGCCATGATTACAAATACTCTCATGGTGAGTACGCTTCCGAGAATAGAAGAAGGGAAAAGTTTAGCTGAAAGCCAAAACACAAATTGATCAACCGGTGGATAGATAGTAAAGTAATCTGGACTATTTAGTTTGGTGAAAAGAGCATTATCAATTCCGGGAATTGAAATTTTATTTTCGATGTAAAACCTTGGAAGCTCAGAAAAAGGGTGGTAACCTGCTGCAAATAAGCGCCCGTCCCAAATGAAGCGGTAAAAATCATCGGAGAGTGAAGGGATTGCCAATAGAAAAACTAACCTATAAAGAATCGCTACAGAAATCCAAAATAGAATTTCTCTCTCATTGAAAGTTTTGAGTATGAGCAGGTAAAAGGCAAATAAAACTCCAAGCGATAAGAATAAGTAAGTTGTCTGCCATCGCTCAACTTCAAAGGCAATAAAAAGATACGTTGCCAGAGATAAAATTACTGCGATAATGTTGAATGGTTTTTGCCTAAGCATGAAGCGAAGCCTTCACTGAATAATAGAACACTCCGCCAAAACCTAACGCCAGCATAGCATGAAAGATTAGTAGGCCAAAATCATCAAATCCTATCCCTATTACAATTCCAAAAACAAAATAAATGCAGAGTAGCCCTTCTATTAAGGTTAGCCAATTAATTTTTGTAATGATGTAGCTGTTGCTTATCCAGGATTCGTGCTTGTCTGTCACATTAAATTTTGGTGTGCGGACGAATGGAGTTTTTCGGCCAATCAATCCCTCCAACACAGCCATTCCGTTATGAAAAGATAAACCCATTGAAACGATCAAAAAACGCGGAAACAATCTCCAAAATTTTTTTACAGGATGTTGATAGAATTGTTTGGTGGCAGTCCAGTAGAATAACGTGATGGATAGAAATCCCAAAAGAAAAATAAGACCTGCATGAAAGAGCCAGCTAATTTCAGGATGTACTTGTTTAATATAAAGCATGGGAATGCTCAAGATAGCAGCGATTAACAAGCAGACAAATACAGAGCTATTGAATAGGTGGAAGAACGCATGAACTTTACTCGTTACAGAAAACTCTGACCGAAGTACTTTTCCGAAAACTTTGCGAGCCGTTTCTGCAGCGCCTTTGTTCCATCGGTATTGCTGTGATTTGATGGCGGGCATGATTACAGGGAGTTCACCCATAGTACCCACTTCTTCTAAGTATCTGAATTTCCAACCTTTTAATTGGGCGCGATAACTTAAATCCAAATCTTCAGTAAGGGTATCAAAACTCCATCCGCCCGCGTCTTCAATGCATTTTTTTCGCCACACCCCGCAGGTTCCGTTGAAGTTGATAAAACTTCCGGAAGCATTTCGTGCCACTTGTTCAATAGAAAAATGAGCATCCAAACCAAAAGCCTGAAGTTGGGTTAGCATTGAATAATTTTGATTGATGTGTGTCCATCGTGTTTGAACTACCCCGATTTTCTCATCTTCGAAATGAGAGAGAGTATTTTTTAAAAAATCAGGCGAAGGAATGAAATCTGCATCGAAGATACAAATGAATTCCCCTTTGGCTGATTGGAACCCGTAATCCAACGCTCCAGCTTTAAAGCCCTCCCTGTTTTCGCGGTGAATTGATTTTATGTCTAACGCAAGAGGACGGAGTAATTCAATTTTTTTTAAGATAATCTCGGTCGTTATGTCGTTCGAATCATCTAAAACCTGAATTTCCAATTTTTCCTTTGGGTAATCAAATTTGCTAACAGCTTCAAGCAGTCTCTCAACTACATACTTTTCGTTGAAGATTGGGAGTTGGACAGTTACATTCGGAAAAAATTTTAACACAGCTTGCGGTGTTTGGATACTTTTTTTTGACCTTATATAAATCCATGTCAGATGAAGCTGCCCCATACTGAATGCAAAGAGGTAGGCCAATGATAGAACATACAGTATGGTGATTATTATAGTCACTTGTTGGCAGCGGATAACAGTCGACAGGGCTTTTCAAACGTAACGTCCATAAATTTTATTTCACCTTTTAAACGTACTTAAATATCGTACTTATAATTTTAACCCCGGCCATTATAGTTCCCTTAACGGTTCCTGAGATTTTTGAGAAACCGATTCGCTTGCGATAGCGCACAGGTACTTCCATGCATCGCAAACCCAACTTGGCAGCTTTTAGTTGCATTTCGACAGTCCAGCCATAAGTTTTGTCTTGCATATCTAACAACAGAAGAGAGTCAAACCGAATCGCCCGAAAGGGACCTAAATCAGTAAAAGTGATTTTGTACAAAACTCTTAAAAGCAGGGTTGCCAACCAATTTCCAAAAATCTGTTGAGGTGTCATCGAGCCACTTTCTTTTTGGCCTAAGGCGCGCGATCCGATCACCAAGTCTGCTTTGTTTTCAAGAATCGGTTTTATAAGCTCGCGCATTTCTTCTGGATAATCCGAATGGTCTGCATCTAAAAAAATTACTATGGATGGCCTAACTTCCTTCTTCTTGAGATAATCAATCCCCTTGAGACAAGCGCGCCCGTAGCCAGGGGTTGATTCTCGCAGAACTGTAACCCCCGCTTCTCGGGCAATCTTCTCGGTATTATCTGTTGATGCATTGTTTACTACGATGATCTCTGCGATTAGGTCTTTGGGTATCTCTTGAATCACCAGTCCCACTCCGTTTTCTTCATTAAAAGCTGGAATAATTACACTAACTAAATTCATGCTGCAAATATGGGTCATTCCAAATTAGCATAATAATTTGATAACAATCAGGTTTCCCGATTATCTGTGAAGCCTTTATCTTTGAAATTATATGATCAATATTTTTAAAGTCAACTCAATTAGAAGTAGGATGCTCTTTGGGTTTTTATTTCTTACGCTGCTCATCGTCTGTGTAGCAATTGTTTCGCTATTTATTCTGAATAAAACAAAAAGAATAGCTGCTATTCATGGACAAATCAGCCAACTGGAGATTGCTACCCTAAGTTTAATAAAGACCGACAACGACTTTTTTGATCTGGAGACAATTAATAGTCACTACTTTGAAACGCATGAGAGTTCATTTTTTGAACAGCGAGATAGCATTAAGATTAAAGTCCATACGGGTATGGATTATATTTATAGCGAAAGCAGGAATGGTGTGATCGAGAGTCTCTTATCGATCGATAGCGTATTTGATATTTACGATAAAAAATTTAAGCAACTAGAGGGATTGCTTTTTAAAAGAGGTTTTAAGAATTATGGATTGGAAGGTAAAATGAGATTTCATGCCCATAAGTTAGAAGAGAATCAATTTAAGATGAATATGCTTAGTGTATTGTCGCTTAGAAGGAATGAAAAGGACTTCTTTTTAAGGCATGAAATGGAATATACGTTTTCCCTTAACGCTTTAGCCAATAGCTTACTGATAGAATTACGAAAACAACCTTTCAAGAATCAAGCGGCAATTTACCATTTAGAGGAATATCAGCGATTGTTTAATGAATTGACTGATATCCATATTCAAATTGGCCTCGGAAGCAATGATGGACTACGAAATGAATTGAATCGATTAAGTAATGAATTGACTAGAAAATACTTTGCGCTATCAGCTTACAGTTATGAAGCTTCCAATGAAGCTCAAAAAAAAGCCCAGATTTTTTACTTATCAATTGTAATAGGAGCTATTATCTTCTCAGTATTATCCGGCTACTGGATTTCAAAAAAACTTTCTTCACCAATTGCAAGGCTATCTAACATGATGAATAGTGTGACGGTAGACAAGAAAAAGGTAAAACTGGATTTAGAATTAAACAATGCAGCCGAGGAAATAAATACACTCACCAGCGCTTTTATTCATTTATTAAGTAAGACGAACAAGCACGTAAAAAAAACTAAACTAAAATCTCGCTTGTTACGGAAAAAGAATCGAGATTTAAAAAAGCTCAATGCCGAATTGGACAGATTTATATATAGTACAGCGCATGATTTGCGCTCTCCGCTTAGTTCGCTGTTAGGATTGCTTAACATCATTCGTTTCGAGAATAAGCAGGAGGAGTTAATACCGTACTTTAGTATGATGCAGGGCAGTATTCTGCGATTGGATGATTTCATTGGTCAGATTGTAGGATACTCAAAAAATAAAAGGTTAGAGATTGTGACAGAGAAAATTGACTTTCTTACATTAATTACTGAAGTTTTTGATAGCCATCGTTTTGTGGAGGGAGCAGACAAAATTGATCGTTTTGTTGAAATCGATGATCAGTCACCGCTCTATTCAGATCGTGTTCGCATCACAATTCTATTTAATAACCTAATTTCAAATGCGATTCGCTATGCGGATTTATCAAAGACAAATCCGCATATAAAAATTCTCGTATCTGTAGAACCTAACGAAGCGGTTATCGAATTTTCCGATAATGGAATTGGAATAGAAGAAGAACATATTGATAAAGTATTTAACATGTTCTATAGAGCGAATGTGGCCTCAAAAGGCTCCGGTTTAGGATTGTACATATTTAAAGAAACTGTAAGTAAGTTAAATGGTCTGGTTAGCATTGAATCTACCCTAACGGTTGGGACAAAATATTTTATCCGACTTCCAAATCAATATACTAAGCAGCCGTTTCAAACGGAAATAGCACTTATGACACCTGCTAGTTTGAATTAATTCCAACTCTGATTATCAATGCGACTCCCGCTGAAATCGCGCAAACCTTGGTGGTAGTTGAATGGTTCATTACTCTTGTCAAATGTTTTGATTTACCAGAGGCTTCACGTTAGTTCCAATTAGTTCTATCGCTTCCAAAAGCTGCTTGTGAGACAAGCACGCATTGTCCATTTGAAAACTAACTCTTGATAAACCACCCAAAGCCTTGCTATGTCTTACAATTTTTTCTGCGACTTCTTCAGGGCTCCCAACCAGAAAAGCTCCTAAGGGTCCACGTTGCGCATCAAAGCCAGCGCGCGTTACTGGTGGCCAGCCGCGCTCCTTGCCAATGCGCGTAAAAGTTTCGGCATAGCCTGGAAAATAATCATTCACCGCCTCATCAGTTGTTTTGGCTACATAGCCTAGCGAGTGTAGTCCTACCTTAAGTTTTTCCGGTGCATGGCCGGCCTTCTTTCCTGCCTCTCGGTAAAGATCTACCAATGGTTTGAACCGATGGGTATCACCACCGATGATGGCCACCATCAGCGGCAAGCCAAGAACACCTGCACGGATAAATGATTCAGGTGTACCACCTACGCCAATCCAAATTGGAATTGGGTTTTGAATCGGCCTTGGATACACGGCCTGATTTTTTAGCGCAGGCCTGAACTTACCTGACCAGGTAACTACTTCGTTCTTTGTAATTGCTAATAAGAGTTCAAGCTTTTCAGAAAAAAGCCCATCATAGTCTTGAAGGCTAAGGCCGAACAGTGGAAATGATTCAATAAAAGAGCCTCGACCTACCACCATCTCGGCTCGACCCCGAGAAACTAGATCGAGGGTAGCGAAATTTTGAAAAAACCTTACCGGATCAGCAGCACTTAACACAGTAACGGCACTGGTTAGTCGGATGCGCTTCGTGCGAGCAGCAGCTGCGGCAAGAATAACGGAAGGTGCAGAATCTAAAAACTCTTTGCGATGATGTTCTCCTATTCCAAATACATCTAATCCAGATTTATCAGCTTGTTCAATTCTCTCCAATAACTCGGCTATTACCAAAGCACTATCCGCCACTACACCACTTCCATTGCTTGCCATTGCAGAGGCGAAGCTATCAATTCCAATTTCCATAGATTCTTTTTTAGACAATAACATTACGTGTTGGGAATTAATTCATTGAGGGCATCTCTAAAAAATAGTGAGAGCGTAAGTTTCATGATATCATTCAGGTTCTTCAAATTTGGCCGTAGCGATCAATTCTTCAAAAAGAATAATTTTTTTGATGGAATAAAGAATGCCTTAGCGCTGTCTAAAAGACAAACAAAGCTATTATGAAAAACGAAAAATGGGTACTAATGAGTTTAATGAGTTTATTCTTGGTCACTATGCTGTCACCAGATGGTTTGGCGCAAGGTAAGAGCAACCGACATAGCGATCGACACCGACATCACGGGGGAGATTATTATGGGCATAGAGGCTCACAGATGCATGGAGATCTATCATCAAAAATTTACCGTATAACTCAGGCCGATAGTTTACAAGCCAAAAAAATGAAACCGTTGCTGGACAAAGCTTCGAATAGAATTGAAATACTCAGAGCGAATTATCATTTACAGGAAAAAAGGGTACTAGATTCGCTACGGTTTCAATTAAAACCCATTTTGAAAGAAGATCAACTAAAGCGGTTGGAGGATTTTAAAAGCAAGGATAAGCGAAAGGGAAAATAGTCTTTCAGCTAGCTTTCAAAAACGAGAATTGATAGCCACATCAAACTTTCAGGAGAAAGACTTGTTCGTTATCTATCTCTCGTTTTGTTTTTATGTGACGATACAAGCTTTGATACAAGATATACTATTGCAGATCGAATGAATAGGTATATCACGGCACCAGCTAAAGCCAGTATAGACCCGACACCCGTTGGAAGCACAGCACCAAATGTAAAGGTCATGCCAATGACAAAACCGAGTATACATTCCGCCCGATATATCGGAAAGAACAGAGCGATCGGAAAAAGGCCAACAACCATATAGCCACAAATATCAGGGTAACCAAAAGAAAAAAAAGCTGAAAGGAGTACCCCGAAAAATAGCGCGGCAATGAATCTATACCGTATGTGTACTGACGATTTTGATATTTTTAATTTTTCATCATTGCTGTAAATTAATCGCTTATGGATACGATATAAGAGAAACCATGTTAGTAGTGGAAGTAACATGCCGCCCCACCAATTGGAAATTGCAGGCAAGTCTTTACGTTGCAAAATGTGATGAATTGGCACACCTCCATGATAATGATTCCAAGTCAACAGAGACCAAATAGCAATTATCACAATCCCAATAAAATAAAGGCGGGTCTTAAAAGATAAATTTTCATTCATAAAATGATTTTAAAGGCTCTTTTATTTGTAGTTCGCCAATATTACCGCTAACACTTTATTTTCTATAGTATGCGCATTAGGAAATTTTTTTGCCACCCCGGTAATCTTGAAAACTTTGTTGTGCGTTTCATCAAACTTCAACAATATGTTTTGGCCAACAGGGTTCTCATCCCCAAAATACTTGATTGACATTTCCTCATTCAGTATGATACTGTTCAAATCTTTTAGTGACTCGGAAGTGCCCCATTTGAGGGGAAAGGTGAACATGGTTAGAAATTCATGATCAGCATAGCGCACGCGTTCGTGAAAAACATTGTCTTCGTATTTCATTACCACATTGCGATCCTCTACACGGCAAGTCTTTTCGATTTGAGGAAAATCTTGGCGAAGCATTTCAGCCAACGGTCGGGGCGAGGTGCCATATTCCTGCAAGCTTCCATCACGATTGGCAAAGAAGGTAACTAAATGCACTTGGTTCTTATGTTCATGAAATTGATCAGTGTTGTAAGTCCACCGGGCAAAAGCGTAAACCAACATACAAATGCCAATGGCCATCGCAAGTCCAAATACATTGATGAATGAATTGAGTGGATTGCGCATTAGATTGCGAAAGGAAGTTTTAAAATAATTGTTGAGCATCGGGAACCAGTTTAGGTAATTTAGAAATTCAAAATTTTTCATCAGGATGGGTCGAAGCAGTTTGAGCATTTCCCTGATATAAATTCTTTTAGCCTGCTGATACGATAATTGCTCAACGTTTTCGTGGAAGAGTTCCTCCATATCACCCTCGATCTCCTCCAGATAATCTTTTTTAACAAAGAACCTTAAGAACCTGAGCGGCCATTTGGGTAGATTGATATTGTTGAATTGAGTCATTTTACTTGAAGTTGCCTCATCTTTCATCAATTTATTACTCCACTTTCAATCCATTTACAGGATTTGTTTTTAGTACCTTTCTTATCTGTGTCGAAATTACAGCCAATAAAACAGCGACCAGAATCAGCAGGGAAATTGTAACGCCTGTGTAAGTCATCGGCATTGGGTAGGCAAATAGCATGTCCAAATAAGCTTTCGCAAACACATAACTGACAGGTGCACCAATAATCAGAGCCACTGCTGTTAACCACACATATTGATTAACAATGATAAAGGTTATATTTTTTACGCCTGCCCCAAGCGTTTTACGGATACTAAATTCTCTTATCCTTCCCGATACATTTAGCGTTACAAGACCATACAAACCGAGACACGCAAGTAACACCGCAATGGAAGCAATTACCATATTGAATTGTTCGGATCGATCAACACTATAAAAAAACTGAGTCCATATAGCTTCCTGTTGCCCACCCTGGAAAGGAATTTCAGGAAAAAGTTTTGCCCATTGTGTTTGTAATTTCATATTGGTTTCTTTTTCAGAACCTGGAAGCACACTCATCGATAAATAGCGATAATCATCTTCGTTTGCCATGGTGAAAATGGAGGGCTCTATTTTGTGAAAAAAATCATTGATATGAAAATCAGTTAAGACACCCACAATTTCATATCGGATACTGTCTATTTCGAAGGACGATCCAATCGGCTTCATAAGTTTCAAATTGATAACGAATTGACCATTCACAACCACGGATTGCTTATCGTTTTCAGAATGTTCTTTGAACACACGACCTTCTTTTACTTGAAGGCCCATGGTTTTGAAATAGTTAGCATCAACAGATAATTGATTGACCTCGTATTGCTGATTATTGGGTAAATGTATGATTGCTTTGGAACTACTTTTTCCCAGATGATCTTTCGATCCGGACGCTGAAAGAACATGAGGATCCTGAATCATGATGGCATTTAGTTTTTCGAACGCAGCTCTATCAGGTACATCTGTAAAAAGAGCTTGTTTTTGATTGTATCCCCAACTCTGGTTATGTTGAAAGTCATTGTTTTGAGTAAACACTACTGCAGCTGTAATGGTGATGCACGCCAAAATCAATTGGATTCCTAGGAATATTTTTGTTAGCGGATTTTTCTTTCCAAATTGAACCGAACCTTTTAAAATGTTCACTACCTCAAACTGTGAAATGTAAAAAGCAGGATAAATTCCTGACGCAATACCGGTGAAAAGTAAAAGTGAGGTTAAGAATATCCAAAGATTTTTATCAAAGATTTTGACCTCTAAATTCCATCCTGAAAATTGAACAAACCATGGAATAAAAATGAAATAGCCAAGCATAAACCCGAAAATCAGAGCAAAGAATGTAACGACAATATTTTCGGATAAAAATTGAATGATGATTCGACTTCTATTCGCACCAATTACTTTTCGTACACCAATCTCCTTCAGTCTTTTTGCCGCAGAGACAATCGCAATGTTAATATAATTGAAGCAGGCGAGTGCCAGCATGAAAATCGCAATGATGGGCATACCGATTCTTCCTTCACGATTATCATCACCCGATATGTCATCTCTAATCAATCCTGATCGCTCGTGCAAGGTTTCTAAAGGTTCAAAGGCAAAGGAAGAAATAGCCCAGTCATGTTGTGCTTCATTTTGTAGAAGTCTGTATTTGTCCATTCCTTTTTCGATGTGCTTCAGGTATTCAGAATTATCTACCTGAATTAAAGTAGCATGTAGGAATTTACTCCAATCGTGCGCATCATAGTTTGGATTTGCTATGCGCAAGTTTTCAAAGTTGATCAGGAAGTTAAAATCAATAACGTGGGCTTTTGGAAATGCTTGGGCTACACCAGTAACTTTAAACGCCTTACCTTCACCCTCACTGAATTTTATTAAAACATCTTTCCCAATTGGATTTTCTGTTCCAAAATATTTGATCGACATATCTTCGCTGAGGATAATGCTGTTGATGTCGGTTAGCGAGTTAGCAGTTCCCCACTTTAGAGGAAAAGTAAACATCTCTAAAAACTCAGGGTCAGCATATCGAACGCGTTCATGAAATACATTGTCGTTATACTTCATCACTACATCCCCGTCTTCCACCCGACATATTTTTTTGATATGTGTAAAATCTTGCTTAAGCATCTCTCCGAGTGGTCTCGGGGTCAACCCGGATTGCTGAACAGCGCCATCGATATTTCCAAAATAGGTTACTAAATAGACCTCATCTTTGTTTTTATGAAAGCGATCTATACTGTAATCGAGATCAAGAAAGGTGTATACTACTAGACAAATACCAACGGCTACTGCTAACCCAAAAATATTGATGAAGGAGGTAAGAGGATTTTTCATCAAATTCCTTACCGAAGTCTTGGAATAGTTTCTGAACATAGGATATGGATTTAAGTGTTGGATTACCTCGAAATTTTTTAGTAGAATTGGCCGGAGTAGCCTGAGTATATCCAACGTATACATTCTTCTTGCTTTGCGAACGGAAAACTTTTCAATATTGTCGCTAAATATTTCTTCCATGTCGCCTTCTATCTCTTCCAAATATTCTTTCCTCAGAAAGAACCGTACGAGCTTAAGCGGCCATTTGGGCGGATTAATATTGTTATTCATTATATTGCTTTCAGTTCATACGCAAGCTTCGGCATAGAATCCCAAAGTCCTGCTCTAATGTCTTTCATCTCTGCGAGTACTTTATGAGCATAGGAAGTGGTGGTATAAATGCGTTTGCGTTTGCCGCCTCTTTTCAGTGTAGCTTCTCCAAATTCAGAAGTGAGAAACCCTTTTTCCTCCATACGTTTGAGGGCCGATTGTATGGAGCCAACACTGAGCTTTTCCTTTATTCGTTCTTCCAATTCCCGTTTGATCTCGACTCCATAGGCACCTTGTTGCAAAGCGGCCACCGTTAGCAGCACCAGTTCTTCAAATTCCCCAAGTTTTGTCTTCTTCATATCTACTAAAGTGTAATTGAAGATAAATATAGATAAATTATATTATTCGTAATTGCAGTTTATATACGTTAATCCCTCAAGAAAGGTTTTGGTTCGAATGAAAGTTTGTTGGAATATGAGTAGAAATCACTTTCAAAGGATTTCATTATTAGCTGCAAAAAAAAAGTGACTCACCTTTCAAGGTAAGCCACTGTTGTAAGCGTAAAAGTAAGGGAGTGTACTAGTTCAAACTCAGTTCTTGAGTACCAGATGTCTTATAAAAAATTCCATCATTCTTTCTCTATTCATAGCGGTATGTCCACCATCGGGCTCTAATTGTATTTCAAAACTCTTTCCAGCCTTTTGCAAAGCTTTAATAAGTTGAAGCGAATTAGCCGGGTGAACATTGTTGTCAGCCGTTCCATAAAAGATCATCAATTCGCCCTTCAGATCTTTGGCCATAGGCATGAGGCTTGATGCATCATAACCCTTCTTATTATTTTCAAGCAGATTCATATACCGCTCTGTATATATGTTGTCATAATTTCTCCAATCGGTTACGGCAGAATTTGCAACAGCCACATGGAAAACTTCAGGATACCTTAGTAACAACGTTGCTGAGGTTGTTCCGCCATAAGAAGTTCCATAAACACCTACTCTATCTTTGTTTACATAAGAGCGATTATAAAGTGATTTAACCCCAGCTGCAAAATCATCCATTTCTACAATGCCTAGATTACCATAAAGTTGGTCAAGAAGTTTTTTACCTCTGCCACCCACGTTGCGGCCATCAATATTTAGTACAATAAAACCATATTCGGTAAGTGCATCGGGATACGTAAAGTTTTCTCTAAATGCATTGGTAGATGGACCACCATAATTGCTAAGAATAAGCGGAAACTTCTTAGTTGGATCGAACGTTGACGGATAATGAATCATGCCATGTAATTGAGTTACACCATCGGCAGATGTGAAGGTGAATACTTCCACTTTTTTTAAGCCCAACTCCTCAAATTTGCTCATGTCAGACTTCGCCAGCTCAGCCACGACTTTTCCTTTCGCATCTAGCAGGTTGGTAAAGGGAGCGAGGTCGTGCGTTTGAGCTACGTCTACAAAATAGTTATTATCTGGCGATAGACTAACGGAATGATTATAGGCAGGATTAGTCAAGCGTGTATCTTTTGTGCCATCCAATTTTATTTTATGCAATTGCATTTTCATATGATTATCACCACTACGTGCCAAGTAGTATAGCATGCCTTCTTTCTCATCTACTTTTATAATATTCGAAACCTCAAATTGGTGATTGGTGATCGGGTTGAGCAACTTGCCATTGAAATCATATAAGTAATAGTTGGTGAACCCATTTCTTTCCGAAGCCCAGATAAATCGTTTGCTATCTTTTAAAACATAAATCTCCGGTGTATTCTCTGTAAAACTTGGTAACCACTCTTCGCGTACTACGGTTCTGCTTTTTCCTGTTGCAGGGTCAGCAGCTCTAAATTCCATAATATTTTGTCTGCGGTTGGTGCTGTGATACAGCAATTCCTTGCCATCTGGTGTCCAAGACATTCCATAGATGTAAGTACCCAATTCACCATCATTAAAAGGTTTTCCATCACGTATGTCAAACTGAATATTTTTTCTGGTATCCAAATCGTAAACCATTAAGTCTACCGGAAGATTTGGTGCCCCGACTTTAGGATAGGCTTCGATTTCGAGAGAGTCCTGAAGGTTCAATTGATTTAACAGAACATAGTATTTAGCTACTTTTTTTTCTTCAAATTTATAGAAGGCAACTTTTTTGCTATCCGGAGACCACCAGATCGCTGTGATTTGCCCTAGTTCTTCGCCATAGACCCACGTAGCAATGCCATATTTCACCTGGCTCTTTTCATTTCCATCGGTAGTAATAGCTGTTGCATCGCTACCATCGACATTACTAATATACATGTTACGATCTTTTGTGTATGCCTTCCATTTGTGATCAGGCGATTCAGCCGAGGCAAATTGCCTTCCACGCTCAGGTCCACCAAAACCACGACCTCTGCGTTCCGGCTCAGGTGCAGTACCTAATTCTGTTATTTTTTTTGTCTTTATAGTGTATTGAAATAACTTTTTATCTTGTTCATAATTGAATGTGTTTCCGTCATCGCTCCAGTTGGCATTTATACTTCCTGATTTCACAGAATTTCGAATTTGAGGTGCCACTTTTTGATATTGACTATAGCCTGGCATATTTTTCAGCTTATCCTGAGCAATGGCATAAACGTTAGCGATTACTAGCAAGCAGGATAGGGAAATGTAAAACTTATTCTTGATAGAATTTTTCATAGCATTATTCTAAAATTTAATTCTTAATATTAATACAATACGAGCAAAAAGGAAGTCAGAAATACATAAGTGGTTGGATTTAAGTCTGAAGATTTTGGGATCAAACCAGGCTTTCAGTTCACTTCACAATAGCCAATTTTCCCTTCTGAAAGGAACCTTGACCGTTAACTGAAATGGAGAGGCGGTAAATATAAATTCCATTGGGCAAAAATTGGCCAGAGGCGTCCGTCCCATTCCATTGTAATTCATTTGTGCCGATATGAAAATTGAGGGCATCATTTAGCCCAAAACTACTTACTACTTTTCCGTTCAGCGAAATAATCTGCAACGAAAACTCATCCGGCAACTCATTCCCTTGAAGTACAAAACTGAAGTAAAATGATGAGCTTGAGGGATTGGGGTATACAGAATGTAACGCTAACAAAGTTGTGTCGCTAACCTGAAAACTGATTTCATAAGGTTTGGCTCCACTCTTATTCCCGCTTGCATCCATGCCTTCTATCCGTAAGGTATATAGGCCTTCTAGTAAATTTTGTGGACTAAAATTTATTTGATAATCTTTTTCAATAGCGGATGCTGTCCATGACATGTCTGGCCGGCTGAAGTAGATTGGATTAAAAACACACGTAAACTGTGTGCATTCTCTTTTAAGGAAAATGGTCATTCCGAGCGTATCAGTTTTTAACAAAAATTTATTTTCATCATGCAACGAGATTTTAATTTTTGGGTTGGAAGAAACAAAATCATTGTTAGCTAAAATTCTGCCATCTACCCTTACTTCCAATACGGGCGAAGTTTTGTCTTTCAAGACATTTAGATAATCGGGAAGCAAGATTGCGTTGTTATCATAATTTTGTTCTGGCTGAACTTTCGGGTTAACAAAGACAGTCACATCGTTTAAGCCCACCTTTGATTTTGAATCTAGTACTACATTAAATTTAGTGGTATCTCCCGGATTAGGCGGATTGATCATCACGATGGTTTGCTTTCTAGCCCCTGAAGATTTAGAAACAATATCTGTAGTCACTTTTAATTGGCCTGAAAATTTTTTGGTGGAGATATTTACAAATTCGTAAGGTGATTGTAACGACTGACCTTCTTGAAGCGTTTGTTGAGCAGGGGAACCTTTGAAAATCAATAAGCCTTCCGCTGCAGGTTCAAAACTAACTAACCACTTTCGTAATTGGATAGCGGTAAGATTAACAGGGTCTTGCATTTGTAAGCCCAGCTTTAAATATGGATAAAGGGATGCATCAATAAACGAGAGATCTAAATTTCCCTTTATATTATCTTGAAGTAAAATTTCTATACCGGTTTTAGAGACTCCATAAATGGTGTAACTAAACTGATCGGAAGGTTCTACCTGAGTTACCTGATCAACTAAACTGATCCATTTTGTTGAGGGACCAATCACAGGAGATTTTATTGTGCCTGATGAAACCCGACCCGAAATTGTTTTTGAAACCTGAAGTTGTTGCTCATTGGCCGGAATATTAGTCGCTTTAAAAAGTTTAGCGCTCCCAATATTCGCTCCCTTCCTCCCAAAAATTACCAGAGGTTCTCCATCTTGCAGAGCATTTAATTGACCCGCGCTAATTCCTAATTCACCCAATTTATTTTTTAAATTAGTTGACCAAGATGAATATCCCGGATTACCAATTGAAAAAATTACAACCGAATCGCTTGTTTGAATATTATCAACATAGGTTACTAAGTCATCGCCCAAACCGGTTTGCATTTCAGAAAGTAAAAAACTGTTAATGAGCTGGGGCTCTCGTCCACAGGTGCGAGCGTCTTGAAAATTAAAAGGAATCCCGGCATATGGCACTGCCGAATTTTTATTGAATGCTACCAGGTTAATTGTATTGTTACGACACGGTTGACCTTCAGAGGCTACATTATACTCTACATTATTAATCTTCATGGAAACACTCGTAACAGGAGTTGCGTTGGCATTACCAAATGTCGTTACTGAAACGGGGATTGTTGTTTCGGAATATTTTAGCTTTCTTACTTGAGAATCTTTGAGTAGCCCTGTAACTGCGTTATCAAGAAACTGAGGGAACTTTAGTTGACCCCAACCTTCTAGGCTACCCTTAATAAAGGTAAAAGAAGTAGTGTTCCAATCAGTGCTCTCAGTTGGTTTTGGCTTGTCTAATTTGGTTCGCCAATAATAGGTGGTAGAATCCTGATTGAGTAGGTCAAAGGATAATTTTACTAATAGCTTACCTGATGCTGCTTGAGTTTTTAAATAAGGGCTATTAAATGTGATTGCCGTATCTAGCTGAAATTGAAAATCTCTTTTATCAGAAAGGAGATCTGTGGCCTGAAACATAAAATCAGCAACTTGCTTATTGGTAATAGCGAAAGGCGAGGGAAAAAGATTCTTGGTGGCGTTGGAAGAAATCAAAAAGCTAAACGAAGCTGTATTGTTAAGTTTATTGTTTTCTTGAATTGTATTGAAAGGATCCAATATGACTGAGAATAAATTTTGGCCAGCTCCTTTTGTGTCTTTACTTATTTTGAAAATCAATGTATCTTGATAACGCACGCTTGAGAAAATCGAATCATAAGTTTTGGAGCTGTTGTCGCTGAAAGTCCGCACAATTCGTACTGGGAATTTTTTAGAAGTGGTTGCCCCGAGATTTTTTATGATAATCTTCAATCCAAAAGAGCTACTGGCTGTTGAAACAGGTGCACCATCTAAAGAAACAAGCGATACGGATGAGTTGTCAATTAAAAAGTCCGGTTTGGAGGTGCCAAATAATTTTACAGCCGGATCACCCAGCAAAATCATTTGCTGAATTTGTGTGACAACGGAAATTCCTGAGCCAAAAGATGTGAGATAACGTTTTGCTACTTCTTTTTGTACGTCTCCAATTCCTTTTTGTATGAAGGTAGAATCTCCAAATCCAACTTTATAAAATAAATCAGAATAGGCTTGAAGAGTATTGGGAAACCCAAATGAACTGTGAGCAATAAAATTGCGCGCACCTTTGGCGGCCGCTAATATCCAATCTTCGCCAAAAAGCGTTCCATTCAAAAAGAAAGCACCCGCATTGCAGCCATTGATTAAAAATACAGGATACTTGCCAGGGTTGTTGTAGCCTAAAACAGGATCTGACACAAAGCCGATATCAATATCAATCGTGCCAGGTGAGGAGTGACCAAAAAAAGTAATCATGTTCACCCCTTTGTTTACTTGATCAGAAACATTAATCAACTCTACGGGATTTGATTCACGTTTACCAATAGTGGCAACAGACGCTCCCCAATAATCGGACTGAGCTGTTGATTTAAAGCCATCTACATAACTACGAAACAGTGGCAACTCATACGGTTGAATTCCTCCACTCAAATGCAAGGCTTGTTTTTTCCATGGATCTGAGATAGTACCACTTTCAGTTTCTTTTATTTTATTTAAATATGCTGCCACTTGGGCGGGTGTGGAGGCAGGAAGTCTTCCGGTAGGGACTTTAGGATCAACCGTGGTTCCGCCTAGTCCCGCAGTAAATGCTGCATCCGATGCCGGAAGTCCTGCCGAAGGAACCAAATCTCTAAACTCACCTATCAAAAAGGATTTTCTTTGGTATGTTGAATAGGAATAGATATCCCTCCCCTTGCCAATAATAAAAAGATATTTGGGATTTCCATTAGCCACTAGGTAGCGCATAAATTCATAGATGGCCAGTGACGAAGTTTCACCATAATTATATTGATCGAAAAGTTGATCGACCGTTATCACAAGGGTATCGTACTTTCCCCCTTGCACACTGGCACGATAGGCAGCATAGGCTTGCACTGCATTCGAATAACCCAAAGCAGGTTTGGTTAGCGCTTTGTTGGTGATAATAATAAAATTGGGGACGGTTGCATTGATTTGCCGGAAAGAAAGCGATTTAATAAGAGGGGTTAAATATGAACTAGTGGTGAATAACTTTCTTGAAGAAGAAGTGTTGGGAATAACGGCACTTAATGAACTATTTATGACCTTGGTTCCGATTGTTAAAACATTATCCGGATCAGTAACATCCCAAATTTTAAGACCAGGTGCAGGGTTATCAATTTCGATATACGATTTGTTAGATGAATTTGGGGAGGTGCGAAAAACTTTTTCCGCAAGCCCCGCAGCATTGTAGTTCTGCGGAAAACTTATTTTAATATAAGATGTACTCACTTGAAATCGGTTAGTGGTGGCCGCGGAGGCTGTAACACGCACCGTCATTTTTCCATCAGCACCGATGTCACTCCAACTGAGAGGTACTGATACAATCGGTGTTTCGAATCCAAAAAAGGTAAAGTCATTGATAACTCGTAGTGAACCTAAATTTTGTCCGACTAAAATTTGCCCAACATGAGAAATGTTGTCGCGCCCAGTTAAAAGTATCTCGAGCTGTGGCAAGCCGGAAGCGGATACAGGATTGGAAATTAAATCGACCACATAATCGATTGATTGGCCTTGTTGAATTCCGGTTCCCGTCCACCCTTCCCCTTGATCAAAATAGGTATTCTGCGATTCGCTGTTCTGGGTATTTCCGCCAGAGTAATCGTTTGTTAATAGTTGAAGGCGTTGCTCGCTGTGTGAATCCTCTTTTGGAATACTGGTTACATTCACCTCTGAAAAGGAGGCCATCCGCTTACCACCAGGAGGGATAAAACTAAAGGTTAAGAAGTAGGCAGTGGTATCGCTATACAAGTTAAAATAAGAATGGGGTTGTAACGATGCCGGTTTATATAGTTTCCTATCTAATGTCCCATCATTTTTTTGTCCAAAAAACTCGATGTAATCTCCGGTATTAAAAACGGCATCAGTTTCACCTTCTACAAAAATTGCTTGCTCGATCCCTCGATGATAAAGCTTTATTAAGCGCGGATCGATCGAATTAACCGGAAAATTAGCCGACAGAAGATCCGTATAAGTAAGCCTGTAAATGGCGTCTTTGGAAATTGAAACCTTAACGTAGGGTTGATTAAAATTGATCCAGCTGTTAGAGTATTGAGCGTACCCTGAATAACAGAACGCAATCAACAAGCAAATAGCGAGTCCAAAACCCCTCATCCACCTGTTATTTAAAAGAAAATACTTCACAAAATGTAAATACAAAATCAAAAATAGTGGTAACAAGGCAGAGAAGCTAATTAGCCGTTTTTGATTAATCATTGTCGAGCTAAAAACGAACACCTAATAACTTTTTGTACTTTAGAGTGTCTGCGTAAGCAAGCGCGGAGGGTGAAGCGATCCCTCATTCGGAGCCTTACAGCCAATCTATAGCAGACAGATGATCTGTTGTTCGGCAGCAGCTACGAATGGGAGATTGCTTCACGCCATCGCACATTCCCCAAGTGTTCGCAATGACGGTTTCAGTTTATCGTCATCGCGAGTGTCTGCGTAAGCAAGCGCGGAGGGGCGAAGCGATCCCTCATTCGGAGCCTTACAGCCATGCTATAGCAGACAGATGATCTGTTGTTCGGTAGCACCTACGAATGGGAGATTGCTTCACGCCATCACACATTCCCCGCAGGTGTTCGCAATGACGGTTTCAGTTTATCGTCATCGCGAGTGCCTGCGTAAGCAAGCGCGGAGGGCGAAGCGATCCCTCATTCGGAGTCTTGCAGCCAAGCTATAGCAGACAGATGATCTGTTGTTCGGTAGCAGCTACGAATGGGAGATTGCTTCACGCCATCGCACATTCCCAGCAGGTGTTCGCAATGACGGTTTAAAATTGCTCGTCATCGCGAGTGTCTGCGTAAGCAAGCGCGGAGTCTTTATAAATGGGTAATCTTAACTTTTGAATACGCCTTATTTAGGGTTCAGGAAATGAAATCAACCATCTGTAAATAATTTAGCGATATCATTATAGAATACAAATACCATCAATAATAGTAAGATGGCCATACCGACCTTGATGGCATTTTCGAAGAACTTTTCTGAAGGCTCTCTGCCACTGATCATTTCATAAAGTAAAAACATGACGTACCCGCCATCCAATGCTGGTATGGGCAAGAAATTCATAAACGCTAACACCATAGAAAGCAACCCGGTCATTCGCCAGAAACGCTCCCAATCCCACACCCCGCCATACATTTGAGCCATGCCAATAGGACCTGATAATGATTTCTTAAAAGACATTTGACCAGAGAATATTTTTTTGAATGCTTTTAGCTGAAGCCAGATGACTCCGAAGGCTCTTGATGTGCCCAAAGGAACTGATTCAGCAAGGCTGTGGTCAACAACTGAAAACTCTCCCTTATCAATAAACTTGGGAGCAAAACCGATCATAGCTTGATCTTTAAAAGGTTCCTTGAAAGAAAGTATTTCACTACCTCGCTTAACCTTAAATGAAATGGAGTCGTGCCTACCACTTTTTACAATGTCTGACAATTCATCATAATATTTAATGGGCTTACCTTCAGCCTCTACAAACCGATCGCCTACCTGAAGCCCTACCTTTTTTGCAATTGTTTCAATTGACTTCTCAGGTGGAACAATCTCTCCTTTCGCGTCATAGACGTATTCCACTTTGTCAAGAACCTTGCCAACGATAGCGTCCATTCTAAAACTAATAAAAGTTGAAGCCGACTCCTTGCGGTTAAAGTTCTCAATGAAATTTGAAGGAATTGGAATAACAATTTCCTGATCACCCCTAAGAACTGTATAACTAGCATTTTGGGCTAGCATAGCATCTGGCTTTAATAGATCATCAAAATTTTCATATTCGTTACCATTTATCTTTGAAATCTTATCACCGGTTTTTAACCCAAGTTGTTGAGCCAACTCCAAAGCATGAATTCCCCCATGATCGTTCACATATTTTTTTGGCAGATAAATATCCCCCATAAAATAAACTAGCCCTACGAAAATAATCACCCCAACAATCAAATTCACAATGATTCCACCCATCATCACAATCAAACGCTGCCATGCGGGCTTTGAGCGGAATTCCCAAGGCTCTGGAGCATTCTTTAGTTGCTCTTTGTCCATGCTTTCATCTACCATACCCGCTATCTTCACATACCCGCCCAGTGGAAACCAGCCGATGCCAAATTCGGTATCTCCTTTTTTAAATTTAATTAATGAGAAGTTGAGTACGTTGGCCATCGGAAATAAAAAATCAAAGAAGAGATAAAACTTTTCTACTTTGATGTTGAACATCCTCGCAGTAACATAGTGACCCCATTCGTGCACAACAATTAAAATTGAAAGACTCAGCAGAAGCTGAGCCGTCATGATCATTCCCTCCATGTTAGCGATTGTTTATTTTAGCTTGTTAATTATTTCTTTTGCTTTGATCCTTGTTTCCCTATCAGTGGTCACATAGTCTTCAAAGCCTGGCTTGGCAACATAATTTATTTTCGCCAGGGATTGTTCCACTACATCCGACATTTCAAGAAAACCAAGGTTATCTTTTAAAAATTCCTCTACCGCTATTTCATTGGCTGCATTGAGTATGCAAGGCATATTCCCACCCCGCTCCAGCGCATGAAAAGCGAGTGCAAGATTACGAAAAGTTTCTGTATCGGGCTTCTCGAATGTAAAGGAAGAGTAATTGGCAAAATCGAAACGTGGAAAGCCGGATTTTAGCCTTTCCGGATAGCTTAAAGCAAACTGGATGGGCAGGCGCATATCAGGCAAGCCTAATTGTGCCTTGATAGAGCCATCTTGAAACTGCACCAAAGAATGCACAATGGATTGCGGATGGACGATAACTTCGATTTGCTCCGCCTTTAGGCCAAATAGCCACTTGGCCTCAATTACTTCTAAGCCTTTGTTCATCAAACTAGCCGAGTCAATAGTCACTTTTGCGCCCATTGTCCAGTTGGGATGCTTCAGAGCTTGTGCTTTCGTAATCGATCGAAGCTCCTCTTTTTTCTTTCCACGAAACGGTCCACCGGAAGCGGTAAGAATAATTTTTTCAATGGGATTGTCAAATTCACCGATTATACATTGAAAAATAGCCGAATGCTCTGAATCAATCGGGTAAATATTCACCCCTTTTTCACGAGCGAGCTGAGTGACCATTTCACCGGCTACCACCAATGTTTCTTTGTTGGCTAGCGCAATATTTTTGCCAGCCTCAATGGCCTTCATGGTTGGCTTCAACCCGGAATATCCTACCAGGGCAGTAAGTACTAAGTCAATGGAATCCATCTCCACGATAGACAACAACGATTTTTCTCCGGCAAAAACTTTAATATCTAACGGTGTTAAAGCGTCTTTTACCTTGTGATACAAGTCCTCGTTCACGATCACCACTGCATTCGGTTTGAACCTCCTAGCTTGCTCAATCAAGAGGTCAGCATTGTTTTGTGCTGTTAGAACTTCGACTTCAAATTTTTCCGGATGGGCAGCAATAACTTCAAGCGTTTGTGTGCCTATGGAGCCTGTAGAGCCGAGGATGGCGATGCGTTTAGGTGAATTCAATTTAAATCTCTGATTTAAGAATGTCAAGCATGTATTTTTTTAATTCAGGAAGATCAGTCTGAAGGACTACCCATACGGTCTCTGTATCGACAGCAAAATATTCATGAATCAATTTGTTTCTCATTGCATTGACGTCCCTCCACGGAACAGATGGGAATTTTTCCTTTATTGTTGGATCAATATTTTTGCTAGCCTCGCCTATAATTTCAATGTTTCTTATGACGGCATGCTGCATCATGAAATTAGAAAGGAATTCTTCCTTAGTTACATTTTTAGTGAATTGCTCAATGTGGACAATCGCATCTAGAATATGCTGAACAAGAATGCGAGGGCTTTTCATTTAAAAAATATAGACTAAATCCTTTTCTACATAAGGCCGAAGATAAGGGGATAGAGATTTTTCAGTAACTAAATCAACAGGAATCCCTAAAGCTTCGGATAAATCTTGTTCAACACTGACCAGCTTTAGCAAACTAATTTGTTGAGAATAATCTAATTGAACCAAAACATCTAAATCACTATCAACCCTGTTTTCCCCTCGAGCATAGGAGCCAAAAATACCAACCTTCAGAGGTTTAATCTTTTCGAGATGACTTAATAAAATCTCTTTCTGGCTAGGGGTAATCATAAAGCAAATTTAATCAATTCCTCTGCAATCTTTCTATCATTTGATAACCTAGGGACTTTGTTTTGCCCTCCCAATTTCCCGAGCGACTTCATGTAATCGATAAAAGCATTTTTTCTCAGCGGTACTACCTTCAACTTTGTTAAAATGTTTCCCGAAATCAGATCATCGTAATAAACATTCAATGTGCGCAATTGGTTATCAAGTTCCTGTGAAAAAGCCGTTAAATCGTGCGGTGCGTTAGAGAATTCAATGAGCCATTCATGATGCGGCATTCCTTCCTTTGGAGCAACCTGGGGGGCCACTGTAAATTCTACTAACTCAACCTCTGGAAATTTTTGCATGGTAAATTTCATGGCCTTCTCCACTTCCTCGCCAATCACATGTTCACCAAAAGCAGAAATAAAATGTTTGATGCGGCCACTAACGATAATGCGATAAGGATTTTTAGAAACGAATTTTACGGTATCACCAAGAGAATAACCCCAAAGTCCCGCGTTGTTATTAATGATCACCGCATAGTTTTTTCCAAGTTCCACTTCTTCGATAGAAAGGCGAGATGGCTTCTCGTTAAAATATTCTTCAGCCGGGACAAATTCAAAGAATATTCCGCTATTAAGCAATAATATCAATCCTTCTGCTTTTTGAGAATCTTGGTAAGCTATAAAACCTTCAGAGGCAGGATAAGTTTCTATTGAATCAATCTTTTTGCCAATACTTTCAAATAGCTTGGCTCGATAAGGTTCAAAGTTTACACCTCCATACACGAACATAGAAAAATTGGGAAACACATCTTTGATCTTTTTTCCTGTGCGAGATTGGATGCGATCGAAATACATTTGCACCCAAGGAGGAATGCCCGATATGAGTGTCATGTCTTCGTGAAGGGTCTCCTCGATTATTTTATCGAGCTTTTCTTCCCAATCTTCGATACAATTTGTTGTATAACTTGGTTTCTGATTGCTTCTTAAATAGCCTGGCACGTGGTGGTTCACAATTCCAGAAAGCCGGCCTGTATTAATCCCCGCCTTTTGCTCCAGCTCTGGACTACCTGATAAAAAAATTAATCCCCCATCTAAAAAAGAAGCATTGCCTGTTTCATGTATGTAGCTAAGTAATGCATTGCGGGCGCTGTTAATGTGGTTGGGAACTGACTCTTTGGTTATAGGAATATACTTCGTGCCAGAGGTAGTACCAGAAGTTTTGGCAAAATAAGCGGGCTTGCCTTTCCATAAAATATTTTCTTCGCCATGAAGCACTTTTTCTACGTATGGCTTCAACGCTTCATAATCGCGAATTGGAACTTGCTTTATAAAATCTCTATGCGATTTGATGTCGCCAAATCCATGGTCTTTGCCAAAAAGAGTTGACCTGCCACCCTCGATCAAGGCCTTGAAAACCTGATTCTGGTAAGAAACCGGGTTCAGCGACCAATTTTTGGTTTGTCGATCAATGTAGGCAGCAAATGGTTTAGCTAAAACGGAACGAATACCCATAAGAGGCAAAGGTAATAAAATGTGTCAGCGCAATCGTGAGTTTAATTCCTGCCAAAATTTCACTTTTGATCCAATTGGGGTGATTTTTGTTAGGATAGAAAAATCGAAACTAAACATGATCCTCGGATTTTACGTTGAGACTTAAAAGACTTTAACATGAACACATTTAAGACTATTCTGATAGGCTTTATTGCGGGGTTAGCTGGGGCTTATACCTTGTTTTCGTATCAAACCGAGAAAGCCAAGCGCGAACCAGTACAAAGTCAATTTCAGGCGTCAAACAATGAACCTGCTGAAACCTATCGACCTACTATTGCAGAGCCTGGCTCCGCAAGTTCATCAGAGAACGTGGACTTTAGCTCGGCCGCAGCGAAAGCTACACCTAGTGTCGTTTATATTAACAGCATTTCACAAAGCGGAGCGAGCTATTCCTACTGGGATTTGCTTTTTGGGGGCAATGGTTCGCAAACACAAGTAAGCAGCGGATCGGGTGTTATCTTTTCACAAGACGGTTATATTGTTACCAATAACCACGTGATTGAATCGGCTGAAAAAATTCAAGTACTGCTCAACAAGAAATCGTACGATGCTGAATTGGTGGGTACCGATCCATCGACTGACTTAGCGGTGCTAAAAATAAAAGAGACTGGGTTGACGGCCATAACTCTTGGCAGCTCAAAAAACTTAGCTGTAGGCGAGTGGGTGATCGCGGTGGGCAATCCATTCTCATTGTCTTCTACGGTGACCGTTGGCGTGGTGAGTGCAAAGGGAAGGAGAATCAATGTAGTGGAAGACAAATTTCCAATTGAATCTTTCATTCAAACCGATGCCGCCATTAATCCGGGAAATAGCGGTGGAGCCTTGGTAAATAAGAATGGAGAACTGGTTGGGATCAATACAGCTATTCTTTCAAGAACAGGTTCGTACACGGGTTATGCCTTTGCTGTACCGGTTGACATTGCTAAAAAAGTAGTAGAAGATTTAATCAGGTATGGATTACCGCAAAAGGCAATTTTTGGTGGTGATATTATGGAGTATGATTTCCAGAATGCCCAAAAATTTGACATGGACTTATCCGTCAAAGATTTTAAGGGAGTATTATTGGGCACCGTAACAAAAGGCGGAGCCGCTGACAAAGCTAGTTTGCATGATGGAGACATCATCACCAAAATTAACGCCATTGAAATTAACAGCAAGAGTGCTTTTGAAGAAGAATTAAGTTACCATTATCCGGGAGATAAAATTACCATCACTTATATGAGAGATGGCAAGACGAGTACTACGGCCATAAATCTTCTCAATAAAAATGGGGATACAGGCACCGTAAAAAGAAAAATCGTTATCGATGGCACACTAGGGGTCAATCTTGAAGCTTCGGACTATGGAGTAAAAATTAATAAAATCCATGAAGGTGTATTTAAACGGCTTGGGCTACCCGAAAACTATACAATCATTTCAATTAATCGCCAGCGCGTAAAAGATCCTCAAGATGTGATTGACTTCTTTACCAACTATAAGGGAAGGGTAATTTTGTATGGTATGAATAGCTCGAAGCAAGAATTACCGTTGTCCTTTAATTTACGATAGGGAGGATAACTCAGGGTGAAATTTTATTCATTCTAATCTGTGAACGGTGGCGAAAATAGTTAAGCCGAAATTCTCGACTTAAATTTCTTGGTCAGTTCGTCAACGATATTTTTGAAGTTGGGATCGGTCTTCATCATGTCTTCTACCGACTCTAATGCGTGAATAACGGTGCTGTGATCGCGACCTCCAAAGTTTGAACCAATCAACGCTAACGTGAGCTGTGTATAGCGCTTACAAAAATACATGGCTGTTTGGCGAGGGATTACGATTTCGCGTTTCTTCACCTTGCTTTTCATGGCCTCTAATTCTACTTTAAAATAATCGGCCACAGTTTTCTGAATGAAATCCACGCTTACATCTGCTTGAATCTCTTTTACAATATTTTTAAGAACTTCTTTTGCTAACTCAAGATCAATCTCCTTCTTCAAAAGCGTAGCATGGAACAGCAACGAATTCAAGACGCCTTCCATATCGCGAAGATTAGTATCGACACTAAAGGCGAGGTATTCTGCAACTTCGATAGGAATTTCAATACCATCCGATTGCATTTTATTGTGGATGATGGCCAGCTTGGTTTCGAAATCAGGCTCTTGTAAATCAGCTGTCAATCCCCATTTAAATCGTGAAAGTAAACGCTCTTGAAATCCTTTCAGATCGCGAGGGGGACAATCACTGGTCATAATAATTTGTTTACCAGATTGATGCAGCTGGTTGAAAATATGGAAGAAAATCTCTTGTGTTTTCTCGCGACCGGCCAAAAATTGCACATCATCCAAAATCAACAAATCGACTTGCAGGTAAAAATTTTGGAACTCCTGCATTTTATGGTTTTGCAGCGCATTCAAAAACTGGCTGGTGAAATCATTTTGATCGACATACAAAACAATTTTCTCCGGAAGGTTTTTCTTGATCTCGTTTCCGATAGCTTGTACCAGATGAGTCTTGCCTACGCCCACGCCTCCGTACAACATCAACGGGTTAAAGGAAGTAACGCCAGGTTTTTTTGCCACCGCAACACCGGCAGATCGTGCCAAGCGATTACAATCTCCTTCTACGAAATTATCGAACGAATAACTTGGGTTGAGCCTTGAATTGACTGTTTGAGGATTAAGGGCTTTGAAACTGAACGGTGAATATTCTTCTTGACCATTGACGGCTTGGGCATTGCTCTTTTTAAAACCATTTCCATTGGGGTAGTTCACCATTACTGGCGGATTGAGGTGATTTCCACTATCTACAATTACGGAATATTCCAATCTGCCATTAGTACCCAATACTTGATGAACCGCTTTCTTCAAAACGGGTACATAATGCTCTTCCAGCCATTCGTAAAAAAATTGTGAGGGCACTTGTATCGTCAATACATCGCCATCGTTGCGCAAAGGAGAAATTGGCTTAAACCATGTATTGAAACTTTGTTCGTCTACATGCTGCTTGATGATGTCTAAACAATCATTCCAAACGGTGGTTGACTCTACGTGTGCTATTGAGCTCAAGGTTCGTGGGTTTTTAAAGCCTTTTTTTAAAGGCGGGTGACAAAGGTGTAAAAAAAAATGAAGATCAAAAGGCTATAAAAAGAAAAATGCCCTTGACTTTTTAGATTTTTTTTCAGTATTACGATTACGTGGGTTTTTTCAAAAAAAATTGGTTTAGTCGAAACTAAAATTCAACTTGAAAACACTTTTTAAATCCATTTGTGGGACAAAATCCGATTATCGATAATTTTCCGCCTCAATCTGATCAAAATTGGGCAGAAGTAGCCCGGCAAGAACTGGAAGGGAATGACCCGTTGAAAAAATTATTGGTTGAAAAGGCTGGATTAAAAATAAAACCGTACTACACAGCTTCTGATTTACCTCTTCAGGCGTCCCCTCAACTCACGGCATCGCCCAATCCTTACTTGGGTGCGCGTAACTGGCACAGCTTGCCAAGAGTTTTAGTAGAGGATGAAAAAAAGGCAAACCAGGAAGCACTGACTCATCTTGCGAATGGCGCAGATGGCATTTATTTTGAGATGAAGGGTATGAATCTTGACCCGAGAGAACTTCTCAACGACATTCAACTTAATTATTGTCTGATAAATTTTTTAGTAAATGAAAATTCAAAAGAGTTTTTGAATTCGTTCCACGCTTATGCGGAACAAAAATTTGATCGAACTACACTCCAAGGAAATATTTTTTGGGATAATCCTTCTTCGATGGATTTCAAGCTGATTCAAAAATTTGATCCATGGCTTCATTTCCGCTCTTGTGGAATTGTCATTTCGGAAAGGGAAAACGTGACGGAAGAAATTTCAGACGCTTTATTGAATGCGTTGGACGCAATTGAAAAGTCTCTGGAAAATAAATCCGGTGTTGAGATAGTTTTTCGAAAAATCGCCTTTGCCCTTTCCATAGGTAGCGATCTCTTTTTATCGATTGCGAAATTGAAAGCGTTAAGAAATTTGTTTGCCCAAATTGAAGGAGCCTACGGACTCAAGACTTCATCATCAGTTTTTATCCATGCCAATTCAAAACCATTTATTTGCGAAGCGTATCAACCTCATGGGAATTTAATCAAGGAAACATACGCTGCGTTAGCAGCAATTTTGGGTGGATGCGATGGACTTACAATTGATCCGGAAGATCCAAATCAAAATTTGACTAATCGCATGGCCAGAAATGCGTCCAATATTTTACGTGAAGAATCGTTTCTTTCTAAAGTGGCAGATCCATTAGCAGGTTCTTATTTCATCGAATCACTCACCCAGCAACTTTCCATGGAAGCGTGGAAAAATTTTCAATTGGCACAATAATGAAACCCGACTTCTCAAAAATAAAATTTAATCAATTTAATCTGCAGGCTGAACTTGGCGAGCATGAGGTATGGGTTTCTCCTGAAAAAATTACGATCAAGCCAGAGTATACTAGGCAAGATATTGAAGGCGCACTTTCAAAAAATTATCAAGCTGGTATTCCGCCCTATTTACGCGGCCCCTATGCAACGATGTACACAGTGCGTCCTTGGACGATCCGTCAATACGCAGGGTTTTCTACCGCTAAAGACTCCAATGCTTTTTATAGAAGAAATTTGGCTGCCGGGCAAAAGGGCTTGTCCGTTGCGTTTGATCTAGCTACTCATCGTGGATATGATTCTGATCATCCGCGCGTATCAGGCGATGTAGGTAAAGCGGGTGTAGCCATTGACTCTGTACTTGATATGAAGATATTGTTCGACCAAATTCCGTTGGATAAAATGTCAGTGTCAATGACAATGAACGGAGCTGTCTTGCCAATCTTGGCATTTTACATCGTGGCAGCAGAAGAGCAGGGGGTAAAACCAAGTCAACTTAATGGAACCATTCAGAATGATATTTTGAAAGAGTTCATGGTGCGCAACACTTACATTTATCCGCCTGCGCAATCGATGCGCATCGTAGCAGATATTTTTTCTTATTGCTCTGTCCACATGCCCAAGTTTAACAGCATCAGCATTAGTGGCTACCACATGCACGAAGCCGGTGCGCCAGCACACCTAGAGTTGGCTTACACGTTAGCAGATGGACTTGAATATATTCGTGCCGGATTGAAAGCTGGAATTGCCATTGATGATTTTGCTCCGCGCCTCTCTTTTTTCTGGGGCATTGGCATGAATTTTTTTATGGAGGTGGCGAAGATGCGGGCTGGCCGATTGCTTTGGTCAAAGATTGTTCAACAATTCAATCCAAAAAATCCTAAGTCAATGGCATTGCGCACGCACTGCCAAACATCAGGCTGGAGTTTAACCGAACAAGATCCTTACAACAATGTTGCGCGCACGTGCATTGAAGCATTGGCTGCTGCGTTGGGGGGAACACAATCATTGCACACTAACTCATTAGACGAAGCCATTGCGTTGCCTACCGATTTCTCCGCGCGCATTGCTCGTAACACGCAATTGTATTTGCAAAAAGAAATGGGCATAACTCAGGTAGTTGATCCGTTAGGTGGTTCCTACTATGTTGAATACCTGACTGAGCAATTAGCCAACAGCGCCTGGAAATTAATTGAAGAAGTAGAAGCCCTTGGCGGGATGACCAAAGCCATTGAGGGCGGCTTACCTAAGATGCGAATTGAAGAGGCTGCTGCCGCCAAACAAGCACGCATCGATTCAGGCAGAGATATCATTGTAGGAATGAACAAATATTCAACTACAGAGCTACCTGATTTTGAAATTTTAGATATTGACAATACGGCCGTACGCAACGAGCAAATTGCACGATTAGAACAGCTCAAGCGCGAACGGAATCAAAACGAGGTTGATGACGCTCTGCAAGCGTTAGAAAAAACAGCCGCCACGGGAAACGGAAATTTATTAGAACTTGCGATTGTTGCTGCGCAAAAACGAGCCACGTTGGGAGAAATTTCATCCGTAGTGGAAAAATCTTTTGGACGCTACAAAGCAACCATTCAATCTATTTCAGGAGTATATTCAGGCGAAATGAAAAACCGAAAAGAATTTGAGGACATTTGCCAACTCTCCGATCGGTTCGCAGAACTTGATGGGCGGAGGCCACGGATTTTGGTCGCCAAAATGGGGCAAGATGGTCACGACCGCGGAGCAAAAGTAATTGCCACGGGTTTTGCCGACTTGGGGTTTGATGTCGACATCGGGCCTTTGTTTCAAACGCCACAGGAGGTGGCTCAGCAAGCAGCTGAAAATGATGTGCACGTAATTGGAGCTTCGAGTTTAGCCGCTGGCCACAAAACGTTAATCCCTGAATTAATCCAAACGTTGAAAGAAATCGGCCGCGCAGATATTTTGGTAGTGGTAGGTGGTGTGATCCCCAAAAAGGATTACGACTTTTTATTTCAGGCAGGAGTAAGCGGAATTTTTGGACCCGGTACGCCCGTAACGGAAGCAGCTAAAACTATTTTGAATAAGTTGATGGGAGTTTGAGTACTCAGTGAATTCAATTGTCTGTTGCTTGAAAAATCGTTACTTTTAGTTGCCAATTTTACCCTATGAAAAAAATTAAACTAATCGGCCTACTTCTATTTTTTGCTATTACTGTCTCCGCGCAGAGCAAAAATGATAAATCCATGGCTGCAATAGAGGCTACCTATGAGACAGGGGATTACAAAAAGACCGTTGCAAGCCTTGAAAAATTCAAGAAGAAAGTATTCAGTAAGCTAGGTGGACAAAATCCCTACACTGTAAAATATTATTTAATGCTGGCCAAATGTAATCTGGCATCAGGAAGATTTGCGGATTTTGAAACCAACTTGCAGACTGCAATATCTAATTGTCTCCTTATCGACAAAGAGAACAGCCAAAATCATGGGTTGTTGTTACTCGAGGCTGCGCAACTCTATACACAAAATGGTTCCTATCGAATTGCTCGGAATTTTTTAGAAGACTCAAAGAAAATTCTTGAGAAAGGAGGATTTTTTAAGGCGGATAAGAAAGCACGCTGGGAAGTTGCAAAAGCGGAGGCCTTGACAGGGCAAGGCTATTTTAGTGAAGCGGAAGAGCTTTTGATTGGCCAGGAGAAATATTTTGCGGGGCGTGCTATTAAACAAGAAACTATTGTTGATGATAAGGGCAATCTCAAAAGCAGAAAATTACCCAACGAAGAATTAATGGTGCGCTATAATGATTACGCCCGCCTGCTAACCTCGCTAGGCGATAGTTATGGAAAACAAGGTAGCTTAAAAAGTGCTGACTCTGTTTTTGTGTATGCCGCTTCTTGGACCTCCAAAAACATGGGTCAGTCAAGTTTGGCCTATGTTAGGAATCAATTCTTTAATGCTAGAGTTTTGAAGGAAAACGGAAACGAAAATCTTCCCAATGAGTTAGAATTTAGCCGAACACTTAATAACCTTAAAGCCAATCACCAGCCATCACATTATTTGGGGATTGAAATCTATGAAAGCTATTTGAAAGAACTGGTGAAGGATGGTGGAGCTCGCTACCTTAATGCAAAGCTTGAATATGAAAAGATGATTAAAAGCAATTTTAAGAGTGGAAGCTTTTACCCAGTACGTTTAAAGGCAGTTGAATTCAATTCGAAATTGAATAAGGATATAACAAAAAATTTGGAACGCGATGCGAATGCACTTATTTCAAATACCAAAGAGTTACCTCGCAATAATATAGTTACAGCTAATGTTTTAGATTTTTTAGCAGACTTGGCCATATATAAAAAAAATTATATCAACGCAGAAGGGTATTTAAAATCGATCATCGAAATTAAAGCAGATCTCTTTGGCTCAACTACGCCAGAAACCCATTTGGCGAGAATTAAGTTAGCAAACTTCTATCTCGACTATACAAATAAAATTTCGGAAGCAACCAAAATTTATCAGGAGAGTTATGTGAATGTGGTTGAAAAGGAAATTGGCGCCTGGCACAAAGATCAGTTGACGATCCTTAACCACATTGCTAACCTATACGAGCTAACAGATAATTATGCTGAAGCCGGAGCGGCTCTTGATAAGGCAGGATTAGTTGCAAGAGCAAAATATTCAGATACAGATTTTCTTTATGGCGCAGAACTAACCAACATCGCTCGCTTGCAAATAAAATTAGGGCAGTATGAAAAAGCTGAAGAGAATATTAATAAGTCGCTAAAAATTCTGGAAGTTTTCCGAAAGGAAGATGATAAAAAAATATACCTCGTTGAAGCTATCGAAACCAATGCAACTCTTTTGGGTGTAAAAGGCCTGTTTGATGAAGCAGAAGACAACATGGATCGTTCGGCAAAAATAATTTTAAAATCAGAGAACATTATTGGACTTGACGAACTAAACACTGCGCAGCAACTCTCCAGTCTATTCATTCAATTGGGAAGGTATTCCAAAACTGAAGAATTATTGAATCTACTTATAGACGAGTATGAAAAATTATATGGTAAAAGCTCACTTCGATTGGTAGAACCATTAGTAAATCAGGGAAGGCTGACGCTCGCTAAAGGAGATTATACCGAAGCTGATAAAATTGCTCAACGGGCTAACCAAATAGCCGTAGCTGTGTATGGAGATAAATCATCTAAGACGGCCTCTACTCAAAAATTAATAGGAGACATAGACTACGCCATCGGTGATTATGAGCAAGCAGAAGACAACATCCAAAAAGCATTGGCCAGTCAAGAGAAACAATTTGGCCGCAATCACATTGAAGTAGCTAAATCACTAGCGCAGCTTTCCTTAATTAGGTTTTATAAAGGAGATAACTTTAACGAGGTAGAAAAGACGATGCTGGAAGCTCAGGAAATTATGGGCAAACGCTTGGGGAAAGAGAATCCACAATATGCAGATATTCTGAAAAATGTAGCAGTCATTAATATCGCTGCTAAAAAATATAATGTAGCATTCAGTTCGCTCACCCAAGCAGAAGGAATTTGGCGTGCAAAAACAGGATCGAAAAATAATATTAATACAGCAGCCATTTACACGCTTACAGGCGATGTGTTTTATCAAATTAAAAATTACAAAAAAGCCGAGGAGTTTTATACACAAGCCAAGAACACCTATGAAAAATACTTTAGCCGTACCCATCCTGAATATGTAAAAATTCTTTCGAAGCAGGCGAAAGTCTACTACATGGAAAAGGATTTTAAACGTTCTAAGAAAAATATAGAAGAAGCACTGACGAACTACGAGGGCTTTATAAAGCAATATTTTCCCGCTCTTAGTGAGCGTGAAAAAGCAAAGTATTGGAATACCATTAAAGTAGATTTTGAATTTTATAACACCTTAGCTTTTGGCCAGCTGGAAGATTTCAGAGACCTAAGCGGTAAAGTGTACAACTATCAATTGCTTACCAAAGCATTGCTCTTGAGCTCCTCAATAAAAATTCGTGAACGGATATTGAACAGTTCAGATGAAAATTTGAAGGCAACCTATAGCCAATGGATGAAGAAGAAAGAATTTCTAACAAACGTCTTATCCATGAGTACCGAACAATTGGCGCAGAACGCCATTGATCCAACGGCACTAAATGTTGAAGTTGAAAAACTCGAAAGGATGTTAAGCGAAAAATCAGAATTATTTGGACAGAGTTTTGAGAATAAGAAAATCACCTATGAGAATGTGCAAAAGGCGATCAATAAAAATGAAGTCGCTATCGAAATGGTGCGCTATCGCCACTTCAATCACACATTTACGGATTCAATAATCTATGTAGCCATGTATGTTAAAAATGACAATGCACGGCCTAAGGTGATTGAGCTACCCGAAGGCTACCGAATGGAAACAAGGTTTTATAAGTATTTTAGAAACTGTATGACAGGTCATGTCGCTGACAACGCTTCATATAAAGTATTTTGGGAACCCATCCAAAAGGAAATTGGCCTTAGCACAACCATTTACCTATCGCCAGATGGGGTTTACAATCAATTAAACTTAGAGGCCATACCCACACCTGATGGTAAATACGTTATTGACAATTCGAATATTGTTATCGTGAGCAATACCAAAGATCTTTATTTGAAAAAGGTGAAAGCAAAAGCAGGGGTGCCCAGCAATACCGCTACCATGTTTGGCAATCCAAGTTTCTATTTGTTGGCTACATCTGAGCGCAAAATCCCATCCTTACCCGGAACGGAAAAGGAAGTGAATGAACTGGAGCAACTACTAAAACAAAAGGGATGGAAAACGTCAGAGTATTTAGAAACCTCTGCCACCGAAGAGCGAGTGAAGGAAATGGATAGCCCAAAAATTTTTCACATCGCTACTCACGGATTTACTACCCCTGCCATCAAGGAGGAAGATGCAAAAAGAATGACCGACAGTGAAGCTATGCTCGTTGAAAATCCATTGATGAAAACAGGGCTTTTGTTGAAAGGTGCAGGTGATGTGCTTGCTAAAACGAACTACAATTATAATATTGAGAGCGGGATCCTTACCGCTTACGAAGCCATGAGCCTAAACCTCGACAAAACCGATCTGGTTGTTTTAAGCGCCTGCGAAACGGGACTGGGGGAAGTCTCAAACGGAGAAGGCGTTTATGGATTGCAGCGGGCTTTTCTAGTTGCAGGCGCAAAGGTATTGATCATGAGTATGTTTAAAGTAGACGATGATGCTACGCAAAAACTGATTCTTACTTTTTACAAAAAATGGCTTACGACCAATAACTTGAGGCAGAGTTTTGTGGATGCTAAAAAAGAATTGCGTACCGAATATCCCGATCCGATTTATTGGGGAGCATTCATGATGATTGGGTTGGATTAGATATAGGACATCTCTAAAAAGCTAACCGTCATTGCGAGCGGAGCGAAGCAATCCAGCGTTCGGAGTCTAAACGGGGGATTGCTTCGGTCGAGACGACCTCGCAAAGACGACTTCGAAGGTTTTTAGAGATGCCCTACGGTGCATTCCCAAAGTCAGAGGGAGGATTAAAATTTGTAGGCAAGATTAAACTCCACGCAATTTATAGAAACTTTTAATCGTGGTGCATAGCTTGTAGGGCTACTGTTGTTATACAAATCGATTGCTTTTTTGGCTCTTCTAGTAAAAGTTCTTTCAAAAGAATAACCGATAGCAACCAAGCCTGCACCCCCAGCAGCTAAACCCCATTGGGGGGTTCTTCCTGCAATTGATTGACCAATCGGCCACCCTATCATAAACCCACCAACTGCACTAAAAAGGATGGTAGCGTTATAATTTGAAATGGCTCCTCCAAATTCATTGGCAGCAGGTTCGTTTTTTCGCATGGCCAAGAGTACGTTCTTTGGTGTGCCCAACGCTATTCCATCCTGATAGAACTTAACTCCCCAAAAGTTCTTTTTCATTTCAATTTTTCCGGCTGATTGTGCTATTGATATCGTAGCTATAAGAAAAGCAATAAGCGTTAATATAGGTCTCATTGGGTGTACGACAGTTTTGCAAGAATGGCTTAACCATGCGCAAGCGGGCAAGGGATTGCAGCGCAAAGCCCGAAGTGTGTTGGGCGTGTGTGTGGACGGACTTGGAGCGCAAAGCCCGGTGGCCTTGCGTTTCGCTTGGCCATGCCCTAAAATCACAAAACTGTAGTACAATCGTCTCATTTCTATTTGATAAAATGTTAAGATTAGATAGTAGCCATCACATCCCCATCATTACAAATGCGCCCCAATAATAGGGGTCTTTGTATTTTGTCATTAATTGCAGTTGAGCCTGCTTGAAAGCTTTTGCCTTGTTGCTACCTTTTGTCCAGTTGGTATAAAAGTTGATCATCAATTGTTGTGTGGCAGCATCGTCCACTTTCCAAAGGCTCATCACCAACGCATTGGCCCCGGCTACTAAGAAGGCACGTTGCAAACCATAAACCCCTTCCCCGGCTCTAACATCACCCAATCCTGTTTCACAAGCACTAAGTACGATCAAGTCAGTTCCATCCAACGATAAGTTCATGGCTTCATAAGCGGTAAGGATTCCATTGTCGTTGCTTGCAAGATCCACGTCAGTTGTATTTTTATTTGCACCGGCTAAAATTAATCCTGAACGAAGCAATGGGTTATTTTTTGCGCTCTCCGCATTCACACTCAATGCATCGCCACCTTGCAAATCCGTATCTGCCAAAAAATATCCATGCGTGGCAATGTGCATTACCAATGGACCCTTCACGGATTTTAAAACTGTTTCGGTAGCTGCTTGCTGCTGGCGAAGAGTAGTTTTGTAACCAACCGCCATTAGAATTTTATTGATCCCTTCAATCTCCGCTTTCGTTCCGGGCAATGGCACTGCGGCTCCTGCATAATCTGGGAACCCAAGAAGAAAAGCATCCTTCTTGGCAGTTAATGGTTTCTTCTTTTTGATAGCGATTAAGTCCTTCGAGTTACCGATTACCACCACATCAAACCGATTCAAAACAAAGTCACTCTCTTTTTTCTTTAGGGTATTTACATTAATTTGATTGTATACGCCATCGGGTGATAGGTAAATTGTTTTCTTACCCACCATCAGTGGTTCAATTCGAGCCCAATATTGATCATAAGAATAGTCATCAGCTGATTTTTGTTGGATGGAGTTATTATAAAACTTGGCATACCGGGTCTCCAATTGATTGCCATTGTCAAGTAAAGCCATTTTAGGAATTGATAATCCTTTGGTAAGCACAAGGGCAACATATTTTGAATCATTTGTGAAATCTTTATCGAAGGTTCTGACGCGAATAATTTCCAATACGGCCTCGGTATCACTCAGCAACGAACCGACCTGACTAAAATCAATTTTTTCTTCTGAAAATTGTTGAGAGAAGTCGGAAGAGCGTTGTGAAAGAGAACGCTCAGTGGCGTTGGCTTGCTTTTCTAAAACCTGCAGATCAATTTTTTGCTGTTGGAGTTCTTCTTTGGAAAGTGAATAATAACGAGACAATGTTTCCTTCTGAGTGATCCATAAAACATAATCATTAATCAACGATTGATCGCCACTTGCCAAAATTGACTTCTTTATTTTGTTGGTTGAATTTAAAAGCAATGCCTTGGTAGCAATCTGATAATTAAAAACATCTTTCAATAGATCGGGGTTTGTGGCACTTGCCTCGATGGCATAATTATAAAAGCGTTGAAACCGGGGTTGTAGAATATCCCAGTATTTTGTTTTCTCCGCCTCGCTCATGGGAGGAAAGTAACTATTGATAAAGTCCAACGATTTATCGGCTGCTTCATGAAGAAAAGGATAGGCTTTTGCCAGGTCACCTTTCTTCCAATAAAGAATGCCTAAATTCTCCACCGACTTTACATAATCAGGATGGCCTTCGCCAAGTATTCGCTTGCGAATGTCAGCTGCCTTCAACAGCAGCATTTCTGAGTCTGCAAGCCTGCCTTGCATGCGATAAAAATTCCCCAAATCATTTTGAGTTTTCGCAAATGATGGATTGTCCTCCTTAAAATTCGATTTATAAACTTCGGCTGATTTCTTAAGAAGCGCTTCAACCTGATCCATCTTGCCCATTTGAATGTAGAGAATACCCAATTGATTAAGAAGACCGGCATATTCAGGGTTACCCTTTTGTAATCGATTTTCAAAAATATCCTTAATTACTAAAAATTGTTTTTCAGACTCCGGCAGATTTCCTGATAACTGATAAGCAAAGGCCAGGTTGGAGAGGAACTTACGGCTGTCAAACGATTTTTTTCCCTGTCCTGTTTTTTTAGGCGCGGCATCTATTGCAACTACCGATCGTTTCATTAAATCAATTGCTTCTGGATATCTGCCCATCGCTTGATACAGCATGGCTTTATTATTCAATATGATTGCAAACTGTGTACTCTGTTCGCCAAAGACCTTTGTGATAATTTGGGTAGCTTCGTCAAAATCTTTTTCAGCTTCATTATACTTACCATTCAGTTGATTCAATTTAGCCTGGCTATTTAGATTAGTCGCATAAGCGGCACTTTGTTGACCTAAGACTTGGTTACTTTGATCAAGGGCATAGGAGATGTATTGCTCCGCTTCAATGTTCTTACCTTGAAATAAACCCATCACACCAAGACTTGTAATGCATCGCAAATAGATTATCTCATTAGTCAGGCTATTGGTTTCCATAAAGGCCTTGGCATCCAGCAGCGTTTCTTGTGCCAACTTAAAACTTCGTACTTCGTATTGAATAGTTGCGTCTCTTAATTTTTCTCTGGCCTCATCCACCTTGGTTTTAGTTGTTTCATCTTTTGCTAATTTCCAAATTCTGGCTCCTTTCTCATCCTTTTGCGCAATATCAAAAAGGCTGGTTCCTTCATTGACAGACATGGCAAAATCGAAGTCAATAGAATCCAGTTTCAATGTTTGCTCATCACTTGTTTTGCTGGCTTCCTTTTTTAAGGTCTTCTCAAGCCACGATTGCGAATAAACAAAGGAGGTTGTCAACAGAAAAATCAACGTGGTGAGGTTAAGGTGTTTCATGGTTGCGATGCGGTAATGTGGTAAAACGTGGCTAAATTTCCGTAAAAAAAAGCAAAGGTGAAACTCTACCGAAATTTATGTGAAGCGGTGATCCAGGGATTGGAGCAAATCTTTGCGGAAAAGAAGTATGCCGACAAGGTGATAGAAAAGATTCTGAAGAGTAATCCCAAATGGGGTGCACGTGACAGACGCTTCATTGCGGAGACAATATATGACACCGTGCGTTGGCAACGGCTGTTTGCCGAGCTTTCTCAAGCAAATGAAACTGATTATTGGAAGCTTTTGGGTGTTTGGTGTATTTGGAACAAAACTGAATTTCCGGATTGGGAAGAATTTGAGGGACTCAACCCTAAAAAGATCCGAGCGGCTTATGAAGATGTGAAATCTAATCGAAAAATTCGGGAGTCCATTCCCGATTGGCTCGATGAAGCTGGCGAAAAAGAACTTGGCAAGGCTTGGGAGAAAGAATTGGAAGCCATGAACGAAGAGGCCAAAGTTGTTTTACGAGTGAACACCTTGAAAATTTCACGGGAAGAATTGAAACAGCAGTTAGAAGAAGAGGATATTTTATCAGACGCACCAACCGGATTTCCTGATGCCCTCATCCTTGAGCAGCGACAAAATATTTTCACCCGTCAACAATTTAAAGATGGTTTGTTTGAGGTTCAGGATGCCGGCTCCCAGCTCATCGCTCCATTTTTGCAGGTGAGCCCCGGCATGAGGGTAGTAGACGCCTGTGCTGGTGCCGGAGGCAAAACATTACACCTGGCTTCATTATTAGAAAACAAAGGACGCATTATTGCTCTAGATACAGAGGAGTGGAAATTAGAAGAACTCAAAAAAAGAGCCAGAAGGGCTGGCGCTACTAACATAGAAGCTCGCTTGATCGATTCTTCCAAAACTATTAAGAGGTTGGAAAACTCATGCGATCGGCTGCTGCTGGATGTTCCCTGTTCAGGATTAGGTGTCTTGAAAAGAAACCCCGATGCTAAATGGAAATTATCCACTGAATTTATTGAACGGGCCAAAGAACTCCAGCAACATATCCTTACAGACTATTGCAGCATGGTGAAGTCGGGTGGAATGATGGTCTATTCTACTTGCAGCCTTTTTCCTTCGGAGAACGAAGCTCAAGTGCAAAAATTTTTAGAAACCCATATAGGAAAATTTGAACTACTTAAACAAAAAAGTGTTTTTCCATCTGAAGGGTTTGATGGCTTTTATATGGCGTTGATTAGAAGAATATCTTAAGACAAATTCGGCTTGTTGTGAAATTGATAAATTCCCTGCTCATGCGCCTGTATCAGGCTTGGGTGCTGCTTGTATTCGCTTCTTTTATGATTTTATTCCTTCCCGGCATTGTGCTGCCTGCTTTCTTTGGACCAAGGGCGGTATCGGTCACTTACTTTTTTATGAAACTCTGGTCTTGGATATTTAGTAAGCTAACCTTCATACGTTACGAAATGATAGGGCGAGAGAAAATCGTTAAACAGAAAGCATACATCTATGTCAGCAACCATACTTCATTTTTGGATTTGCCGGGTATTACTTTAATGATTCGAGGACAATATAGGCCGCTGGCAAAAAAGGAGCTATTAAAGATTCCTGTTTTTGGGTGGGTAACCAGAGCTACCAGTGCAGTAGTAGATAGAAGCGATTCTCAAAGTAGAAAGAAGAGCCTTAACCTTCTCAAAAAAACGCTTGCTTACAATATTCCCATTTTAATTTTTCCTGAGGGAACACAAAACCGCAGCAAAGAATTAATACAACCTTTTAAGGAAGGAGCATTTCGTGTTGCTGTTGATACCCAACAATCCATTCTGCCGTTAGCAGTCGTTGGTGCAGGCCTGTTGATGCCTCCCGGAACTGTAAAAATGCACCCCGGCATTATTAAGGTTATTGTAGGTGATGAGATTCCCGTAGCAGGAATGACTTCAAATGATATTCAAAGTTTAAAGGAAAAAACCTTTGAAGCGGTGAAAAAAATGATTGTTGAGAATAGTTAGGCAAGGATTATCAAGAATCATGTATTAATGACTAGAGACTTAATTTTGGTATTTATAGGAGGAGGATTGGGAAGTGCCGTTCGCTTTTCGTTGGGGAAGTGGGTAGCTTCCCTTCATCAGCATCATTTTCCTTATGGTACGTTAGTTGCCAACATACTGGCGTGCTTTGCTCTTGGATTAATCATCGGCCTGGCCGATCACAAACAACTCATTTCGCCCGGTGCTCGTTTATTTTGGACGGTTGGTTTCTGCGGTGGGTTCAGCACATTCTCAACATTTAGTTCAGAAACCATTTCACTTATCCAGCAAGGGTTTACTTTCACTTCGCTTCTTTACATTGTGTTAAGTCTGGTCCTTTGCATTACAGCAACCTATGCAGGGCTTTATTTAGGAGAAAACAGTTAGGAGTTAAGATTTACAAAGTACCTGACGAGATAGGTACACAATCGTGAATCATAATTTGTGCTTAGTTATAAACGGGCATGTAAACAACTTTCTTGGTTTCAAAAAAATCTTCTTTGAAATACTCGGTCAAGTCGTAAAGGCTATAACGCTTTTTTAATTCACTCATCTCTTCGTCTAAGTTGCCACCTTTCAAATACAAAATACCATTGTCAAGAGGATGAAGGGACTTATCTCTGATTTTATTGTTCACCCAATCATAAAATTCTTTCATTCTGGTTACAGCCCGACTGACTACGAAATCGTATTTTCCTTTGAGTTGTTCGGCTCTGATTTGTTCGGCCTTCACATTTACCAAACCAAGTGCTTCCACTATTGCATTGACTACGGTAATCTTTTTACCGATTGAATCTACTAAATGAAATTTTGTTTCAGGAAAAAGAATAGCCAACGGAATGCCGGGAAAACCGCCACCGGTACCTACATCCAATACACTTGTGCCCGGTTTAAAATCAATTATTTTGGCAATAGCCAGAGAATGCAATATGTGGTTGATATATAGGTTCTCAACGTCCTTACGGGAGATGAGATTTATTTTTTCATTCCAGTCTGCGTACAAAGGACCCAATTGGGTAAACTGCTCCTTTTGCTTTTCTGTCAATTGGGGGAAGTAGTGAAAAATAATGGAGGCATTTTGCATCTCTTGATATTTTAAAGTTATTCGATTGGGTTTTCAGTCTAACGGCTATGAAAGCATTTGCAAAACTAATCTCTACAACCGGAATAGCAATCCATATATTTTAGAAAATGAATAAGGTCACCTTCAAAGTCGCCTCTTCACCCGAAGATATTTTGAGCACTCAAAAAGTGCGATTTGAAGTTTTTACTGAAGAGCAAGGTTTTCCCCAAGAATTGGATTTGGATGGAGGCGATGAGCGCAGCTTTCGTGTTCTCGCGTAGGCTGAAAATAATCCTGAACCCATCGCCAGTGGACGATTAACAGCGATGAAGGAGTGCTGTTAAGGAGTGCCGTAAAAGAGCAATTTCGTGGCATGAGCCTTGGAAAAAAGGTAGTGATGCACTTAGAAGAAATTGCCAAAAAGAAAAATGTTAGAGCGTTAAGCCTTAGTCCTCATTCGTATCTCGAGAAATTTTATTCTGATTTGGGATATCAAGCGCAAGAAGGCACAAAACAAGTGAGTAGGTATATTTTGTTGAAGGTGAAAAAAATCTTTGAGGAACTTGGGAATCTATTACAATTTGTTCGTTTGTTAAGGAGCTGACCTCTTTCTAGCCGCAACAGGAACAAAAGGTTAGTATTGGTTAGATTTATTTTTTACAGTAAGCACTTGATTCTTCAATCGGATATTTGTTGTCAAGATCTACATCATTAGAGCTTTTTTGATTTCCCCAAGAAAATATCTTTTGAAAGACCGGAAGCATTTTTTTATTCTCGATTTTGCTAAGAAAATATATTTCGTGTTCTTTTTCTTTAATACCCATTTCGTATAAAATTTGATTGTGATCAGTTATGCCAAGTTCTTGGAAAAATTGCATCATTCTAAAGTATTCGCATACATTTCCGCTTTCTAATTTCCCTGCGAAATAAAAAGGCATAAACCAACCAATTAGGTAGCAGGAAATTGAAATTAATTTTCCGATAATGTGAAATTGAATCTCATAATATCTTGATATAGGGATGTTGTACTTTTGCATAATTGCAAGCACTTCCTTTCTATGATTCCATTCGTCAATTTCAATTTGTTTTATTGCCGCCTTTTCTGATATGTCTTTTACGGATCCCGAATGGCCTTGGTAAGCGAATGCTGCAGCTTTTTCTGCTGAATAGGCTCGCCTTAATAAGTCAATTAACTCTTCATGTTGTAACATCATTTTTTTCTGTTTTCGGTTTCTTGTTCCAAGTATTTACAATTAGAATGCGTGCGGTCAAATAGCGCAGCTTGGCGATGTGGCGCATTTTAGCACTAAAGTTCATAAGTCCTCTGTTAGGTAATCAATTACTTTATCGGCACCAAGTGATTTTATCAGTTCTGTATTTTTTGTATTGCATACGGCTGTAACATTTGTTTCAAAATATTTTAATAATTGCACGGCAGCAGAACCAATAGCACCAGTAGCGCCATAAACTAAAACATTTTGTCCACTCGTTACTTTGGCTGCTCTAATATCACACAGCGCATAATGAGCTCCCTCCGTTATTGCAGCAGCTACATCATAGGATAGGTTTTTAGGTAAAAGTGTGATCGAAGCAGTTTCGGCAATAGTTAAATATTCCCCATGCCCTCCTAAAGTTTTATCATTAAAGCCAAAAACTTTGTCTCCTATTTTGAAAGTGGTAACACGCTTGCCTGCTTCTTCAATTATGCCTGCAAATTCACAACCCAGAATTGAATACTTTGGCCTTAAAAGGCCAGTCCAAAATCGTGAAATAAAATAATTAGCGCTGCGAAAACCAGAGTCAGTTCTATTTACTGTAGAAGCATATACTTTAATTAATACCTCATCGTCACCCGGTTTAGGTTTGTTAACCTCCATTAATTGAGCAACTTCGGGTGGACCATATTTCGTATAAACTATTGCTTTCATTTTATTGCGCTTTTAAATCTTGATGATGGTTGATTTACACTTGTCATTAATTGATGATAACCAGTGCTTTTTGTCGTTATAGTTGTTTTTTATTTGAGAGAACAAAGTTGTCAAAAGATTTGGGTTCTAAGAAATATCTGAAAATTAAGAATGCGAAATCCAAAACTTCTATCATATAGTTTAGGCAGAATTTGCGAGAACACAGCTGCCAGATCAATGTTGGTGATTGTTCCACGTGATCTCCTTACTCAACACTTTTTAAGACCATTTACTCAAAGTATTGCCGTCAATTTGTGGAATATATTTCAAACACTCAATCTATTTTCTACAATTCAGTTCTCTTCTTTCTAAGCCGAAATCGATTTAACCCAGATTTTGCAGTAGGAAATAAATACGCCATAGTGTCTTACTTTTGAATATGGAACACCACTATACCGATAAGTTAGTAACAGCTTGGGGCG
>JAYVPS010000264.1:0-3716 GCA_043757225.1 Cytophagales bacterium | reverse complement strand
GTTAAAATAGGGTGCATACCACCGAAGAAGAATAAAATATTTCAAAATTATGTTCTCACCATGCGCTGAGATAAAACATTTAATCGAAATTTGATGGCACCCAAAAAGAAATATGAAATCTCACTTTGACCTCATCGTTGTCGGTTCCGGAATTTTAGGAACCTTTCATGCCTATCATGCAGCTGCAGTGGGAAAGAAAGTCTTGCTAACGGAAAGAGATCAATATCCGGTAAATGCTACAGTTAGAAATTTTGGTCAAATAGTGCCTTCCGGGATGAGTGGGAAGTGGTTTGAATACGGGGTGAAAGGAACAAAGCTTTATCAACAAATTCAATCAGAATTTGAACTCTCTGTAAGAAACAACGGGAGTGTTTACGTTGCTTCTAACGATGATGAACAAAGACTTTTGCATGAATTAAAGTCCTTAATGGATTCCAAAGACTATAAAAACACGCTACTTAGTCAAGAACAATGCATTCAAAATTGGCCTGTTCTCAAAAAGAAGTATTGTAGGGAGGCTTTGTTCTTTCCTGAGGAAGTGAGTGTTGAACCCGAATTTTTAATTCATCGACTTCTCACATACTGCACCGCACGCTTTCATACCTTAACATACAAACCTTTAACTACCATCATAGATTGTTATGTTTCAGGAGGAGTAGTAAAGATTATCTCTAATAAAAAAGAAGAACTTACTGCTGACAAAGTAGTTGTTTGCAATGGGGGTGAGTTTAAATTATTATTTCCATCATTGTTTCTCGAAAGTGGTATCATCATCAGCAAATTGCAAATGATGAGAACTCAAAAGATGCCCGAAGTAAAACTCGAAGGAAACATTTTAACTGGCCTCTCCATTCGAAGGTATGAATCGTTCCAGGAGTGTCCTTCCTATTTAACTATCAAAACCCCATCACATTTAGAGGAACTTAAGAAATGGGGAATTCACATTCTATTTAAAAAAGCAATTGATGGCTCAATTATCATCGGTGACTCACACGAGTATGCCAGTGTAGCCAATAGTGACGATCTGGGTTTTTCTCAAAATGAATATATTAATCAACTTATGTTGCAAGAGGCAAAGCGAATTATCTCCTTCCCACTAGATAAAATAGCCTCTACCTGGTCAGGATTCTATTCACAGCACCCTGATAAAGGTATCGTTGAGATTGACATTGAAGATAAAATTCATATCCGCACGGGCATCGGAGGAAAAGGCATGACATCGGGTGCAGGGTATGCAGAAAGGAGCATTAAAATGATTTTCGATTTGTAATTTAGATTCTTGATTTAACAGCTGACGCTACAAGTTTGCGCCTTTGGATAAAGTAATTCCGGAATCATAAACTAAATAAACTATGTGGTTCAACTATCATTCTCATAATACCTATTGCGATGGCAAAGGCTCGCTATCCGATTACATCAAAAGTGCCAAAGAAAAGAATTTCATTTCCCTAGGGTTTTCATCCCACGCACCCGTACCGTTCGAATGTGCCTGGTGTATGAAAAATGAAAACCTTAATGCATACCTCCAAGAAATAAAGTTGTTGAAAGAAACCACCACATACCTTCAAATATATGTCGGTCTTGAGGTTGATTTTATCCCCAACAGAATTAACCCGAACGATTTTGAAAATAAACTAGACTACACCATCGGCTCGATTCATTTCGTAGATGAATTCTCAGATAGTACTCCTTGGGAGATTGATGGGATGCATACTCTATTTTTAGATGGGCTGGAAAAAATCTTCAAAAATAATTTTAAAGCTGCCTTTACCCGCTACTTTGAGTTGACCCGCGAGATGATCAAAATCTCTCCCCCTACAATTATTGGTCACTTAGACAAAATCAAGATACAAAATTTAGATAATAAATTTTTCCATGAATCAGAAAATTGGTATCAGAAAGAAGTGGTGAAAACAATTTTGGCCATAAAGAAAGCCGGGATGATCGTTGAAATCAACACGCGCGGTCTCTACCAGAAAAAATCAACGACCCCTTATCCTAGTCCTTGGATCATTGATCTGCTGATCGAACAAAATATTCCTGTAACCCTCAGTTCAGATGCGCATCATCCAGATGATTTGGCTAATCAATTTCCTCAACTGCTCGGCCTGCTAAAAAATAAAAACTTAAAAAAAATCTATGCCATTGATGATAGTAAGTGGAAACCATTTAACTTTAACGAAAATGGAATACTATTTTGAAATCCACTGAACATCCTATCACCCGCTGGTTAAAAAACTCGCACGGAATTTGGTTTACTATTTACGCTTCACTTGCCGCCTTTTGCTTGTATACATGTGTGTATGCATTCCGAAAAACATTTTCAGTTGCAACCTTTGAAGGATTGGTCTTTATGGGAATCGGCTATAAAATATGGCTCGTAACATTCCAAGTGGTCGGGTATGCACTATCCAAATTTATTGGAATCAAAATCATCTCAGAATTAAAAGCTACTTCGCGTTCCTTTGGAATTTTATTAATGGTAAGCATTGCCGGAGTCTCGTGGTTGCTATTCGCGTTGGTACCGCCACCTTACAATTTCATTTTTCTTTTCACCAATGGATTGCCATTGGGCATGGTATGGGGCATGGTGTTCGGATATTTGGAAGGGAGGCGAATGACGGAAGTATTAGGCGCATCCCTGGCAGTGAGTTTCATTTTCTCGGCTGGCTTATGCCGATCAGTAGGTGCTTTTATTATGCGCGATTGGGGTGTATCTGAATACTGGATGCCTTTTGTGGCGAGCTGTTTATTTTTTTTACCATTGCTCTTTTTTTTGTTCTTATTGGATAAACTTCCCCCTCCTACTGAAGTTGATGAACAACTTCGCACCAAGCGTGCTCCTATGAATGCGCAGGAGCGCAGAAAATTTACAGCTACATTTTTACCGGGTATTATACTTTTCGTTTTAGCCTATGTAATGCTTACTGCATTCCGTGATTTCAGAGACAACTTCTCCGCGGAGATTTGGAAGTCGCTCGGGATGGGGAACAATCCTTCAATTTACACTTCTACCGAGGTACCGGTCTCATTTGCGGTTCTTTTTTGCATGGGCACATTAATGTTGATCAAGAATAACCAACTGGCGCTGATGATAAACCATATTATCATCGCATTGGGAATGATTCTAATTGGAGTATCCAATTATCTCTTTCAACAAACCATTATAAGCCCGATACTTTGGATGACATTGGTTGGATTGGGTTTGTACCTAGGCTACATTCCATTCAACAGCATTTTCTTTGACAGATTAATTGCGGCCTTTAAATACACCAGCACTGTTGGCTTCATTATGTATGTAGCCGACTCATTTGGGTATTTGGGTAGCGTGGGTGTGCTCTTCTTCAAAGAGTTTGGATATGCTCAAATCAGTTGGCTAAACTTTTTTATTTCTGGCGGTTATTTTATTTCTTTCGTGGGCACTATTCTGATTTTATGTTCTATGGTCTATTTCCATATCAAACACAAAAAACAGCTCCTCAAGATTAATTAATCGAAGCCACTAAATTAGATTTGCTCATTAATCGATTGTATTCTTTAATGACACGAATGGCCGCAGTTGAGGTGTTAACATCAATCTTTCCTTGCTCAATAAAAGCGTTGATTTCAATTAAATGTCGGCTTAATGGACATTTATTAGGCTGAAACCCTCACAAGCCATTGATTCATATAGCTTTAGGCCAAATCAAAGCTATGAATAAAAAAACTGCTTTCGC
>JAYVPS010000263.1:0-3721 GCA_043757225.1 Cytophagales bacterium | reverse complement strand
TCATGTCCATTATCGTAGGGCTATTCATGGGGTTAACTGTAAGTGCAGAAGAGATTATCCGCGACCGCAAAATTTTAAAAAGAGAATCGTTTTTGAATTTAAGTTGGAACAGCTACTTGGTATCCAAACTCTCAATTTTGTTTCTCATATCGGCCATTCAAACCTTAACTTTCGTAATCATTGGAAATCTAATTTTAGAAATCCACGGAATGACCTTTGCTTTTTGGTTTGTGCTCTTTACTACCGCATGTTTCGCTAATGTATTAGGGCTAAACATTTCTTCAGCCTTTAATTCGGCCGTAACGGTTTATGTAATGATTCCACTCTTACTCATCCCACAGATGATCTTAAGTGGCTTGCTTTTCAATTTTGACAAACTGAATAACCTCATCTCTACAAGGGGAAAGGTGCCTTTTATTGCAGACCTTATGGCTTCACGGTGGGCGTATGAAGCGTTAGCAACTTATCAATTCACCAATAACGACTACGAAAAGACTTATTTCCAATATCACAAAGAAGAGTCAAAAGCAGACTTTAAAGCCGCCTATATGGCAGATGAACTAAAAAGGCGTAACCTATTTGTGCTTCAGAACTTCGAATCAAAAAATGATTCAATTAAGAATCTTGTGGCTGCCAACCTTACTATCCTTATTGACAACCTGAAGAACGAGCCTTTTAAGCCCGGGATGGAGAATACAGATTTTAGCAAAGAATTCTCACTTCAAAACTACACCAAAATAAGAGGCGGAGTGTTAGATGCCTATTTGGATGATTACAAAAAGAATTATCAGAAAATATCCAATAAAAACGTGGACTTAGCTGAGAAAAAAATGGCTTTTTATGAGAAGAAGGGATTTAATATTAATGATGAAAAAAATGTGCATTACAACGAAAGTCTGGCCGATCTGGTAAAAAATGTGAACGTAAAGCAGCGACTTTTGGAATACGATGGTCAGCTAATCCAGCAAATTAATCCTATATTCCAAGATCCAAGCCCCAAAAGTGCAGTTGACTACCGCACCGCCTTCTTTTTACCAACAAAAAACCTATTTGGCCAATCTGTTAGCACCTATTTATTCAATGTTTTGGTAATTTGGGTCATGACCTTGTTATTTTATATATCATTATATTTTGAATGGCTAAGGAAATTAGTAGAAGCATCTGGGAAAGTAAATCTTCCCAATAAATTGACTAAGCCTTTTAAACGAAAGTAAAGGTTTGGTAACGTACGTTGAATTCTTAATTTTGTAACCTAACAAGTGTAGATATGAAAGCTTTATCCATTGGATTGATTGTGCTGGTCTTGGCTGCTTGCTCTTCGAAAAAGCCAGATGATCAGGCATTTCTCAAGAGCTTGGACTCTGTGCAGACTAAAGGAACCACTATTGATGAAGAGGTAATTAACAGTATTCTTCAACAAATCCCGAGTCCTCTAGAGATTTCGGTACTTTTAAAAGAATCTGGCACTAAATACAACTCCAACATTCTTAATACAGCTGATAACCTGTCCAAATACAACAGTAACTACAAAAAAGCCCTCAATTTGGGAGTTTATGGCACTGATTTGGGCTATACCAATATTTACGAGCAAAACCAAGACGGCATCAAATACCTAACTTCAATCAAATCGTTAGCCGATGGCCTAAATATTGGTCAATTCTTTGATATCGAAACCATTGCCCGCTTAGCCGCCAACAGCAAAAATTTAGATTCCTTGCTTCTTATAACAACCCAAAACTTCAATAGTATTAATCACTATCTACAAACCCAAAGCCGAGCTAACTTAAGCGTATTACTTTTAACTGGAGGCTGGGTAGAGGCTATGCAGATCACCTGTCAAGTAGCTGCAAAAGATCCAAAAAACAAGAACTTACAGGAGAAAATTGGGGAGCAAAAGATCATTTTAGAACAAATCGTGCTGCTTCTTTCTTTTTACAAGGATGACGAAAATATGGCATCGTTATTGAAAGACCTAAGTGACCTAAAAGTAGCTTTCGATAAGATCAATATTATCTACACTTACAAAGAGTCAACTATGAAAATTGTAGATGGCGTTGCCGTAATTGAAGACAATAGCACCACCACAATTAATATCACCGATAAGGATATTGCAGCTATTACATCGTTGACGAATTCCATCAGAAATAAGATCATCAGTTAATATTAACCGAACTTTTTAAGCGTATGAAAAAGGCAATTCTTTTAACACTTTTTGTGTCCGTTCTTGGCGCAAGCACCACCGAACTTATTGGGCAGTGTAACCCTGATAATTTTGCCAATGCCTGTATCCCTAAATTGGCCTCTGGTTTTAATTTTCTGAAAAGCTACAAAGTAGATGGTGAAGGTGGCAAAGAAAAGGTGGAATACAGTTATGTATTCACCAAAGGCACGCAATACATGATTAATCTGTGCGCTAATGGTGCGACTACTGATGGCATTGTAGTAACCATTTTTGACTCCGGAAGAAACAAAGTAGCAAGCAGCAAAATCAACGGTCAGTTTATTTCGGCTATTGCTTATCCTTGCAACGCAACTGGCATCTACTACATTCAATATACATTTGATGGCTCTACCGGCAAATGTGGCGGAAGTGCATTAGGATTTAAGAGATAGCCTAACGATAAGTATCAAAAAAAACCTTGCCCATGAGCAAGGTTTTTTTTTGATTCAACACCAATATGAACTTCGAAAACATAGATTTTCAATTTAAGGCCCGGTACTATAAGTTGGGAGAACTAAACGCCAACACCAAGCAAGTATGGTGGGTGCTTCATGGCTATGGACAACTTGCCCAATTCTTTGTGTCGAAATTCAAAAGTCTTACTGAGAAGGAAATTTGTGTGATTGCCCCCGAAGGCCTATCCCATTATTATCTTCAAGGCAATGAAGGGCGAATTGGAGCGAGTTGGATGACACGCGAAAACCGGCTGACAGATATTGAAAACTATGTTGCTTATTTAAACGGCATTCACCATAAGGAAATAGGAGACAGAAAAATTAAAACTACCCTCTTCGGATTTTCTCAGGGGGCCGCTACCGCGGTGCGTTGGGCGATGAACCAACAAGTAGAATTTGATCGGCTCATCTTATGGGCAGGACTTTTTCCTCCCGACATCAATTTTGAAAAAGGCGCTGAACTATTCAAATACAAAGATGTAATTGAAGTCTTGGGGAAACAAGATCAGTTCATTACCGAAGATCGCATTCAGGAAATGCTTAAATTAAATGAGCGGCTAAAAATTAATCCCAAGATCATTGAGTTTGATGGAGTACATGAGATAAATCAGAAAATATTGATGGATCTTTCAAACTATTAGTTAATACTTATAGCCTATATTCGACAGCCAAATCATGATCCGCCAATACATTTTAGCTGAAACTAATTGGAAGCACATCAAAGACACTCACTTTGATTTAGCTGTACTTCCGTGGGGTGCCTGTGAAGCGCATAACTACCACTTGCCTTATGGCACCGACATTATTGAAGCTGAATATATCGCTGCAGAAAGTGCACGATTGGCATGGGAACGAGGAACAAAATTGATCGTTCTACCCCCTAGTCCTTTTGGTGTAAATACCGGTCAGAGGGACGTAAAGCTTGATATTAATATGAACCCCAGCACGCAACTTATTGTGCTCAGAGACCTGATTGAAGTATTAAATCGGCAAGGGATCCATAAACTGATTATCCTTAACAGCCATGGTGGCAATGATTTTAAAA
>JAYVPS010000262.1:0-13997 GCA_043757225.1 Cytophagales bacterium | reverse complement strand
TTGCTTGTTGCAACCAATCTAAGTTGCCCAACAAGCGTGAATCGTCATACAACAGTTCTTGGCGGCCAATTTTCAAGGAAAAATTTTTTACCACTTTGCCTGTATCAACCAAACTTATTTCTGCCCAAGCTTCATGGATAAGCAGTCCATCGAGAGGATCGGAGGTGGCGCGATTGATGGTGGAGGCATCTTGGCCCCACACGCGCACATCTTGAATGGCCGAGAAAATTTTGAAGCGGTAGCCTGAGTAACCAAAATTTAACCGCGTGCGCTGCGAAGTGAAAAGTGCCGCCAAAGTATCTTTTACTTGGGGATTACCTTGGCCATTGCGCATTTCCGTACGGGTACGCACCTGGCCTGAAACCGTAAATTGCGCCTGGGCTTGATGAGAAAAACCTAAGCAAAAAAGAAAAGCAAAAATTAGTGGGTAGTGTTTCTTGTTCATACTTTTATGTTTTAGTGTTACAACTAATTGATTGTCCCCTGGAAGAATTCGCTGTTCCGAAAGGGGACTTTTTTTTTGAGAAGATCACCTGGTAATTTCCTCAGCGCTTATGATTGTCTTTTTTTTAAGTTGATGGGTTTAAAGATTATGCAAATACTTCTTTCAATTCCGGTTCACGGATTAAAACTGGCGCATGAATTTCTTCTCTTACTTTCTTTGAAATGCTCAGGATTGATGCAACCAGAGAAACAACTATCACGGCTATGCCGATGTAGAGAAAGTTATCGCGGTATGAGATTTCTTCTGACTTAAAAAGAAAACCTGCCATCACAGCACCCACATTACCGCCAGCCCCAACAATACCAGACACCGCACCAATTGCGTTTTTATTGATAAATGGAACAACCGAAAACGTTGCTCCATTTGACATTTTTAAGAACAGTGCAAACAATAGCAAAGTAACGATTGCCCAGACTAGTGAAGTCATACCAGAAAAAAGAATAATTCCCAGTCCTTCAAAAAGAAGAAAAATGCCAACGGTTAAAATACGACCACGCAGCCCAAACTTTTTTCCTGCTTTGTCTCCAACTATTCCGCCAAGAGCGCGGGCAAAAATATTCATCATGCCGAAGAGGCCTGCAATTAGCCCAGCTTCCCTCAGGCCCAGATGAAAATTATCGACAAAATAAAGCGTAGCAATATTATCAATGGTTATCTCTATTCCGAAACAAGCTCCGTATGCTAAGAATAAAACCCACACACGGTAATCCCTACAGGCACTCCAAAAGCTCCCCTTCTCGTCACCTTTTCTAGTCCTGTAAGTAGGATCGGTTTTCTTAATATCCGTAAGATTCCCCTCGGGTGTATCTTGTGTAAAGAAATAGTAAACGAAGCCCATGATTAACAAGGCAACGCCAGGCACCACCATACTATAGCGCCAAGCACTTTCATTTATAAAACCAGCACCAACGAAGGCGGTGAAAATTAACGGCATAATAATGAGCGTTGCTCCTCCGCCCATATTGCCCCAACCTGCTGCCGTTGCATTGGCTGTGCCTACTATATTTGAAGCGAACATGGTGGACGTGTGATATTGGGTGATTACAAAGGAGGCACCGATGACTCCTATCGCAAGGCGAAAAAGTAGGAAAGATTCATAACTATTGCTGAGGCCTATTAGCATGACAGGTATAGAGCCGAAGATCAGTAATATGGAGTAGCAAAGCCGTGGCCCAATCTTATCACACAACCAGCCGAATAGAAGTCTTGAAAAAATTGTAATTGATACGGAAGCGATTATGATATTACCGATCTGACCTTGGGTTAACGCCAAGTCTTTGCGAACGATCGGCATTAATGGTGCAATTCCAAACCACCCAAAAAAACAAACGAAGAAGGTGATCCAGGTAATGTGGAAAGCCCGCATAGGGGTCGATTTAAAATCTAGTAGGTTGATTTTGGTTGCCTTTGCAGAGGTGGAGTTTTGATGCATTGATTAAGTATTTATTACGTACCAAATTACGTAAATAATTTTCATATCTACGTAATTTTACGTAAATAATTTTACTAAACCGAGTGAAATACACATAAAATCGATTGCAGGATAACTGGATAACTCATGCCAAGCCTAGATGCTTGGCTTCTGTTAGGAAAAGAATCTCACTATGTGAGAATTAAGAATCACTTGAAGTGCAAGAACAAATTTTCAGCGACAAAATTTATTTACTCCGTTCACAGACCTGCCTTGCAAAATTGAAGATTGTGTGGTGAATTAAACTAAGCTTTCTTTTACCGTTTTATTTACCATGTCAACGGCATTGTTCACTCCCAATTTTTTCATGATGTTGAATCGATGGGTTTCGATCGTGCGCGCGCTTTTGTCAAGTGTGTCCGCAATCTGCTTATTCTGCTTGCCATCAATTACCATCCTCAATATTTCTCGTTCACGCTTAGATAGATTGTACTTATCTTTAAGAAGAGTTTTGCCAACAGATTTTGAATTCAACAGGCGGCTAGCCAATACGTTGGACACTCCACCGCTAAAATATTTGCTTCCTTCATGAATTTGTTTCAACGCCTTTACAAATTCGTCTTTGTCAGTATCCTTTAATAAATATCCGTAAGCCCCCGAATCAAGGGCTTGGAGTACATATTCTTCTGAATCGTGCATTGACAAAATAACAGCTTTTGTTACAGGTGCATACTGATAGAGCTTGGCTGCAGCCTCCAAGCCCGTCATCAAAGGCATGCGAACATCCAACACCAAAATATCAGGCTTCAGCATTTTTGCTACCTCCAATGCTTCGACTCCATTGCTTGCTTCCCCTACTACATTAATTCCTGTGTCTGTCTCCAGCATTGCTTTAATTCCCTTCCGCACCAGCACGTGGTCATCGGCCAACACGATGTTTATTTTTTGCATGTGTTATTATTTTTAGTTCTATGCGATCTCAACTTCATTCACCTTTACTGTATCTAACATTCAATATCGAATACCTAATCAACAATACTAATTTCACTCTACCGCCATCGCACTATGCAATGGTACCGTAAGGATTACGCTAGTCCCTTTGCCCGGTTGGGAGTTTACTTCTAAGTTTCCATTGATGTATTCTGTGCGTTCATACATATTAAAAAAACCGCGACCCGATTCTATGTTAGCGCTTCGCGAGGCTAGAATCTTTTCATTAAACCCCTTGCCTTTGTCCGTCACAATTAAAATGAGCTCGTGTTTATTTTGCTGAAGACTAATCTCAATCGCATCGGCATCTGAATATTTGATGGCATTATTGATTGCCTCTTGTATTATCCTAAAAATATTGTTTTCTATTTTCTGAGTAAGGCGCGGAATTTCTTCTTCTGTTATAAAGGTGAGTTTAATATCAATTAGTTTCCCTATTTCTTTTGTAAATACCTTGAGTGCAGCCTGTAATCCATAATCACCCAGCACAGGCGGTTTTAAATTAAAAGTAACCTTTCTTACTTCTTTAATTATTTGCTTAGTTAGAAGTCTCACTTCATCTATTTTTTGAAATGCCTTCTCTTGTGCAGTCAGATCAATGGATTCAATTTGAAACTTGAGCGATGTTAGCATTTGGCCAATGCCATCGTGGATATCCATAGCAATTCGTTTGCGTTCCTCTTCTTGTCCTTCTAGAATAAGTACGGATCGAAATTTCTGCTGATTTATTTTTTTTTCAATCTCAGCCATTGTTTTCTGATCTAAATTTTGCTCGGCTAATTTGCGTAAGGTAATGTCAGAGCCCATCATTAATAGTTCGGCTACTTCGTGCTGAGCATTGTAGGTAGGCACCACATAAGCATTCATCCAACATTCTTTTTCTTGTCCATTTTTAAAATGAATTTCACCTTGCCAAAATCGATCTTCAGAAACCATATCAATCACTTCGTCCATCCAGTCATGGGGCTGCTCTAGTTTGTCAAAAAGATCACAAAGCTGTAACGGTTCATCAGTTACTGTTCTATTGACTGCCATGGCAAAAGAAGGGACAATAAACAATACTGTGCCGCCCTTGTCACTCTTGGCCAATAGGGTGGGATTATCAATGGGCTGGTTAATATTAGAGACTTGCTCATACGATTTTTCCAAAGAGCTATAAAGCGCCATTACTTCTTTAGTAAGCTTCTTTGCGTTAGTCTCCGAATCAAAGAGTTTATTTACTGTTTCATTAACTTGCCGCGTAGTAGGCCTAAAAATAAAAATAAGTTCAAGCAAAATTGCCAATAGCGAGATCGCAAGGAGAAGATATTCCAACCTGCTCAACATGGTCACTTTGTCTTGCGCTTCGTTGGCATATTGAAGCACAATGTTTTCCATCCCTAAAAGAAAACGAGATTCATTAATCAAAATATTGTCAATGCTATTTTTTAAGGAGTCAATGGAAACTGTTGGGTTCTTCTGAAGCGATGAAATTAACATGCTAGCACTTTCATACAGTTGGATAAAGGGCTCATCCACCTTTTCAAATAAAGCAATGACAGAAACGCTATTATTCTTTGATAGGCCAAGGCTGTCATTTCCCTTCAACAATCCATCTTGTGATATCTTCCACAGGTGTACACTGGATTTCAAATCTTCAAGGATTTTCCTTCTCACATCCATGCCCTGCTCTTCATTTAAGAGTAAGACCGTCTTCGAGATTTTTTGACTCAACATGCGCTGCTTTCCTGCCACATTCACCACTCGCGAATCGCTTAACTGGCTTTTCAAATGGACTTGAATTAAAACCTGACCTATTATCGCTACCGTAGCTATGCAACTCAGCGCCAGCATGTACCAAGTGCCCAACCGGCTAAAGCGATTAAGTGTTAATTTTGATTCCTTTTCAAAAGTCAATGACATATACGTAGCAATTTACGTAATTTTTATAGTTTATCTTTTTTACGCAATTCAAAGGGTGGGCTAAGTAAACCTACTTGCGCTGACCCTAATTTAAAAACTATTTACGGCTCTATTCCTGAAAGCCTATGTAAACAAAACCGTCTTCTACTTTCACTGGAAAAACAGAAATACTATCTTCTCCACCCCCGAGGCAAGCACCACTGTCAAGTGAAAAAGATTTTTTATGGAACGGGCATGTTACTTTTGGCTCACCTCCTTGAGAACCAATAAGTCCCCGCGACAATGCCATCTGCTTTTTGTGGGGGCAAAGATTCTGACACGCATACCATTCTTTCCTTCGCAGAAAATTGAACACAGCAATTTGCTCGTCTTTATACTTTACGCAAGCACCACCATTTTCAGGAAAATCTTCTTCCTTAGCCACCTTAAACCAGACTTTAATTTCTCTTCTTTTGGTGGTCACTTTATTATCACTTTGTTCGCTCATGTGAAAGGGCTTTTTTATACACTAGTTTTTTATTTGCGTAGGTGTGAGGTCAACTCTTATTTTTATTATTCCAATCGGGCGGAGATTTTTGCCCTCGCATTTCTACGAATGAAAGTGTTGGGTCAGGAGCATCGTCATTAATAAAATGTTTAAAGCGCGCCTTGAGGGCTGGGTTTTGTACCACCTCCTTCCATTCACAACTATAATTTGAAATCAATAATTTCATTTCACTTTCAAGCTCTTGGCCAATGCCCAAAGAGTCATTCACGATAACATCTTTCAAATAATCGAGCCCACCTTCCATTTTATTAAGCCACGTGGCAGTGCGTGTCAATGGCTCTGCGGTTTTAATGTAGAACATTAGAAAACGGTCAATGAGTTTTATACACATTTCACTATCCACATCGGTCACCAATAGTTTTGCATGTTGCGGCCTCGACCCACCATTTCCGCATACATACAAGTTCCAGCCCTTTTCAGTAGCAATAATTCCAAAATCTTTTGACTGAGCCTCTGCACATTCACGCGTGCAGCCGGAAACAGCACCTTTAAGTTTGTGCGGTGCACGAAGGCCTTTGTATCGGTCTTCTATTAAGATTGCAAACGAAACAGCATCTTGCACGCCATACCTACACCAACTGGTGCCCACACAACTTTTGATGGTGCGCAGTGCTTTGCCATAAGCATGACCACTTTCAAAACCTTCCTCGATCAGTTCTTCCCAAATATCAGGCAATTGATCAACCCTTGCCCCAAGCATATCGATGCGCTGACCACCGGTGATTTTGGTGTATAAATTATATTTTTGCGCAATCCTGCCGATTGCCATTAATTTTTCTGGTGTAATTTCACCACCCGCTACTCTTGGCACTACCGAATAAGTACCTCCACGCTGAATGTTGGCCAAAAAACGATCGTTGGTATCTTGAATCGTGTCTTGCTTCACAATGGGCTCATTCCAACAACTGGCGAGAAGTGAAGCAACCGCAGGTTTGCAGATTTCGCATCCATCTCCTTTTCCGTGTGCGTTGAGCAGCTCATCATAGGTTTTTATTTTTGTTACTTTAATGATATCGTATAATTCCTGACGAGAATAATCGAAGTGCTCGCACAATGATTTCTTGATCTTGTGACCCAACGATTCAAGTGTAAGCTTTAAAATGTCATTGACAATTGCCGTGCAGCCTCCACAGCCAGTGCATGCTTTGGTATTTTTTTTCAGGCCATCCAAAGAAATAACATTGTTCGCTTTGATCTGATTGACAAGGTCGCCCTTGGACACATTCTCGCAGGAACATATCTGTGCTTCGTCTGGCAAATTTTTTACCCCTAGGCCTTCACTTTTGTTTGAACTGCCAATAATAAGCGTTTCGGGTTCTGCTGGAAGTTGCATTTTGTTGACAACCATTTGATGGAAGAGACTGTACTGACTTGCATCGCCTATCAAAATACCGCCCAACAAATATTTTCCGTCTTCGGACAAATTGATTCTTTTGTAAATCCCTTTCCTTTTGTCTTGATAGACAATGGGAATACTTCCCACAGTTTCGCCAAAGGCATCGCCAAAGCTGCCAACATCTACTCCAAGTAATTTCAACTTAGTTGACATGTCGAACCCAGTAAACATTTTTTGCGGCTGGTCTGCTAATTGTCGTACCACCACTTCTGCCATTTCGTAGCCAGGAGCAACTAAGCCGTATATAGTATTATTATGAACGGCTACTTCGCCAATTGCAAAAATAGATGAATCGTTGGTGCAAAGGTGATCGTCAACGAGCACACCACCTCGGGCATGCGTAGCCAACCCACACGCTTTGGCAAGTTCATCGCGGGGGCGAATGCCTGCAGATATCACCAGCATCTGGATATCAAGTGAAGAGCTATCGGCAAAATCGATTCGCTCCAGCTTTCCATTTCCTTCAATTTTTTTTGTTGCCTTATTCGTATGAATGACAATGCCCAATTGAGAGAGTTTATGAGCTAGCACAGCTGAACCAGCTTCATCAATTTGTCGAGGCATCAGACGCGATGCAAATTCAATCACATGTGCTTCGAGACCCAGATCTAAAAGAGCCTTCGCGGCTTCAAGCCCCAGCAAGCCACCACCTAAAACAGCTGCCTTTTTTACCTTCTTACTATAATCTACTATTTGAATTAAATCTTCAATGGTTCGGTAAACAAAAACCCCATCGCGCTCAACACCTTCAACGGTTGGAACAAACGCACTCGATCCTGTAGCGAGAATTAAGTAATCATATCGATCTTCTTTGCCTTGATGGGTTTTTATGGTTTTGTTAACTCGGTCAATCTCGGTCACTAACTCGCTGGTAAATAATTGAATGTTATTTTCTTCATACCAGCTGGCAGGAGCCATGAGCAAATCATCGGCCGTTGAGCCAGAGAAATACTTACTTAGATTCACTCGATCATACGCTGGTCTGGGTTCCTCTCCGTAAACGGTTATTGAAATGTGAGGAGAATAACTTCTAAGCTTCTCACAAAACTTAAACCCCACCATTCCATTGCCTACCACTATGACCTGCTTCATTGCAAACGTTTTAAGTATGATATTAACAACAATTAAGTAATTATACGTGTTTACACCTACTTTTCAAACATTTTTTACGTAAATTTACGTAAAATAAAATATGACCCTATTACCCTTACCTGTTTTGATCATTGTTGGGGCTGGCCCTGGCAATCCGGAATTGATCACATTAAAAGGAATCAATGAGCTCAAAAAAGCAGACGTTATCCTCTATGATGCGCTTGTCTCTAGGGAGTTACTTGACTACGCAAAGTCAGGTTGCAAATTAATAGACGTAGGAAAACGAAAAGGGAAAAAGGAATTCTCACAGGATGAAATCAACAAGCTAATCGTTTTCTATACCTTTCGCTCGGGGCGGGTGGTTCGGTTAAAAGGGGGAGACGCATACGTATTTGGCAGAGGGCATGAGGAAAGAGAGTATGCTTTGGCACATGGGGTATCGGTTGAGGTGATCTCTGGAGTATCGAGCGCACTGGCTGCTGCCGCCTCTGCTACCATTCCACTTACCAAACGAGGCGTGAACGAAAGCTTCTGGGTGGTGACTGGCACTACATCTAACGAAGAAATATCTGCCGACTTCTTTTTAGCTGCCAAGTCAAGCGCTACGGTTGTTGTGCTTATGGGGCTGGCACGCCTTTGCAAAATTGCTGAAACCATTGCTGAATCGCGTTCTCCACTTGAGCCTATGGCTGTCATTCAAAATGCTACCCTGCCAGAACAAAAAGTTGTAATTGGAAATGCAGCAACCATTTACCGGCTGGTGGAAGAGAACAAAATAACAACACCGTCTGTCATCATTATCGGCAAGGTTGTGAATGAGTGTGATCTGGCACAAGCTGAATCTACCAAAGAAATGTTGCTTCATATATAGTTCAATACTATAATTAAATCTTCACTCAGAATTGGCCAATGCTTGTTGCTGTTTCAAGTTACCTTACCAGCACTCTGCGATATTTTGAAAAATCCACCCAGAGTATCTAACTTCACACCACTACCACCTTGAGTCTTATCAACATGGAAAGATTTACAAAAGCAATTGCTGCGTTTGACGAATATAATTCAAACGATCCCCATCAGGTTGAATGGAATGGGCAATTACTTTCAAAAGAAGTGCTTTACGCTAAACGAATGAGTGAGAGGCTGCAACAGTTCAGCCCTGATGCACCTGAGGACCTGCGCCTTGCTGCGCGCTGCCAACACATAGGCAGGTGGGAAATTCCAAGGAACTCATATCCAACTGCCCTCAAAGGATATTTACAATGGCGCAATTCATTGAAGCTACACCATGCATCATTGGCAGAAAAAATCTTGCTTACTTGCAACTACGATGAAGATACGATTGAGAAGGTAAAATTTTTGGTGCTTAAGAAACAGTTGCACCAGAATGCAGAGACACAATTATTAGAAGACATTATTTGCCTTGTCTTTATTGAATATTACTTGGAGGAATTTGCGGCCAAACATGAAGCGCAAAAAGTACTAGACATTATTCGGAAGACGATGCTCAAGATGTCGCACAGAAGCAAGCAAGCAGTAAGCGAGATACACCTTTCCGAAAAATTAATCGGCTTAATAGCCAACGCCAGCAAACTTCCCGAACCCTCGCGAATATTTAAGTTCGAAGAAGAATTTATGGAAGGCAACATCCGCTGTATACCAATGGTTGTAAGGTTTAACCTCGACTTGTGCGGCATAAAATTGAAACTTTCTGAGTGGAGCAAATTCTCACTTAGCGAACGAAGTGAACTTACCACTTTGCCCTTGCACGAGCAACTCGAAATTATTGGCTATAGAAACCGGATTCAGAAATTGGTATTGCTACATACTAGAGGCGAAGCTGCTGATCTTGCCATTGAAACAAATCCAGCATGGGCTGTTACCGATCAGATACACTCCTCCTTGTCGGAAAAACTAAATGAATTTGGTTGGCAACTATCACTAGAGAAATGGAAAGCACTTTCCAACCTTCAACGATTTGCTTTATTGAAGTTGAGCCGCCCAAGCCACGAGAACAAAAATTTTGCAAAGGCAATGAAGGAGTTTGGTTTGGCAGGTCCTGAGTTACTGGCTTCAAGTTACCAGTAAATCTATATTGCACACAATGGTTGAACTGGATTCTCAACAACAAAACAAATGGCCTCATAGCCATTCCTATTCTTGAATTGAGTTATCAAATGTTCCAAAACAATGGTTTGCATTTTTATAAAATCGCATGCCAGCACCATATTTTTCCATAAGCACCGTAATTTGATTTGAATCCATCCAAAAAATTCGAAAACTTATGCCTTCCTCAACACCTTATAAATTTTAATTGCCAGCATTAAAACAATAGCGAAGCCAACTACTCCGAAGACACCCCACACCACGCTTAACCCAGTTTGCACTTCTACCAACATAACAATGGCAATTAAAAAAACAGTTGCCACTTCATTCCATACCCGAAGTTGTTGAGAAGAATATTTAAAAATATTTTTTTTCTGCTGAAGATAAATCGCGTGAAGCGAAATCTGGTAAAGTAGTAAGCCAACAACAAAACCTAATTTAATTTGCAACCAAATTGGGATAGCTCCTAAAAGAATAACAAGCCATGTTCCAAAAATAATAGTGAGTATGCATGATGGCCACGTAATTCCAAACCACAAGCGCTTGATCATAATCGTAAATTGATTTTGCAAAATAGTTCGCTCCGGTTCTGCTTTGTCTTGTGCTTCGCGATTGTAAATAAATAAGCGAACTATATAGAACAGCCCCGAAAACCAGGTAACAACAAAAATAATATGAAGAGCTTTTATGTAGAGATACATTGCCTAAGCCATTACAGGTTACTTTTCATCCATCGTATTTTTCACCAATTCAGAAAGTGTTTCAATCCAATCAGTGCGTTCATTTAAACAGGGTACGGTTGTGTACTCTTCACCTCCGTTTTCCAAAAAGCTTTCTTTTCCTTCCATTTGAATTTCTTCTAATGTTTCCAAGCAATCACTTACAAATGCCGGACAAACTACTACCAATTTTTTTATTCCTTGTTTTGGAAATTGAATAAAATGATCGGCACTGTTTGGTTTCAGCCAAGCATCGGCCCCTAAGCGCGATTGAAAAGAAGAACTAAATTTATCGGCTGGCAACCCAAGCTCTTTTGCAACCAACTTTGTTGTTGTTAACACTTGATGGCGATAACAAACACTGTGCGCAGATGAGTCAACCTCACAGCAATTATCTTTCATCAGGCAATGCGACTTAGTAGGATCAGATTTTTTTACGTGTCGCTCTGGTATGCCATGATAGCTGAACAAAATTCTATCGAATGGTCTTTCTAAATATGGTTTGATGCTATCAGCTAGTGCTTTTATATATTTCGAATGATTATAAAATGGCGGAACTACCTTCAATGAAAACGAATATTTCTTTCCGGAGTGCACCCCTTGTACTTGCACCATCGCAGTTTCGCAACTACTCATGGCATAATGCGGATACAACGGAACAAGCACTACTTCTTTTAGATCAGGATTCTCTTGCAGTAATTTTTCAAAGGCAGCTTCGGGAGTTGGGCTTCCGTATCTCATAGAAAGCCCAACAGGGATTTGCATGTGGTCTTGCAATTTCCTTTGCACTTGCTTTGAGGTGTGAATAAGTGGCGAGCCATTTTCTGTCCATACCGATTTATATTTTGCCGCACTTTTAGGCGAGCGAAACGGAACAATAATTCCTTTCACCAAAACCGCTCGAATCAAATAGGGAATATCGATCACGCGTTCATCCATCAAAAATTCGTTCAGATATTTTTTTAAATCCTTTACTTGGTAAGAATCGGGTGAACCAAGGTTTGCCAATAAAACCGCTTTTGTTGCCATGAATTAAAATTGTTCCACTACCTCAATTGTTTTTTGAATATCTGCCTGTGATAATGCATTACTAACAAACCAACTTTCAAATGCTGAAGGTGGAAGATAAACCCCATTGCTTAACATGTGATGAAAGAATTTGTTAAACAAATTATTATCGCAGGCTTTGGCGTCTTCAAAATTATTTACTTCGTGCGAGGTGAAATGAACACTCATCATACTGCCCAATTGATTGATGCGATGCGCAATTCCTTTCTTTTGTAAAGCCGCTTGAATTCCATTGCATAATGCTTTTGTCTTCGCTTCCAACTCATTATAAATAGCCGGGTAGTCCTGAAGTTCTTTTAATAAAGTATAACCGGCTGTCATCGCGATTGGGTTTCCGCTCAATGTTCCGGCTTGATAAACTGAACCCAGTGGTGCAATGTTTTCCATGATGGCTCGCTTACCACCAAACGCACCTACAGGCAATCCGCCTCCAATAATTTTTCCGAATGTTATAAGGTCAGCATCGATGGAATAAAGTTCTTGTGCGCCACCTCTTGCCAAGCGAAAGCCCGTCATCACTTCATCAAAAATTAAAACGATACCATGTTGTGTGCATAGCTCGCGAAGTGATTTTAAAAATCCCGGCAACGGTAAAATACAACCCATGTTGCCAGCAACTGGTTCGATGATGATGGCTGCAATTTCATTTGGGTTTGAAGCAATTAAATTCTTCACTCCCTCAATGTCATTATAAGCAGAGGTCAATGTGTCTTGCGCAACATACGCTTGCACACCTGGCACTGATTGAATGTTGAGTGTAGCTACTCCGCTTCCCGCTTTCACTAAAAACGCATCGGCATGACCGTGATAACAACCCTCAAACTTTATAATTTTATTTCTATTAGTATATCCTCTTGCTAACCGTACCGCACTCATGCACGCTTCGGTGCCGCTGTTCACCATTCTGATCAAATCAATGTTCGGTGCCATCTTCTTGATCAACTCCGCCATTTGAATTTCTAATTCCGTTGGCGCACCAAAGGAAGTTGAGTCTTCCGCTTTCGCGCGAATGGCATCCACCACAGGTTGATAGGCATGACCTAAAATCATCGGGCCCCATGAGTTGATATAATCGATGTATTGATTTCCATCTTCGTCAAAGAGATAAGCACCTTTCGCTTTCTTAATGAAGATAGGAGTTCCACCCACGCTTTTAAATGCACGGACGGGTGAATTCACACCGCCCGGAATATGAAGTTGGGCGCGTTCGAATAATGATTTACTTTTTTCGATTATATAAGAATTCATAAAATTTTAAAGATGAATTTTAGAGCTCTTAAAATATACTTTCATATTGACACGATATCTTGAACGAGGTAAAGAGCCCTTACTCGAATAATATTCTCGACTTTTAAATTCGACATAACCATAGATGACTTGTTGTTTATCTTTGCTAGGGACTTCTGATAAAATAATTTTAGTTTCTGTGCAGGACACTTCAAGCCTAAAAATCAAGTTGCCATCTGAAGTATAAGAATACGCTGGTATTTCATCAGAGGTCACTAAGTGATAGAGTACCGCTTTTCCTTTTGCTATTTTTATCGAAAAACCAATGCCAGTAAAAAGACCAAATGCTCCATCAATTCTCAAGGTATCTCCTCTTTGATAATAGAATGATTTAAAAATTTGACTGATTCCATTTTTATCGGATGAAGTGATCTGTTTATCATCCTCAAAAATATCTATGAACATTTGGCTATTATAAATTAGAATCTTGGACTGTTTGCTGAATTCTGAATCGCTAATATTTTTCTCAACTTCATTCTTAATTGATGAATCTATTATCAAACCATCAATAATAGACTTGCTTGTCTGTCCCGTTGAGGAAGAGAGGGAAAATAAAGCAAACCAAGTGATCATGTACTTGATCATATTTATTGATTTAGAATTTGAATAGCCCTCTTCGCAAAATAAGTTGCAATCAAATCTGCGCCTGCTCTTTTAATTCCCGTCAATACTTCGATGATGGCTTGATCTTCATTCAAATAGCCAGCCTTAGCGGCAGCCTTGATCATCGAGTATTCGCCACTCACGTGGTAAGCGCTCACAGGAACTTGCACCGCATTCTTCACTTCACGGATAATATCAAGATAGGCATGCGCAGGTTTCACCATGATAATATCAGCTCCTTCTGCTACATCCATCGCTACTTCTTTTATTGCTTCCAATCTATTCGCTGGATTCATCTGATACGTTTTCTTATCGCCAAAACCAGGTGCGCTATCCAGCGCATCGCGGAACGGTCCATAAAAACAAGAAGCATA
>JAYVPS010000261.1:0-14074 GCA_043757225.1 Cytophagales bacterium | reverse complement strand
TCTGCTGGTTTTTACGAATATAATCCTGATGCGGACGATGCTCAGAAAAAAACTGCTTCCGTTGTTGCCACAATGATCTGGTATTTTATCGAAGGCTTCTATCATCGCAAAGGAGAACCTAATTTTAAGAGCAACGACTTTATGAAATATGTTGTCTCTATGCCTGTCGACCCCGAAACACTTACTTTCTACAAAAGCAAGGTGACCGAAAAGTGGTGGATGGAAGTTGCCTACCACAAACCTGGTTCGCGGTATTCGCGCAACACGATGGTTCCTTGTAGCTACAACGATTACCTAACTTCTACCAAAGGTGATATCCCGGAAAGATACATCAGCACGCTGGGCAAATTATCGTGACTTTTTGACTTAGTAATTTATGAAAATGCTTTATCGAATACTGCTCTTGGCTCTTATCGTTATGGGATGTTCATCTAATGATCCACAGAAGATCATTGATAAAACCATTGAAGTGGCCGGTGGCGAAAAATATTTACATGCTACTATAGAATTTGACTTTCGGGGAAGACACTACATTGCTCAACGCGAAGGTGGAAAATATTCCTATCAACGCATTTTTAAGGACGCCAAAGATTCAACCAACATTGTCCACGATTTTGTGACAAACGAAGGCTTCGTTAGAAAAATCAATGACTCCGTTGTTAACGTTCCCGATTCAATGAAGGTAAAATACACCTCCTCTACCAATTCAGTTATCTATTTTGCCTTGTTGCCGTACGGCCTCAATGATTCTTCTGTCAAAAAGAAATTCTTAGGAGAGGCAACCTTAGACAATCAATCCTTTTATAAAATTGAAATTACTTTTGGTGAGGAAGGTGGTGGAGAAGATTTTGAAGATACTTTTAATTACTGGATCAAGCAATCCGATTTCACCATTGGCTTTTTATCTTATTCATTTAGCGAAGATAATAAAATCGATTATCGCCTCCGTAAAGCCTATCATCAACAGAGAGTCAACGGAATCTTATTTCAAGATTTTATCAACTATCAACCCAAAAGAAATAGTGAAGTAAAATTAGAAGACATGGAGCAACTTTATAAAAGGAATGAACTTGAGGAGTTGAGTAAAATTGAGAATACTACCATCTCAGTACGCTAGCGAATTCTTGGCTGAGCCCCAATCACAACACGTTATTTAACTGCTCTTTAATTTTCTCCAGCTCCTCCTTCATCATTACCACATGCTTTTGCATTTCGGCATCATTGGCTTTGGAACCGATGGTGTTAATCTCACGCCCAATTTCCTGAGCGATAAATGCCAGCTTCTTCCCATTAGATTGTTTATCATGAAGAGCTTTTAGGAAATAATCTAAATGGGTTTTCAGGCGAACTCGCTCTTCATGAATGTCCAACTTCTCAATATAAAAAATGATTTCTTGCTCCAATCGGTTTGCGTCAAATCCTTCGGCTCCAAAAAATTCTTTTACGCTTCCCTTTATCTTTGAACGAACACGCTCAACTCTTTTTGGATCCAGTACTTCCACTTCCAAAAGGCCAGTTCGAATATTTTCGATATAGTTGATAATCTTCTCCTCTAGCGACTTGCCTTCCGCTAGTCGAAATTGTTCGCATTTGTTGATTGCCTCGTTGATCAACGAAGAGACCTTCTCCCATTCAGAAGGATCAAGCTCCTCTTTAGTTGCATTGTTTTGCACCTCTGGAGCATTGAGAGCCATCTGAAAAAGAGGATCATAACCAGCCATCACCTTGTCGGCTAGTTTCTTTAGTTCACTATAGTAGGCTACAAATAATTCTTCATTGTATCGTTGAGCTACTTCTGACTTTGCTCCCTGTTGAAAATCGATACTCAAAGAAATCTTTCCGCGTTCAAGCCTATCGGCCACCAAGGTGCGCATATCTAATTCTTTTTCATTAAATTTTTTGGGTAGTCGAAGGCTAAGATCCAAAAATTTTGAGTTTAACGACTTTACTTCAACCGCAATGGCTAGAGTACCCGAATTTAAAATTGCCTGGCCGAAGCCCGTCATCGATTTGATCATAAGGAATAGGGGGTCAGAAAAATAAAACAGAGATTAAAAATCAAATCCAAAAGTAATGTAAGCGCGCGGATTCTTAACAGTATAGTTCTCAACAGGCCATGCAACATCTAACTTTAAATAATAGCCAAAGATCATTGAGCGGAAGCCGAGTCCATAACTATATAGCCAGGGATTTAAGTACTCCCGTATTTCAATCAGAAATGGGCTATTGCCTGGCTTCTCTGGAACCACCCGTATTCTGCCATTATTTGCATCGCTTAAAGGGATAGGCCCCGTCCAGCTGCTACCAATATCATAGAAGGCCGTGAGTTGAAGGTTACGGAAAAAGTTCGAAGTAATTGGGCTGTTGGAAAGTGCCCTTACCAAGGGAACACGCAACTCTGCATTCGCCAATGCAACACTATTGCCATACAGTGTTCCATAGTCAAATCCGCGCAGGCTGGTGGCAAACTCTGTGAAAAGTAAATTTTCGTTGTAAGTACCCACTCCACTTACAAAAGGATTATTTTTTCCGTTATAATTAAAAGTATTGCCAATCCAGTTATCCATACCACCCAAGGCATAATTTTTTGGAGAATTGCCAAAGAAAGAACCGGCATAGCCACGAACTGCAAACACAATCTCTTTATAAATTTTCTGATAGTGCCTGATATCTGCAGAAATCTGAGAGAAACTCTTTGACGCATTACCATTAGCACCGTAAGTAATAAAACTCACTTTGCCGCGTGTCCCTTCAATTATGTTCATCCCTGTTGTCAGTGAGTTATCATAAACCGCTTCAATTTTTCCCCCTGTATAAAACTGAGTTTCGGTAGGATTAAATGTGGGAGCGGGGGTAGTAGGGTAATTCTTCCCCCGATCAACAAATTCGGTATAGCCCACAAAAGGCTTAAGTGTTATGCGCGTACGTACAGAAATAGGATACGATGCACCAAGCTCAATTTTTTGGAATGAATATTTTTGATTCTCTCCATCAGCCGTTTCGCGAGATGGTGGCTGCCAAAAAATAACCTTCCTATCAAATCGAACGCTATAGTCAATCCGATGAGGTAGGTATTGAAACTCACCGTACACATCACCACTTTTAAAATCGAATGCAGTTTGAATACCTCCGTAAATCTTGTAGTTCTCAAGCATGTCGTTCATTTGGGTTTCCAGACGCACACTCCAACCTCTTAGTGGATCTACTACAAAACTTGTTACCAAATTTTCATAGCTAAACTTTGGGGTATAGTGGAAAGGACCCGATACACGACTGGTCTCTCGTGCTTTCAGGTAACGAGTCAAGAACGTTTCGCTCGGCTGCTTAGCTTTTACGGCTTCTTCTTCAAAAACATAATTATCTGTATTCAATACTTTATCAATCGGTTTTACTTTAGATAGGACAGAATCCCCTCTACTATTCGCTGCCGGATCATCAAAAGAATAGTTATCAGTATTAACTAATCCATTATTGGCCTTAGTGCTATCCTTTTTTACGGCCGGCTTAGGTTGATCAATGAGCTTAGGCTTCACCTCAACTTTTGCAGTATCAACTTTCTCCTTCAATCTGGAATTAATCAAGTCTTTAATAGAAGTAGCCTTCGGCTGATCTTTTTTCTTTCGCTCGGTAAACACCCTCGCTTGAAGTACCTCTTTGCGCCTTGTGGCGGGTGTAAATACTTGCTTTTCAAAATTATGATCGCGATCAATAAAAATATCTTCTTTCAGGCGTTGGCTTAAAACCAACGCAAGCGTCTTATTCTCATAGTTAATATCGTATTCTTTAATACTGGAATTAAAATGTGTAAGCTGTGAATAAATTCCTGACTGACTGTTAAACCTGAAGAGATTGATAATTCCTCGCTGATCACTCAGGTAAAAAAAATTGTGTTCGTCAACTGCTCGTGCATGAAAATCTTTACTTAATGTATTGGTGATACGAATCAATTTATTAAGTGTAGTATCAATATTGAAAAGAAAAAGATTATAGTTTGCTGCCAGTTTTTGAAGGCCTTTTACATTTGTATGAAGAGAATCTGTGGTGCGATTAGAACTAAAGACAACTGTATTGGAGTTCGGGACAAAAGCCGGATCCAAGTCATCAAACTTATCATCAGTCAGTCGCTTAGTGCGGTCCCTTCGGCTACTCAACAAGAATAAATCATTCTGTCCTTCAAAGTCCGCACTGATTACCACTAATCGTCCATTATTAGAAAAATTAAAACTTCGGATGTTACTGAATTTATCCAGCTCGCGTGGCAATTTAGTCTTGGTGTTCAAATCATACAACCAAAAAATGTATTGGCCTTCCTTTACACCGATAACCCCTAACGTATTGGCATCGGCCCAACTTAGCAAAGGCACTCGATAATCCACTGTTTGTTTGATCACCGTATTGCCACCACGGAGGATGACGGACTCCTTTCCGCTCTCAAGGGACTTCACAATCACCTTAAATTTTCCGCGATCATTCTCTGCATAAGCAACCTTCTTTCCATCAGGACTGATCTTGACTGTCGTATAAATTAGGGTGCTTCTGTGGTTCTCGCTAAAACGCAATGAGTCAGAAGCAGCAACATAACTTTTTTCTATTCTGGTTTCGATATCTCCATAAAAGGTTTTCCAGTCAACAAGTAATTGTTTGAACGGAACACCCAAGGTGATCAAAACACTTTTTTCCTCATTGCGAATGATACGAGTATAATTAAGAATATTGTTGATGCTGCTTTTTCCATATTTCTCTACAATATAATTCCAGATTGATTGCCCTACCAAGGCAGCTTCTTTGCCTGAAAAGTTGAGGGCTTTGTTCACTCGCTTACTTGTCACCAGTTGTCGCACATAATCATCCATTTCTTCATTCCAACCTTTGGCCACATAATAAGAAGTCCCCTCAATAAACCACTCCGGCAAATTGAGTAACACTGAATTTTGAAAGGCGTCTTTTAAACTCCCGCCAAACATCATCTCATTCACCATCAAATCTGACATTTTAAAGATCAGCTCTTCCTTAAATTCTTCTAGGTTTCCTGGATGAGCAATCTCAACATATGGTTTTATGAATTCGGTTTCACCACCTGCGCTAAAACGGGTCGCGTTAAGTCCAATATTGCTCTGCTGCAAATCCGTAATGGAATTATAAAGGAATACTTTTGTTTTTTGATAGGGGTAAAATCCAAGAAGGTCGGTGATTCGGTCAAATTCTGATTCCAGATATTGGAGAGCCTCTTCAGCAACCTTCCTTCTGGATCCATAATAATGAACGTCAAAATTTTCGGAACCTAGATAGTTCCAATCAAATGTTTTGTATTGAATACGATTTTTGCCAAAAACCTCCCGAGATTGCTGCGCCTCTACATTCGTAAAACTCAAGAAAATTAAAAAGGCCGCAACTGCCCTACAAATCAATCTCATATAAAATCCCCTAAGACCCCGAAGATAACGGATTAAAACGTTTAATATTTACTTCTCTAAGAATTTCCCCCTTTCCTTCCAGCCAATTGGCTAAATGACCGGAAAAATAAGGCGCTAAACTTACCCCTTTTGTTCCCAATCCATTAAAAATAACCCTGTTTTTATACTGCGGCCATGCTCCTAAGATAGGCTTTCTATCTCTGGTCGTTGGACGAATTCCCCACTCATGGGCAATTATCTCATACGGTATCTTTATTAAATTTTTCATTTTTTGCTGTAATTCCTCCCTGCCTTTCTCCGTTATTGAATGGCTAAGGTCACCAAGCTCATAGGTAGAACCAACCTTATAGACATCACCATCTGCGATGGCAACCAGATAAACGCCTCGGTTATAGATTGCCCTTGGCTTCTCCAATAATCTTACTTGAAGAACTTCTCCCTTCAACTTTCTTACAGGGAGCCAATTAAAGTGTGAATCATCTGAAACTCCATTACAAAAAATGACTTTTACTGCCCTAATAGACTTGTATTCAATGTAATCCTCAAAATCTACCATCTCGTGAATATCAAATTTCTCTTCTTTAAAAGAATTTTTCCCTACAAAAAAATCTCGAGTAGACTTTATAAAATTTTGGGTATCCAAATAACCTCCTTGCTTAACTAATATGCCGCCCAGCGGATCAAACAGTTGATCTCCGTATTGAGGCGAAGCATAAGTGCTATGAATAAAATTGGATATGGAGGGATCACTACTTTTGGCAATCCATGAGTTTTGTTCTTCAATGGTAAGGAATGGCCGGTAGACAAGTTCAGGGTAAAAAAACCTTTTTTGAAATAATTTTTCCGCTTGTGGGTAGAATTTATGTAATGACAAAAACAACTCTTCTGCCATCCATGTTTTAATCAGTCCCTTGCTGGCAAATGGGTTGAACATTCCGGCTGCAACTGCAGAGCATTGATTCTTTGAAGGCTCATCAAAAACCAGAATTTGCTTACCGCGATTGATTAGCTCAAAGGCTAAGGCTGATCCTGCTAACCCTTGCCCAACAATAATATAGTCTATGCTTTGCTTAATGGCTACTTGATTTTTTCTAGTTTAAAAAACACAAATAAGCAAAAAAAAAACGAACAGGTAAATTAGGCCTATTGGTAGATAATTACTCGACTTTCAGTAGTCAATTAAACCTACCTTACAGCAATCTTACCCTTCTTTTTTGGATAACATTCCTTCTGTAACTTTGTAGCTTATGTTGACTATTCAAACTTTCATATTCAATCCTTTTTCCGAGAATACCTATGTAGTATTTGACGAAACATTGGAGGCCGTGGTAATTGACCCTGGGTGTTGCGAAGGAGAAGAAGAAAAAGAACTGGACAATTTCATCAATCAAAAAGGACTTAGAATTAAATACGTACTTAATACACACTGCCATATCGACCATGTGCTAGGCAATTTTCACGTGAAGGAGAAATACAAAGTTCCTCTTCTAATTCATTCTATTGAAGAACAAGTATTGCGTGCGGTAAAAGTGTACTCCCCTAATTATGGTTTCTCAACTTATCGTGAAGCATTACCCGATCAATTTCTTGCGGAAGGCGACCAAGTAACCTTCGGAAATACAACTTGGTCAATTCTTTTTTTACCAGGCCATTCGCCCGGCCATATTGCTTTTTATGATCAAAAAGAAAACAAAATTTTTAGTGGCGATGTGTTGTTTGAAAGGAGCATTGGCCGCACAGACTTGCCCGGAGGAAATTTTGAAACTTTGAACAATAGCATTCAAAAAAAATTATTTTTACTACCTGATGCCGTGGTCGTTTATCCCGGTCATGGAAATACGACTACAATAGGCGAAGAAAAAGTCTCCAATCCATATTGCGCTTTATCAATCCGTGCATGATTAAAAAAAGCATTCCCAATTTTCTCACTTGTTGCAACTTAGTTTGCGGGTGTTTTGGCATTGTATTCTGTTTAGAAAACCGAGAAACTCCTGCTGCCTATTTTGTTTGGGCTGCGGCTGTTTTTGATTTCTTCGATGGCTTTGCTGCGCGTTGGTTAAAAGTTAATTCCTCTATAGGTAAAGAACTTGACTCATTAGCGGATATGGTAAGCTTCGGCTTGCTACCGGCTTTGGTGATGTATAAGATGATTTCGGCTACCGCCACTTTTTTTTGGCTCCCGTATTTTGGTTTCCTGATCGCGGTCTTTTCTGCGCTGCGACTAGCAATCTTTAATGTTGATGAAACACAACGCGATTCCTTCAAAGGACTCAATACTCCGGCCAATACACTATTTATAACTTCTTTGCCACTGGCTGCGAGCCAAGCAGGTTCCTGGCTTTACCAAGAGTGGCTTTTGGTGACAATAACCGTTGCCTTTTCGTTTTTAATGGTGTCGCCAATCCATTTCTTTGCATTCAAATTCAAAAATTTCGCTTGGGCGGATAATAAGCTACGGTTTACCTTTATTGGATTGTCCGTATTGTTATTGATCCTTCTTCAGGTGAGTGCAGTACCGCTGATTATACTATTATACATTGCAACATCGTTAGTGAGTGGGGTCTTGGGGTTAGAAAAGTAAAAAAAATGTTGATCCAAAATAAAACATTCTTTCTAGTGTTTCTTTTGTGCCTATCAATTCCGGGATGGGCACAAGTCAACTCTGTATTGGCCTCAGGTGATTGGTATAAGTTCTCGGTGCCTAACGATGGTATCTATAAAATAAATTATGATTTATTGAAGAAAGCGGGAGTCAATCCTGATCAAATTGACCCACATAATATCCATTTATATTCAGGTCAAGCCGGAATGTTGCCACAAGCGAATAACAAACCGCGCGCACAAGATTTAGTCGAATTAGCAATTTCAGTTTCAGGAGAAGATGATGGCAAATTTAATAAAGACGACTTTATTCTTTTTTTTGGTCAAGGTTCCGATCGTTACAACTACAATAGTCAAAAGCAATTCTATGAATATGAGAACAATCTGTTTACCGATAAAAATTTTTATTTTTTAACGATTTCCTCTTCGCAAGGAAAAAGAGTTTCTAATAACGAAAATAACGTTGGTGTCTTCCCGCTCATTCAGGAGTTTGATGACTTTGCGTTTTACGAAACCGAAAAATTTAACTTGTTAAAATCCGGGAGGAAATGGTTTGGTGAACAGTTCGATACTATTTTGGAAGCCATTATTCGATTTGAAATCCTAGGGATTATTGATAACACACCAGTTAAATTCACTAGTCATGTTATGGCTCAATCCACCAACGACTGCGCTTTTAAAATTTCTTATAATAACAACCCGATTTTAGATCAACCAATTCCCGCTGTGCCTAATACAACTTATGGAATAAAAGGGAGAATTGTGATCGATACAATTTCATTTAATAGTACTGTCGTCAAAGCATCAACTCAAGCAGCTCAGGAAGTTAAATACCAATTTACTCGCGGTACTTCTGGCCTTTCGGTAGGGTATCTGGATTATTTTCTTTTCTCTTTCAAACGAAAATTGGCTTTGTACAATGACCAAACTCTTTTCTCCTCTGTTTTAAGTACTAATAATCCGATTTCAACATTTGAGGTAGCCTCGGCTTCATCAGAAAGTTCTGTTTGGGAGATTTCTGATCCCGCTAATCCCAAAATTCAAGTGATCGGTTTAGTTGGAGACAAAATTAATTTCTCCACCTCAACATCATTATTGAAAAGATTTTCAGCTTTCAATCCCAGTAAATCTCCCCTTCCCAATTTTGAATCGAAAATCGAAAATCAAAATCTCCACGCAAGGCAAGCGACAGAGCTGCTAATCATAACTCACACGCTCTTTAAGGCACAAGCTCAGCGGCTTGCGGATCACAGAAAAAATAAATCAGGAGTTTCTGCTGCCGTGGTCACTACCGAAGAAGTTTACAACGAATACTCAGGCGGCAAGCTGGATTTTACAGCTTTGCGTGATTTCGTCCGTTACGTTTACAAACAGCCCGGATCACCATTAAAAAACGTTTTACTCTTTGGTCGTGGCTCCTATGATTATAAAAACAGAGTCTTTAATAATACCAATTTTGTTCCTATTTATGAATCCGTTAATTCACTGAGTCCGCTGGAAACTTATTCATCAGATGACTACTTTGCATTGCTCGATGACAATGAGGGGGATTGGGTAGAAAACCCTGCACAAAATTCTACTTTAAATGTTGGCGTGGGCCGCCTTCCAGTAAAAACAGCCGAAGAGGCTAAAGCAGTAGTGGACAAACTTATTGAATATGACACCGATCCACGGGCTGCAGGTGCTTGGCGAAAAGATTTTCTATTTGTAGCCGATGACGGAGATTTCAACATTCACCAAAGTCAATCTGATCAATTGGCCAACTCTATTAACACCACGAATCCTGAATTTGACGTAAAAAAAATATTCCTCGATTCTTACGATCAAGTAAACCGGAATACTGGACAGTTTAGTCCCGCTGCAGCCAAGGCATTAGACTTTTCTGTTCGTGAAGGCCACAGTATAGTTAACTACACCGGTCATGGCTCAGAAAGAGTGTGGATGCAAGAACAAGTGTTGACAGAATCAACAGTATTAAGTTGGAAAAATGATACTCGGCTTCCACTATTTGTAACGGCCACATGCGAGTTCGGCCGAAATGATGACCCCTTTATAATTTCAAGTGGAGAGAAAATTTTACTTCAGCCCAAAGGTGGTGGCATCGGATTAGTTACAACCTCACGACCTGTAAACTCCAGTACTAACTTTACCCTTAACCAAGCATTTTACTTCTCACTTTTTACAAAAAGCAATAACCTCTTCCGCGACTTGGGGAGCATCTTCCGCGACACAAAAAATAATAGTACAAGCGGAATAGCCAACCGTAATTTTTCTTTGCTCGGAGATCCTTCTATGCACTTAGCTTTTGGCAATAATCAAATCGTTGCAGACGAAATGAAAACATCTAGTGGATCCACTACACTTAAAGGTCTTTCATCTGTCACCGTTAAAGGTCAAATAAAAAGCAATGGAAATAGTGTCAACACTTTCTCAGGAGAAATGGAAGCGACTCTTTTTGACAAACCCTCTTCAATAACTACCAAGGGAGACGAAAATCCGGCCTTCACTTTTTCGCAATGGTCAAACATCTTTTTTAAAGGTAAGGCAACGGTTACGAATGGGACATTCCAACTTAACTTTATGATGCCGGCCAATGTAGGCGCTATCAGCAATAAGGGAAAACTAAGCTTGTACGCTCATTCAAAAAATGGTCAAGATGCATTAGGTTCATCAATTGATGTTTTGATTGGTGGCACAGAACCCAATCCTCCCAGCGATAACACGCCACCAGAAATAAAACTTTTTATGGGAGACACAACCTTTATTGCCGGGGGGATCGTAGGGCCAAACACAAAATTAGTAGCCCAATTATCAGACAATAGCGGAATCAATATTTCAACACTTAACTCAACCAAAAACATTACAGCCTCGATTGATAATGGGACTGCCTTTATAGTCAACGAATATTACCTTGCCGATAAGGACAATTTTAAAAGAGGATTGGTCACCTATCCTCTAGATACTTTAAAGAAAGGGAAACATACGCTTACCCTTGCAGCCTCTGATACTTACAACAATACGGCCACTGCGTCCATTGATTTTGTCGTCAGCGAGGACACGCAAATACAAATTGAGCAATTTGGCAATTACCCCAACCCAGTGATAGAGTCAACCCGGTTTTGGTTTATTCATACAAGGCCTGGCGAAGACCTTCAGGCATCCATTCTAATTTATAGCATTACTGGGCAAGTTGTCTTATCTCAAGATTATGATATCCCACAGAGTCAGTATCAAGTGAGTCTCCCTAGCTGGAATGGTGAAGGCGTTGATGGAAGAAAATTAGAGCAAGGCCTATATTTGGCAAAGCTATTAGTTCGTTCTCAAGTTGACGGCTCAAATAATGAACGAATTGCCAAGTTTATTTTAATGAATTAGTTACCTTTAACGCGATAAAGCTGATTATGAATAAGTTAAGTCAATGTTTGATTTTAATCGTAGGCAATTGTTTTTGCTTGGTCACCCATGCTCAAAACACAGGCCAAATCATAGGGCAAGACACCACCAACCGGGTTATCACCACGGCTGTACCTTTTTTGACTATAACGCCTGATGCAAGAGCAGCCGGTATGGGTGATGTAGGGGTTGCTACCTCCGCAGACGCAAATTCATCTTATTGGAACGCGGGTAAATTAGCATTCATTGACAAGGGCTATGGCGGAGCATTATCCTATACTCCATGGTTAGCTAAAATTATCAACGATATGAAACTTGTTTATCTAACAGGCTTTTATAAAATCAATCGTGAAGAAACCGTATCAGCCTCTATGAAGTATTTTGATTTAGGACAGATACAGTTTACAGATGCTTCGGGCAATCCCCTAAATAGATTCAATCCTAGAGAGGTTGCCTTTGATGTAACTTACTCACGGCTTTTAACGGATCATCTGGGAATAGGCGGAACACTTCGCTACATTTATTCCAACCTTACAGGCTCTTCATCGGTGGGGGGAGTAGATGCTAGCCCCGCTCATTCAGTGGCCGTTGATTTTGGAGTTTTCTATACCAAGCCATTTGAATCAAAAAATTCAACTCTTTCGCTAGGAGCATCCATCACCAACATTGGTGCAAAAGTATCTTATGTCAGTTCCTCAACAGCTGATTTTATTCCCACAAATCTTAGGATAGGAGGTGCTTATAAAATGGAGTTGAATCCTTTAAATAGCCTAACATTTGCACTTGACTTTAATAAACTAATGGTACCTAGCCCACCCGGAGGAAAGTCAAAATCTCTCTTGAGCGGTATTTTTGGATCATTCACTGACGCAAAAGGAGGGCTTGCCGAAGAGCTTAGTGAAATTACAATTTCCACTGGCATTGAGTATTGGTACAACAATACTTTTGCTGGAAGGCTTGGATATTTTTACGAAGATAAAAACAAAGGAAACAGAAAATACTTAACGGTTGGAGTTGGCGCTAAAAAAGATAAGTTTGGATTTGATGTGGCCTATATGGTGCCCACAAATGGAAGAGAGAGTGCATTGGCAGAAACCATTCGCTTTACCATTTTATATGTCTTCAATGCCAAACCAAAAGAAGAAGAATCCGTAACTGATTAATCCATCAATGTTCGATCGAAAAATTGCCCCTGCTTTCGCAAAAGAATTTTCCTTTGATCTTCCTCAACCAGAAATAATACCACTTTCCAATAATTCCAATTTAGTTTGGATTAAGGAACTTCATCAAGAAGTGGTTAAACTGGACTTTGTTTTTAGAGCGGGTAAATGGTTTGAACCAAAAATCGGAGTTGCTTATTTCACGGCTTCTATGTTGGAAAAAGGGGCTGGCTCTTTTAATGCCAAAGCTATTGCCGAAGTCCTTGACCAATATGGAGCACAGGTAGAGGTTTCTGCTGGATCTGATTTTTCCTCCTTTTCTGTTTATTCTGTCACGAAAAATTTAGATAAGATTCTTTCCGTTGTAATGGAAATGCTTCTTCGTCCAACTTTTCCTGAAGATGAACTAGTATTAGCTAAAAATATTTTTAACCAAAATCTTAAAGTCAACAATGAAAAAAATAGCCATGTAGCTTCAAAAATCTTTAAACGAAACATTTTCGGGAAACAGCACCCATATGGAAGCTCAATTGAGGAGTCTGATACTCTGGACATCAGTATGACAGACCTCAACACATTTTTCAAAAATCGATTTTTCCCTTTTGAAATATACGTAACAGGCCCTCTTAAGAATCATCAAATCAAAACACTTATTGATTCATTTTCAAGCTTCCAATATATTAACCCATTAACAGTTGATGTCCCGCAACAAAAGAATACGACACTTCATGAAAAGATATCAAAACCAGAAAGTGTCCAAACCTCCATTAGACTAGGTAAGAAAACAATAACCAGATCGCACCCGGATTATGTCGCCTTACTGCTCGTTAACCATATATTAGGCGGGTATTTTGGCTCTCGATTAATGAAAAACATCCGTGAAGAAAAGGGATTGACCTATGGCATTTCTTCGTCCATCCATTCACATCTCCACGAAAGCATTTTCAGCATCGGTACTGATGTCAATAAAGACAAATTAGAAATTATAATGATTGAGATTCAAAAGGAAATTACAAAACTAAGATCAGAGCCTATTTCGCTTGAAGAGTTAGAGCTTTCAAAAAATCATATCCTTGGCAATCTTCAACTTGAAATTTCAAATGCTTTTTCAATTACCGAAAAGATTAAGAGTCTCAGACTAAATCAACTACCCTCAGACTACTACACAGATCTTTTCAAAAAGATCAAAGAGACCGATAGCAGTTACTTACAAAAAATTGTCAATACCTACCTTGATTGGGAAACAATGTATGAGGTGACTGTCGGTTAAGAACACTCTCTAACACATTATTTCGGCTTTGACAGCTTTAGCCCAAATGATCCCTATTCTCAATATACCTTTGAGCATGAAAAGGAGACACAGCTGGCAATTCCAATTCAGTCAATTTTTCTCCAATTCCACATTGCATAATTAGGGTTCACTCAAAAAGTCGCCAACTCCAATTTTTTCAAAAAAATTGACCTGAAAAGCCTTTCCCATTTTTGAATAAAGTTAAACACAAAAGT
>JAYVPS010000260.1:0-14131 GCA_043757225.1 Cytophagales bacterium | reverse complement strand
AGACCTCGAAGCCGAAACTGCTAAAGAGAAAGGCGATGCAAGGTCTATTCGAATTACAGCGGGCAAGGGATTGCAGCGGAAAGCCCGAAGTGTGTTGGCAGTGTGTGTGGACGGACTTGGAGCGCAAAGCCCGGTGGCCTTGCGTTTCGCTTGGCCATGCCCCAAAATCACAAAACTGTCGTACCCCCCTGATAAGATGGAAGGTGGCAATTCTTGTATGTTTTTGTAACTTTCCTGATCATGAAGGTCATTCTTTTTAACCCCCGAAGCGCACGAGCCAAGCACCGAATACCGAATTCTATTTTACAAGTAGCCGCCTCAATTCATGGAAAATATGAGTATGCCTTGGTAGATGGAAACCTTGAAAAAGATCCTTGGAGAAAGATTGAGGAATATCTTCAAACAGGATTTAATGTATTTGGGTGTACAGTAATGCCGGGGCCACAATTGAAGCAAGCGATTCCGTTTACGCTGAAAGTTCGGGAAAAATACCCCGAAGTGTTAATAGTTTGGGGAGGGTACTTTGCAGCAAACCAGTTTTCTTCTGTTTTAAATTCTAATGTGATTGACTACGTAATCAATGGCCCAGGTGATGATGCATTTCCACGTTTGCTTGGAGCAATTGATAAAAAGGAGAAGGTTGGAGACGTTCCTAACTTAATTTTTAAAAGAGGAGGTGAGGTAGTAAAAACAGCAAAAGCACAGCTTGCTGACCAAGATACTTTGCCGCAACTCCCATATGCGTACTTGGACAAATTCTACCCTATTAAAAAATATTTGGGAAGAACTTTTTTAGGCAAGCACACAGCCTCGTATCACTCTAGCATGGGTTGCCCGTTTACATGCTCTTTTTGTGCCGTGGTGCCAATTTATAATGCACGATGGAAAGGAAAATCTGCCAAGCTTGTTTATAAAGACGTTAAATATTTAATTGATGAACAAGGGGCAGATGCGGTTGAATTTCACGATAATAATTTTTTTGTAAGTGAAAAGCGTACCGTTGAATTTGCGAAACTCGTCCACAACGAAAAAATTTCTTGGTGGGGTGAAGGACGCATTGATACGATTGATAAATATTCTGATGAATCCTTGGCCATTATGCGTGCAGCAGGATGTAAAATGATTTTTTTTGGAGCGGAGACGAGCAATGATGAGCTACTAAAAAAAATGGATAAAGGAGGCACCCAAACTGCTGAGCAGATAAAGCGTTTTGCAGCGCGCATGAAAAAGTTTGACATCATCCCTGAATACTCTTTCGTTCTTGGTTTCCCTGGTGAAACCCCAGAAAAAGTAATGGAGCAGATTGAGCGCGATATTTTGTACATTAAACAGATAAAGGAAATCAATCCTAATACGGAAATTATCATTTATGTATATAGCCCCGTTCCCACCGAAGGATCTGAAATGTACGAAGCCGTGAAAAAAGCCGGATTTCATTTCCCAGAAAAACTCCAGGATTGGCTTTCGCCTGAATGGCAGAATTTTGATCTGAGAAAGAATCCGCTTACCCCATGGCTCACCTCTGCAATGATTGATAGAATCCTAGGCTTTGAAGCAGTACTAAATGCACAATACCCAACGGTTTCTGATTTTAGGTTAACGCCATTTAAAAGAACAATTCTTAAAGTAATTTCAGACTTTCGCTACAAAAGGAATATTTTCTTCAAACCTTATGAAATAAAGATTTTGCAACGGTTGTGGAAATATCGTCAACCTGAAATAGAAGGATTTTTAATGGAATGAGTTTGCGGAAAATAGTTAAGAAGGCGGTATCCACCATTCTCATTCCACTCACCAGATGGTATTTACGGAAGGAGAGGAACTATCGCTACAAAGGAGTGATAGTGAAAGTAGTTCCGGGAGTTTTTCATCCCGGACTTTTTTACAGCACTCGATTTCTCCTTTCCTTTATTGAAAAACAGAATCTTATAAATAAGTCATTCTTAGAATTGGGGTGCGGATCGGGGCTCATTTCCATAACGGCTGCTAAGCAGGGTGCAGTGGTCACATCCTCTGATTTAAATCCAATAGCAGTTGAAAATTGTGTACAAAATGCAGAGCTCAATAATATTCAACTTACGGCTCTTCACTCCAATCTATTTAAATCAATTCCGCAAAAGCAATTTGACTGGATTGTAATCAACCCTCCTTACTATGCCAAGGCTATTCAAAATGATGAATCGCTTGCCTGGAACTGCGGTGAAAATTTTGAGTACTTTAGAGATCTCTTTTTAGACTTAAAGAGCTTTATGCACCAACAATCTAAGGTAATAATGGTGCTTACACTGGGATGCGATATTCCGACAATTAGGACGATTGCAAAGGAAAACGATTTTGATTTTCAATTACTTGAGGAGAAAGCCGTTCTATTCGATGAAAAGGATTTTATTTTTCAGATCAGACACAGCTCTAAAATTTGATTGGGCTCAAATACAATGAACAAACACATTTCTGGCAAACGGGATTTTCCTTCACGTTCAACTCCTTGCGAAAATCTATGGCTGACTTAGAATTAATTAATGATAAAAAGTCCTGTTGAAAAATATTGCCGTAAGAGGCATGAAAAAAACATGGCTTTACTTCACCGTCTGATTCAACCACAGCTGAAACCCATGGGGCATTGCATTTCTTCTTAGGGTACTCTTCTAAACCAAGAAGCCCTGCATAGTGCTGAGCGATAGTCATTATCTTAATGGGACTTTCGGCAATAAACGTTGTTTCATAATCCCTTTTGAAATCAATAAAACTTTTAACAAGGATCATTCTAAATTCAACCACCTCTTCTTTGGTTAGGGCTACTTCTGAAACCCGTTTATCATTCCAGGGCTCTGCCCGGTTGAAAGCTTCGGTAGAGACATCGGCACCCAGAAATGAAATCTGGTCAAGCCTTAGTGTTTTTGCTGACCGAACAATATTCTGAAAATCTCTGAAATTTTTCTTTTGCAGAACGGTTCTTCCCTTTACGGGAAAATTTGGTTTCATTTTTTTTAGAATCTTAACCCCCTCCTCTAGTTTTTCATACGCGCTGGGAATATTTCTTATTTGATTATGTATGTCCTTGCCACCATCCAGCGAAACGATGACTTCATCAATGTGTTCAAGTATTTCAGAAGCGTGATGTTTCAACAAAAGCCCTGTGGAGAGTAATGTGATTCTTATATTATGCTGATGTAACAAGGAGCAAAATTTCCAAAGATTGGAATGCATCAGAGCCTCACCACCTGACAGAGCTATTTCCTTCACCTTTAACTTGCAGAACGTCTCTATATGTTTTTGCAGTTCTTCAACGGAGATTTCTTTCTTTTGACTATTTGCTTTCCAGATATCGCACATCACGCAGCGACAATTACAACTGCTGTGCGGCATAAGCACTAACACAGGTAAACTGTGGATCTGATTGGTAACAATAGTTAGAATACGATTGATCATGCTGTGCTGGCTTACATCAAAATTTCTGCGATAATCGCAATAAATGCCGCAAGAAGAGCCACTCCCATTTTCTTTGCATTAAACTTGTGGTCGGAACTGCTTTCGAAAACAATGGTGGTGGAGATATGAAGAAAGTTACCGCTTACTACTGCAACCAAAATTGTAAATGCTTGTGATGACATCGTTTCGCTCACCAGTAAATAATTAGAAAGATAAAGACCCAATGGAGAGGCTGCTGAAAAAATGATGAGAAGAATAATTGCCTTTGTCCTGCTTTTTATTTCGCATAGTAGCACCGACATTAACGCAAAAGCCTCGGGCGCTTTGTGCAGTAAAATTCCCCAAAGCAACGTATTTGATCCGTGGTGATGAGGGGTGGTTTGCGTGTGCGTTAGAAGACCGCCTTCTAGCAAAGCGTGAATGCACAAGGCGATCAAAACCAAAAATGCCGAAGATTCTTTGTGTTTATGATTATGTTCATGCACGTGAATATGTCCGTGCTCAACACCGGAAGATAAAAATTCTAATCCTTGTTGCAGAAAGAATCCGATTAATACACAGATGCCTATCAAGGCAGTGCTAGTTTGTTGTTGAAATAATTCTGGAAAAATATGGACAAGTGTGATGGAAAACAGATAGGCTCCTGCAAAGACTAACCAAAGCTTATAATTTTCACCACTGATTTTGGGAACATAGAATGCGACCATCCCGACAGCAAAGGCAATAAAGAATAGAATTATAATAGATGCGATCATTTAGCAGTTGTATTAAACTCGATCAAAGGCTCAAGGCCTTTTGTCATATAAGTTTCTATTTCGCCATTCGCGCCTGAGAAAATAAAAAATGCTTGAAGCTCTGGGTGTTCTTTCAATACCGTAATTGCTTTTTCATGTCCCATCACCATGAAAGCGGTGGCCCACGCATCAGCAGTTGAGCAGTCATCAGCAAAAACAGATGAACTTAAAATGGCCCGCTCTGCCTGATAGCCTGTCATGGGGTCGATGGTGTGCGAATATTTTTTCCCATCTACTATCCTATAATTAAAATAATTTCCTGAAGTTGTAAAAGATTTGTTGGTTAAATGGATGTACGCTTTAAAGAATTGATTCTCATGGGTGGAATTTGGATCGAGTATCCCTAATTCCCAAGGCTTCCCCGATTTTATATTCATTCCGCAAGCCATACCTTCTCCCCCCAACTCGACCAACAGATTTTTTATTCCTTTTGATTTTAAGAAATCGGTAATCACATCAGCTCCATAGCCTTGGCCAATGCCACCAAAGTCAAGTTGAACTCTAGGATCAGTCTTCCACAAACTATCATTATTGAATTGAATTTTTTCAAACCCAATAAAAGAACGGATGGAATCAATAGTTGTCTTATTTGGGAGGGGCTTGTCCTTTGACTTTCCAAAGCCCCAAACATAAACTAATGGCATTACTGTTGGGTCAAACGCCCCATTAGATCCCTTCACTACGGCTTGCGCTTTTTTGATTGGGGGCAATAAATAGGGTAATGAAAAACGAATACCAACTTTTTCTTTGTTGAATTTTGATACTTCTGATTCTGGATCATACGTGTTGATCGATTTATTGACCAAGGTTAATAACGAATCGACTGAAATTTTAAAATCCCTTTTTTCTATATCAAAGTAAGTGATGTGGTAAGTGGTGCCCATCGTTTTACCTTCAATCTTCATCTGCTCAGCGTGGTTTGACCTCCGCCACAACCAAACCGAAAGCGTGGTGATAATCAAGATCAACGAGTAGATGGCGTTCTTCCAGCGATTGTTCATAATGAAATTGTTACGCAAGTTAGCGCAGAGATTGAATTGAGCGAACTGAATTGGAGTATATTTCCGTAACTTTCGTTTTGAATTTCATGTATGCGCGAAGATTACTTAAAAGCAGATAACGAGGGACAAGAGGCGGGAGAGAAAGAAGTGGAGAAAGCCCTTCGTCCCCTGTCCTTTCATGATTTTACGGGTCAACAGAAAGTAGTTGACAATGTGAAGGTATTCGTGCAAGCCGCCAAACAACGAAATGAATCATTGGATCATGTGTTGTTACACGGCCCCCCGGGTCTTGGCAAGACTACACTCTCATTTATTATTGCTAATGAATTAGGCTCCAATATTAAAATCACTTCTGGCCCGGTGTTGGATAAGCCTGGTGATTTGGCCGGCCTTCTCACTAACTTAGAGACTAACGATGTTTTGTTTATCGATGAGATACACCGTCTCAATCCTATTGTAGAGGAGTACTTGTACTCGGCCATGGAGGATTTTCGAATCGACATTATGCTTGACTCCGGCCCCAATGCCCGATCGGTTCAAATAAGTTTAAATCCGTTTACGCTCATTGGGGCAACCACGCGAGCAGGACTTCTTACCTCTCCGCTCCGAGCGCGGTTTGGCATTAATGCTCGATTGGAATATTACGATTCTACGCTACTTACTAAAATTGTAAAACGCTCAGCAGAAATTTTAGCTACGCCCATTGTGGATGATGCCGCCTTTGAAATCGCAAGGCGCAGCAGAGGCACACCCCGTATCACCAACAATTTACTAAGGCGCACCCGCGACTTTGCTCAGATTAAAGGTGATGGCACCATTACCAAATCGATTGCTCAAATGGCGTTGAAGGCATTAGATGTTGATGAAAACGGATTGGACGATATGGACAACCGTATCCTCGCCACTATCATTGATAAATTTAAGGGTGGCCCCGTTGGCCTCACCACTATTGCCACTGCAGTGGGCGAAGAAGCAGAAACCATTGAAGAAATGTACGAGCCATTTTTAATTCAAGAGGGATACATCAAACGAACCTCACGGGGTCGTGAGGCAACTGAGTTGGCGTACAAGCATTTGAAAATAGTAGTGCCCACTTCAAAGCGACCAGGGTTGTTTGATTAGTAGTGATATTTTTGAGGATTCTTATTCTTGAATGTTAAATCGGGTTTCCAATTCTACCTCTTGACGGAGTTCAATCTTGTACTAAATGAACTCCTGAAGAAGTTCCTAATCGATTGGCGCCAGCTTTAATTAAACTCACTGCTTGCGCTTTTGTTTTAATTCCACCCGATGCTTTAATTTCAACGCCTATTGGCAGCGATTTTCGCATTAGTCCAACGTGCTCCACTTTTGCACCCGTAGGCGCGAAGCCTGTGGAAGTTTTGACAAAATCTGCTCCCGCCTCAGCACAGAGAGTGCATGCTTCTACAATTTCTTCGTCAGTCAAATAAGCTGTCTCAATAATCACTTTTAAATTCTTTTGATGATCGTGCGCAAGCTTGCTACACTTAGCGATTTCAATTTTAGTCCATGGGCCACCTGTTTTGAAGGAAGCCAGGTTCCATACCACATCTATCTCATCTGCTCCGTTGTCGATAGCGCGTTTTATTTCATCGAGTTTTGTTTCTGTCATGGAATATCCAAGGGGAAACCCCGCCACAGTCACCAACAAAATTTTTTCTTTTCCAATTTCGCGTTGTGCACGTTTTACCCAAAAAGGAGGAACGCAAATTCCGAGAAAGCGATGTTGCTTCGCCTCTTCGACCAACTGATCGATATGTTTACTTGTGAGTGTTGGACTTAAGTTAGTGTGTTCAATATAGGAGGCCAGATTTTGCATTTTCAGGTTCTTGACTTTTCTACTTTTAGCAATACCGACTTTCTTACGCTTTCAAACCTACTATTTTAATGCCTTATTCCGCATTCCTTGCAATACCTCATCTCATACGGTTTATGCTTTATGGGTGGATGCTTGTGACCAAAGTAAGCGAAGTTAGAATATTGGGGCTTTGATAGTTTCTTAAGAATACGTTGCTTCTCTTTGGCGGCTTCTTCTACCCGTTTATAAAATTCATATCGGGCTGTATTCTCAACCTTGGGCTTTCGGAATAGTTGACGCTGCCGCTTTTTTTCAGCCCGAGTAATATGAACCCGATGAGACTTCGCGGCTTCAACAATCTTTTCGGGTACCCTATCTCCCTTGGTATTGTCTTGCCCGGCTGACAATAAGGGCAATGCCATTGCCCCAACGCAATAAAAATACCTCCACATGTTTTGCATAGTGGAGGTATAACGGAGAATGTTCTGTTTTATTTTTTTTAGCTGGACTTAAACTGTGCCATGGTCTGCTGCCTGCGGTAGGCCCATGGCGGAGTAGGATCTTGCTCTTTCCAAAGGCCTTTGCCTTTTTCACGTGCTTTTTCTTTGATGACTTCCAATTCTGGAAGCGGTTGTTTTTCTGAAGTCCATGCCATCCCTTCTTGAAGCAATTCCTTTCTTGGATCTAAGCCCTCGTTCTTAATTATGCCAAACCGATTGCCCAGCCGATCTTTCCCTTGAATTTCTATATTGACACTTTTACTCAAAATTAATTTCTCTAAATGTAGTTTTGCTTTTTCGCCATACTCTTGACCTAATTCAGGACTATCGATACCAAATAGTAAGATTTTATAAGTTTCATTTTCGCTGGTAAGAACCTCTAATGTGTTGCCATCTATTACGGTTATTACTTTACCGGAAATTATTTCGTTTGCAAACAGTACTGAACACAACAGCAGCCCTGCTAATGCAAATCCGATGCTTTTCATAATTAGCTTTGTTTTGGAATTCATGCTACAAATCTCATAACAGTAACCTGCAATTCATCGACCAAAACTACCATTTGCTGTCTGATGTAAGATTGGGGATTGATCTAATGGATTTTTATTGAGCGATTGAAGCTCGCGGCAAGGATAGAAGCGTATACCCCGCAGCAGCGTGAGAATGTGCGTGGAGCGAGGAGTAGTAGCGGATAGCCTGACCCTGAGTGTGCATGGGCTTGTGTATGGCCAACGAAGGGTGCCGCCCTCTCTTTGCTTTATTTTTTCTCTTAGCTTATTTTTTCTTGCAATACTGGTCAAGAGAGAATTTGGCCTTTTGATCGCCAAGCCCTACGGCCACTGTCCAATCTGCGCAGGCTTTTTCTTTGTTTTGAAGTTGATAGTGAAAATTGCCTCGTTGTTTGTAGAAGGAAGCATCTTTTGAATTGATGGCAATGGCCTCATCTAGATCAGCAATGCCCGCACCGAAATCGCCTAATTCAGCTTTGCAATTGCCGCGGCCATAAAATGCTGCTGCATCTTTAGGATTCAACCCAATTACCTTGTCATAATCTTGATGCGCGGCTTCAAATTCTTGGCCTTCTTCCTTGATTAGCGCACTATTGTAATACAGGTCTGAATTGTTGGGCTCCAAAGCAATTGCTTTGCTAATGTTATCGATTGCCGCTTTTCTATTGTCCAGTCCCAGATAAGCATTGGCTCGTTCTTTAAAGAGGGTGACCGTATTTTCTCCAGCCTTCAAAGCTTCGTCAAAATCTTTGACCGCTAATTGATATTCTTTTTGTTCCAATAAAGATTTTCCTTTTTTGAAAAGAACGATTTTATCACGATTGCCACCTGCCACGGCTTTGTCCAAGTACTCTTGTGCCAAGGGATAATTCTTTATTTCAAAATAAGTTTCGCCCATTTGCTGATAAAAATTAGCATCAGGCTTTTCAGTTAATTTTTCTACTTGCCTTAAATCACGGACGGACTCTTCGAATTTTTTTTGTTTGAGGTACGCTTCCGCACGATTTTGATAAGCGCGCGCATACCCTTCTTTTTTGGTGATGGCTGTACCAAAATCTGCGATGGCTTCATTGTATTTTTCTAAATTAGAATAGGCTTTGCCTCGATTGTTGAACAATACTGGATCGGCTAGGCCAAGGTTAACAGCTTCAGAATAATCTTGCAACGCTCCTTGAAAATTGTTCGTTCGGAATTTAGCATCACCCCGATGGTAATAAGCTATTGATAGCGTTGGATTTTTCTCTAAGGCTGTGTTGAAATCGGCTAGCGCACCATCTACATCCTTGTTGTCTAACTTACAATAGCCACGCATGTCATAAACAGTTCCTTCTGTGTAGCCATTAATAATGGCTTTTTCCAAATCAGGCAAAGCGGCTTTGTATTCTTGAGCATTAAAGCGGCAGGCTCCTCTCTTGAAAAATATTTCTGATGAAGTTTCCCCCAACTCAATGGCTTTTGTTAAATCAGGTACTGCTTTAGCGTAGTCTTGTTGCTCAAAATAAGCACTGCCGCGCATAGAATAGGCCAGCTTTTCCTTAGTACCTCCGGTAATCGCTTTACTTAGATCATCGATAGCACCTTTATAATCTTTCAATTGGTAACGCGCCATTCCTGAAAGAGCAAACTCTTCGGCACCTCCATTGCCTCCTGCAGTTAACAACGCAATGTCTGTTATAACTTTCGGCCAATTTTTTAATGAATAGTTGGCAGCCGCACGATTCTTTAACGCTTGGGGGTAATTAGTTTTTAGTTGTAATGATTTATCAAAATCAAGTAATGACTCTTTTACCAAACCGGAATTTAATTTAGCCTTGCCTCGGTTGTTATAGATCACTTCATCGTTAGAGCCAAATGAAATAGCTTTGTCGTAGGCGGTGATGGCGCCATCAAAGTTGTTGTCTTTAAATCGGCCATTGCCCACTTGAAAATAAACGTCTTTATTTTTGCTGCCCAGCATCGTTGCTTTTTCTAAATTAACGAGCGCCTCTTTATTTTTTTGCTGTTGCATGTAGGAGAGACCAAGGTATTCCAGTGCTGTTAAATCGGGGACTCCTTTTTGATTTACTTTTTCAAGATCAGTAATCGCACCACTAAAATCTTGTGTTTGATAAAGTGCTTTGCCTCTTTTTTCGAAAAGAGAAATATCTTTTTCACCACCTGCTTCAGCTTGCGTATAGGCTTCAACTGCTGGCTTAAATTCGTTGGCATCGTAGCGGAGGTTAGCCAGATAGAAACTTGCCTTTGAATCTTTCAAGCCCGCTTTGAAGGCACTTTCCAGAAATCCTTTTGCCACAGGTTTTTCGTTGAGGTTGTATTTGGCAACTCCCAGCATTTTCAAAAATTCAGGATTCTCACCTTCGGTTGCACGAACCCGATCCAAATCTTCTGCAGCCCCTTTGTAGTCGGTGAGGCTAAAGCGAACTGAGCCTCTGTTTAAGAGCGCCTTGTTGTAATCAGATTTTAATGAAAGCGCTTTATCGAAATCAGCCAAAGCGCCTTGCAGGTCACCCAAGGTAGCTTTTGCCTTTCCGCGATTGTTGAAGGCTACTGCATCGGCCGCAGGAAATGTCACCGCTTTATCATAATATCGGATGGCACTGGCATAATCATTCTTCAAAAATTTAGCATCTCCTAAGTTCTTAAACACCTCGTAATCTGAGGCGCCCAGCGAGACTGCCTTTTCCAAATCCTTCACTGCATTTTCAACATCTTTTTGAATGTATTCGGCATTGCCTTTATAAAGAAAGACTTCTTTGGTGCTACTGCCAGCAGCAATGGCGCGACTGAGTGATTCAATCGAGCTCTTATAGTCCTTTAGAAAATATTGCGCGATGCCAAGTTGTTCAAAAGTTTCTTTGTCACTACTACCTAATGATACAGAGGCTGCCAATGCATCGGCAGTCCCTTGGTAATCAGCTGCTTTTGCCAGACTTAGGCCAAGCATACGAAACACTTCTTTGTCCTTAACGCCTTTTGTTACTACCCTTTTTAGAGCCACCGCACAGCCTGGGTAGTCAGGGATATTAAATTTAGCAGTTCCTAATTTTTGAAAGAGTTCATCATCGCTGCGGCCTGCAGAAATTATTTTCTCAATATCTTCGGAAGCACCTTTCCAATCTTTCAATTGAAAGCGTGCATCTGCCCGATTTTCTAGTGCTTTGTCATAATCAGGTTTTAATTTGAGAGCCTCATCAAAGTCCGATAACGCCCCGTTTAAATCTTTTAAATTTATTTTAGCTTTGCCTCGATTGTTAAAAGCTATGGCCTCGACCGCAGGAAACGTTACCGCCTTATCATAATATTTAATGGCTGCGGCATAGTCGTTCTTTAAAAATTTCGCATCGCCTAAGGTTTTAAATACATCGTAATCTGAGGCGCCAAGCGATACAGTCTTCTCCAAATCTTTCACTGCATTTTCAACATCTTTCTGAATGTATTCAGAGTTGCCTTTATATAGAAAAACTTCTTTGGTATTACTACCGGCCGCAATCGCTCGACTGAGAGATTCAATTGAGCCCTTGTAGTCTTTTAGAAAATATTGAGCGGTGCCTAGCTGCTCAAAAATTTCTTTGTCGCTTCCACCCAATGATACAGAGGCTGCCAACGCATCGACAGTCCCTTGATAATCAGTAGCTTTTGCCAGACTTAGGCCAAGCATACGAAACACTTCTTTGTCTTTAACCCCTTTCGTCACTACCCTTTTTAGAGCCACCGCACAGCCCGGGTAGTCAGGGATATTAAATTTAGCAGTTCCTAATTTTTGAAAGAGTTCATCATCGCTTCGGCCTGTAGAAATTATTTTCTCAAAATCTTCGGAAGCGCCTTTCCAGTCTTTCAATTGAAAGCGTGCATCTGCGCGATTTTCTAGTGCTTTGTCATAATCAGGTTTTAATTTGAGAGCCTCATCAAAGTCCGATAACGCCCCGCTTAAATCTTTTAAATTTATTTTAGCCTTACCTCGATTGTTGTATAAGATCGGATCTTTCTTTCCGGTGGCAAATGCTTTATCATAGTTGGTAATGGCTTCTTTATAGTTTTCCAATCGAAACTTAGCATTGCCTAAGTTGGCAAATGTTTCAAATTGATTTACACCCATGCCTACTGCCTTCTCTAAATCCCCAATCGAACCTTGAAAATCTTCTAGTTTGTATTTTGTATTGCCACGAAACTGAAATAATTCAGCTGTGTTGATCCGGGCTTTTACAGCTTCATCAAAATCTGCTTTTGCCTTTTCAAAATCATTTTGATAAAAGTAGGCGACACCTCGTTTCACATAAACCTCTTTATTGCTAAAACCGGTAATGATCAATTGAGAGAACTGTGCTGATGATTCGCTGAATTTTTCTTGCTTTAGTTTCTCCATTGCACCTTGATAAACAACTTGCTGAATGGAATCTTGCTTTTGAGCAAGAGTTAAAAAAGGAAAAAGGATAAATAGAAATTGGATGAAACGCATGTTATAGAATTTGTCAAGTAACAATTTAAGCAGTGAAATAGAGATAGAGATAGTAAATGGCAAGCCCGAAGGCTGCAAAAAGAATCAGTAAACCAAACACCTTGGCTCGTTGGTAATACCCCTTTACATGCATTACCCCTTTTTGCTTTCTAGACATCCTTTTGAGGATTATTAGTTTAAGAACAGTCGCGAAATGAAATACGCGACAACGCATATGGCAATCAAAGAGGCAAATACTCGCACTCTGTGGTAAATAAAATTTGATGTTGATGAGATCATAACTCACTGATTTTAAATTCAATAAGATGAATGTACGGACTAAGCCTTAAAATAGCTAAGAGATCAGAAAATCCGCTTAAAATGGTAGCCCTATAAGCCTTTTTATTCCATAAATGACCCTTGGAGTAGCCAAAGATTACAGTTCAAGCCTAAAACCGAACGTATTTCTCGATCAATTCCTGATCTAACTTTAGGGCTTTGGCCTTTTTTGCCTGTCTTCTTAGAATGAACTCAAAAAGACTCATCCAGCCGGGCAGGTTGCTTTCGCTGATTTCAAACAGCCAAGCTAAAGCCAAGCGATCTTTTGGAAATCCTTTGTTATTCGTTTGGCCATCCCTCGCTAAGCCATAACCAATCTGAATGGATTGCTCAAAACCCCTACTGGCAGGGCGTAACTCTACCTTGAATTTGCAGACCTCATCCGAATCGTTAAAAAACCGATGGTTAATGTTGGGCAAGGCTGTTATTGATTGCCCTAAAGCAAGAGTGTGAGTGGTTTTTCCGACTTGTACTTTAAACTGCCCTTCTAGGCAATCAAATTTTTCTGAATAGGTTTTGTGGTAATGAATCCCTACCCCACCTTTGGAAGAGAGTTCACATTCTAATAGCGTGAACTCCCCACTTGTTTCTGCTGAGGTTTTTAAAAAAGTGACGGAGTCTTTTTGAACCGGGTTATAGATTCGCCTAGGGTTTTCCATATCAGGAATAAACGAACTATCGATTTAGCGTAGATTTACTTAGCTGATATTTTTTTGTGGTGATAAGTACTACTCCATTTTTTCCTTTGTCTCCGTAAGGTTCTGCACCTTTATCTTTTAACACCGTAACTTGCTCAATATAGTCTGGGTTGATGGAAGCAAGTGATCTTTCTTTTAATTCAATGCCATCAAGAATAAATAAAGGGCTTGGATTAGTAGCGTGGTCGGAATTTATGAACCTAATAGATCCACCACTCCTAGATTTTGAAGTTATGATAATAACGCCTTTGATTCCTTTATTTCCAAAGGCTTTAACTGCCTGCTCCTCGTTTAGTATCTCCATCGATTGGATATCGTTCAGATTGAGAGAAGCAAGCGAAGTGCTATCACTTAGTTCGTTGCCATCAAGGATAAATAGAGGATTTTGTCTATCCAGATGATAGATGGTTTTAGGCGCTTTAGCCTCATCCTTTTTTTCTTCCTGTGCCTGAGTGGTAATCTGACAAACTATTACAAAGACAGTTAGGCTTAGTAAATTTTTCATAGAGATGTTTTATTAACACAATAAAGGGCATCTCTAAAAACCTTCGAAGTCGTCTTTGCGAGGTCGTCTCGACCGAAGCAATCCCCCGTTTGGACTCCGAAC
>JAYVPS010000259.1:0-3754 GCA_043757225.1 Cytophagales bacterium | reverse complement strand
GCCTCCTCGATTCAAGAAGCGAAGCAATTATTAACAGATACCAAACCCGACTTGGTTTTTATGGATGTGTTGCTGCCTCCACATACTTCATTTGATTTACTAAATTCAATGGGAAGCATTCCTTTCGAAATCATCTTCACCACTTCTTTCGAAGAATATGCAGTAAAAGCATTTAAGCTATCGGCTGTAGATTATTTAGTTAAGCCAGTGATCAAAGAAGATTTAATAAAGGCACTAGAAAAATTCAAGCAAAAGAAATCAGGGAAAGAGACATCCACCAACATTCAGGCGTTGCTAGATAATATCAAAGCAACCAAAGCAGAACATACCAAAGTAGCTTTGCCTACGCTCGCAGGTTTTATTTTTGTAACGGTGAAAGACATTATCCGCTGCGAGTCAGATAACACGTACACCACTTTCTTCACTACCGACAAGCGAAAGATAATGGTATCCAAAACATTAAAAGAAGTAGAGCAGATGCTGGCCGACTATCGCTTTTATCGTGTCCATAACTCGCACCTGATCAACCTAGAATACATTGCCGAGTACACCAAAGGCGAGGGGGGCATGGTGAAGATGACGGATGGCTCGCAGATAGATGTAAGCAGAAGAAGGAAAGATGAATTTCTAAGGTTGTTGAAAAGGACATGATGAAAATCGAAGTCGTCATCGCGAGCGCCTGCGCTAGCAAAGCGCGGAGGGCGAAGCGATCTCGCGTTCGAAGTTAAATTGTGGACGTTATTTATTTGTTAGAGTTAAACCAGATTCCTCTTTTTTTTGGCCAAACGCTGTGCCAACCCTTCCAGCTACTGCTTGGTGTTTTAACAATTCTTAGAGCAAGCGTAGTTTGGCAGCATAGTTCAAAAGAAAAGAAGGCATGGCGAAACTGGTGGCCTCGACATTTATAGTCAATGGCTCTTTGTGGTTGTACTTAGATGATAAACTGATCATGCAAAACAGTGATAAAATAACAATGGAGTTGGAAGAAGAGGCAGAATATGTTGTGCATTGGTTTGTGAAGGGCGTGCCAGGGAGTTCGTATTCAATTACGATTTCTTCGCCACGGGATGCACAGTATCAATTAACAATGTTGCTTTCAAAAGGAGGCAAAAGTTATGGGGCAATGAAATTTTAATCTCAAACTACAAAAAAACAAAACCTTAATATTTTATGAAAAATCTAACCCATTGCAGCATTATTGCATTATTACTATTATTCAATTGTAAGCCAAATAATGATTCTGAAAATAAGAGTGAGGGCATCAAAAGGTCGCTAAATGAATCTCTTGCTTTCCCTGAAAATGAGATGAGGTTTCTTTTTGAAACAAAAGAGATTGTGTTTCCGGAATATTTGAGTACGGCCGTAAAAAGTGAAAAATTTAGTCTGATTAACACGGCCAAGTTAGGAGCCTTCTATATGAATGCAAACAATAGCTTTAGGAATATTTCTAAGGTTTCGTGGGGAGGCACTTTTGATGCAAACGCGTTTAAACTTAATGCTCCGAACAATGCCGTACGTCTGTGGTATTGCTATAATCCCAAAAACAAAAAATATCCAAAGTTCTTTCTTGCGCTAGAACAGATTGAAATAACAGGGGACACAGCAAAATACCCTGAAAGCTCCCCTGCAATTGGCAATAAACTAATAATTCCAGAGGTGTTCCCTTATCCAACAAGTGCGAGTACCACTAGTATTGACATTCAAAAGTTTATTGAATCCCATGATACTGACGTTGCAGGGAAAATGCAATTATCAGCAGCGGAAGTTTTGGAGTATTCCGAGAACTTTAGAGATTTGATTTCAATTATTTCACCAGCCGATATAGGGCCTTATTGCAAATACATGGTCGCAATATTTGTTAGTGGTGACCCTTATAACGAATTTATGGCACGTGAAGGTGGGCTTACTTTTGTTAGATACTATATGGGATTGTCGTATGATCCTACTCATGAACCAAATTATTTAAGACCTGTGCTTGCGGGAGTCAGTGCTGATGGTACTACTGTGACAGGTAATAGGACTGATCCTGAACCATTTCTTCAAAAATCCGTTCCGCCTCCACCATACCAATAGATAATTTGATTTGTTAAATTTCACCGAAACCATACAGTTAATTTCGATTTGGGGAATTACACTTCCTCTCATAATTGGCATTGTCAATTACAAAACATCTGGTTTCCAATACCGGGTGTTTATTTTTTTTCTGCTCGTTGGTTTCTGTACAGATATAACGATGTATATGCTTAAAGGGACTGACAGAAGCAGTTACTTGCGTGACATCTTAAATTGTTATTCCTTAACAGAGGCAATGGTTTTCTTTTGGCTAATCTATCACAACGCAACGTTAAAATTGATTGCTAAGATTTCAAAAGGATTGCTGATCATTACACCAATTGTTTGGATTTTGGGGATGATTATCCGAGCTGGTTACATGAATACTTCTCCGGGGCGCGTGTTTGATCCGTTCTATGAAGTTAGCGTTGCGTTTTTAATTGGTTTTCTTTTGTTAAAAATGGTGGAAGAAATGACTTTGATAAGCCAGCTACCTATTTTCTGGATTTTGCTTGGTATATTCTTTTACTGCTTTTGCACCTTTTTTATGATGGGTTTTTTGAATACAGTTCTTTCTCAACAGATTTGGTTCCTTAACAACATCATCAATATCATAACATACATATTCTATTCGGTTGGCTTAATGCAAATCCGCAATTCAACGGGCAAGATGGCAGCGTAGCCACTACCAAATTCTATTCTCCGTTGGCCATTCTCTACTCTATTACATCCAGCTTCTAAATCATACTAGCGAGAACTTATGGGTTCGTGTAAGTTCGTTTCATCATTCAACAAAGGGTGAGCGGAGAAGCCGAAAATCCGAAGAAGAGTAGGCAAGAGATTTACTCGACATGAAAAAGAGATTGATGGCAATATTTATAGGAATAGCATCATTGCTTGGCCTAAATGGTTGCTTCACAACCACAACGGGTGACCCAACACCTAGTTCTGCTACTAAGACTCCAACCGCCCTGTTTACTTATGTAATTGGATCAAGCGGAATTGTAACGTTTACAAACAACTCGGTAAATGCCACGAGTTATTTATGGGACTTTGGTGACGGCAAAACTTCAACTTATGATAATCCAGATCATCAATACGCTAAGAATGGCACATATAGTGTAACCCTTAAGGCAAATGGCGCAGTGGGGACCAATTCCTTTACTCAAAGTGTAGTAATAACTAATAGTTATCAAACAACGATTAGATATTATAACTATACCGCCACCCCAATTACAATTAGTGTCAACGGAAAAACACAAACCATCAAAGGTGCTGGATTAGGTTTGGTTGAAGTGCCATATATTGATTTCATGGGAGAACCTAGTTCAGCTGCGGGAGGATCTGCCTTTACCTCTGGATTGACCAGCAATGGAACTCAGATTGGAGCTAAAATTTCGTGGACGATCAGTAATACTTTTCCGTCTGTTGCAGTTGGCAACTTAATAGTGAAATTAAATGTAAGCAGTAGCTATTTCTTTGTTTACGTCACAAATGCATCAAACCTAACCATATCAAAACTTTATTCGAATTTTGAGTTGACAAGCCAAACGCTTGATAATATTTCCATTCCAAATGATGGGAAATTATATTCAATGGGATATTACAATGCTTATTCGAATTCAAATGTAAGATTGGAAGCGAGCAATGGAAGTTATTGGTACTGGACATCCAGCAACCTTAGCCTTCCATTTATTGAAAA
>JAYVPS010000258.1:0-14143 GCA_043757225.1 Cytophagales bacterium | reverse complement strand
CCAAATGGTCACTTTTTATCTTACCGAGCGTTTGTTTAATCCCGACTTCTCCAGGACGAACGATTGCACAAGATGACAAAATACAGGCAACAGCGAAGCCTAGCGAAAGCTTTCCAATAGTATTCATAAAATAGTTGTTTAAAGATTGACGATTAAGAATTTTGTAGAGTCAAATCAAACCTTGAGGGCGATGGTTCAACGGGTATAACGAAAGCCTGACGACTAAGTTTTAAATTCTTAAATTATTATCCTTAACGCCTTTTGAAATTATAAACTGCTGTGTAACTTGATTTCGATTTTATGACAACGCAATGAAAGCATTGGTACTTACTGAACCTGGTTTACTTGAGTTTAAGGAAATACCCAAACCTACCTTATCGGCTGGTATGGCACTGGTGAGAATTAAAGGTGCAGCGCTCAATCGTAGAGATGACTGGATTCGGGAAGGGAAGTACCCCGGTATAAAGTATGGTGGCACATTAGGGTCAGATGGTGCCGGTATTGTAGAAGAAGTTTTTGACGAAGCTGACAAGGCTTGGGCTGGCCAAGAGGTGGTGATTAATCCCAATATTGATTGGGGCAACGACCTTGATGTACAGTCTTCTAAGTACACGATCTTAGGAATGCCTATGAGTGGTACTTTTGCTGAATACGTTTTAGTTGGAGTAGATCGCCTTCATCACAAGCCATTCCATCTTGATTTTTTGCAAGCGGCTGCTCTGCCATTGGGTGGGCTCACGGCATTCCGGGCTTTATTTCGGAAAGGTGGTTTGAGAGCAGGACAAAATGTGTTGATCTCAGGATTTGGCGGTGGTGTGGCACAGTTCGCTTTTCTATTTGCGAAAGCAGCGGGGGCAAATGTTTATATCTCTTCAGGCAGCGATGAAAAAATTGATAAGGCGTTGAAGATGGGAGCAAAGGGCGCATACAATTACAAGAAGCAGACTAACTATGATGACCTTTGGAAAACCAAAGGTGGTTTTGATATGGTGATTGACAGTGCAGGTGGTGATCAACTCAATAATTTTATAAAGATGTTGCGGCCCAATGGCAAGATTGTGTTCTATGGCGCTACCAATGGGTTGCCTTCCAAGATTGATTTATACCGAATGTTTTGGAACCAGCATTCACTCATTGGCACCACAATGGGCAACGACCATGAGTTCAGTGAGATGATTGCCTTCGTAGGCAAACACCAAATCCGCCCGATGGTAGATTCTATACGGCCATTTTCAAAAATCGCAGAATCATTTCCTGATATTACCCGAGCTAATAAAGTAGGCAAGATTGTTTTTCAGGTATAAGATTGTATTTGCTAGAGCAATGAGCCTTTTAAGAATTGCTTAGATGAATGTGGCTAATTCACTTCCTCTTCTGCCCAAAAATCCAACTCATAAAATCAGGTTCTGCAAACGCGTTGTTCCAGCTATTGTGATATACTCCAATATATTCTTTATAGACAACTGTTGCATTAAGTGATCTTAATTTCGCCACCATTGACCTGGACTCTTTCACGCCAACAGTAGAATCTTGATCGCCATGAAAGATTCGGAAAGAAACAGGCAGAACCCGTTTGTCATAGCGGACAGTATCCCCTCCACCACAAATAGGCACGGCAGCAACAAATAATTTTGGGTATCGATAAACGGCTTCAAAAGTGCCCATGCCACCCATCGATAGCCCGGTGATATAAACCCGAGAAACATCTACACTTTCTTTCTTCTTTACATCCTTAACAAGTTCAATAGCAATGGCCAGATCTACTGTAGCTGAGCGAGAATAATCAAACATTAGCCCCAAGGGAGATGTAGCGCGGTCGATAATCACCGAACTCCAATAACCAATTGGCGGGCATTGCGGAAATAGGACAATAGCTGGGTACTTGGTTCGATTTATTGAATCGAGAAATAATTTAGCTCCGTGTGTCAACTGTTTTTCGTTGTCTTCCCCGCGTTCACCCGCGCCATGAAGAAATAAGACTAGTGGATATTTTTTGGAGCGGTCATAATTTTGGGGATAGAGTATTCGATAGAGTAATTTCTTCCCGTTCGTATTAGTGTATTCTTTTTTCTTAAAGAGAGAAAATTCTTGGGCGGGCGAGGCAAATGAAATCAAACTGATGAGAATGAATAGATACTTTGGCATTATTTAAAATTTTTCTGTTCTAGTGATTTGTAACTATTAACTAATTACGTTTTATTCCATTACCTGCTCCAACAAACTCTTCAATTCACCCAACGTTTTCATTTCATTTGTGAGCTTTGCAAGATCGATTCCTTTAGCTAAAATAGCAATCGCTTTGTCGTCATGTTGTCGGTCTAAATAAATCAAGGCTGCTTGATAATATCCCGGAAGGTAATCTGGAAAATTGGCAAGCAAGGATTCAATCAAATTAACAGAACGACTCGGGGAGTAGGGGGCTACTTCCAGGGCCAAGGCGTAAAGCGGAAAAGGGTCGGTTGGGTCTTCTTTAATCAATTGTTCTAAGGACTTGATTCGCTCGCTATTCATGGCACTTTTTTTTCGGTTTTCTGGGTCTGAATTAAATATTTATCCTTTATCTTGAGCCAAATTTAAGGTTGATTTGTTAAATCACAGTAAATCATTTTGTTAGGTCAATTTATGAAAGTTAAGTTATGAAAATATTAGTCTGCATATCACACGTTCCTGACACCACTTCGAAAATCAATTTTATCGATAACAGTACTAAATTCGACACCAATGGGGTGCAGTTTATCATTGGTCCATACGATGATTATGCGCTTGCCAGAGCCATTGAACTAAAAGAGGCCAATGCCGGAACTACCGTTACTGTTTTGAATGTTGGGTCTGCGGATACAGAACCTACTATTCGCAAAGCATTAGCCATTGGCGCAGATGATGCCATTCGTGTCAATGCTGAACCGACCGATTCATTTTTTGTAGCCTCACAAATTGCTGAGCATGCCAAAGGCTATGATTTGGTTCTGATGGGTCGTGAATCGATCGATTATAATGGGGGGGTAGTTCATGCCATGGTAGGTGAATTATTGGGTATGCCTTCGGTTTCTCCGGTAATGAAATTAGAGATTGAAGGGACAGTGGTAAAAATGTCGCGTGAAATTGAAGGTGGAAAAGAATCGGTCGAAGCGAACTTGCCTTTAGTGGCTGGTTGTCAGGAGCCAATTGCAGAGTGGAAGATCCCCAATATGCGCGGTATTATGTCTGCCCGTACCAAGCCTTTGAAAGTAGTAGAACCCGTGGCAATAGAAGTGACTGTGAAAGTTCAAAAGTTTGAATTGCCGGCACCAAAAGGTGCGGTAAAGATGATTAGTGCCGATAATGTTGCCGAGTTGGTAACGCGATTGAAAACCGAGGCGAAGGTCTTATAATTTAAGTAGTTAGAAATTAACATTCAAGTTTGAAAATATGGCATCTTTAGTATTTGTAGAAACAGCAGAAGGCAAAGTAAGAAAGACTTCGTTGGAAGCGGTAGCCTATGCTCATCTAATGGGAGCAGGTGTAACTGCAATCGTGTTAGGTACCACAAGCCAGCGTGAATTGGAATCCCTGGGTAAGTATGGTGCGCAAAAAGTGTTGCACGTAGCTGATGCCAAATTAGATCATGGAGTCATACAAGTTTTCGCCTCGGTTCTTACCAAAGCCATGCAAGATGAAAATGCGGATGTGTTGGTATTAGCCAACTCATCACTCGGCACTCCTGTTGCGGCCAAAGTTGCAGTGAAAGTAAAGGGAAGCTTTGCTTCAAATGTAGTGGAACTCCCTTCAACTACTAGTGGGTTTGTTGTCAAGCGTAGCATCTACACAGGCAAGGCGTTCTCGATGGTGGAAATGAAGAACCAAAAGAAGATAATCGTTATAAAAAAGAATGCAGCCGAGGCAAAAGAAGTAGGTGGAGCTGCGCAAATAGTGCCTTACAATGTCGCGTTGAATGAGGCGGATTTCAATACTAAAATAACGGCTACCGAAAAGGCGACCGGTGATATATTATTGACAGAAGCTGAGATTGTTGTTTCGGGTGGGAGAGGGATGAAAGGCCCTGAGAATTGGGGAATTTTAGAAGCGTTGGCTAAGGCCCTCCATGCAGCCACTGGCTGCAGTAAACCAGTGTCTGATATGGGTTGGAGACCTCACCATGAACATGTTGGCCAGACGGGTGTTAAAGTGGCACCTCAACTGTATATTGCGATTGGGATTTCTGGAGCTATCCAGCATTTGGCGGGGGTCAACTCTTCAAAGTGCATTGTAGTAATTAATAAAGATGCTGATGCTCCATTTTTTAAAGCGGCTGACTACGGTATAGTGGGCGATGCGTTTGATGTTTTGCCAAAATTGACAGAAGCAATTAAGTCCTTACACTAAAAAATCTATCTGATTATTTATTTTTTGAGGATTTAATTGTAAATAGTTATGTTTTTTAATTTAAGTACGGAGTGAAGAAAATTAAGTTAGAAATTCTTGGGCTTTCATCTAGCCAATCACAGACGGGCTCTTTTGCTTTGGTATTAGGTGAAGTGTCAGGAAACCGCAGGCTGCCGATTATCATCGGTATGTTTGAAGCGCAAGCCATTGCCATCGAAATAGAAAAGATTATTCCTAATAGACCAATGACCCACGACCTTTTTAAGTCGTTCGCCAGCTCATTTCATTTTCATGTAGAAGAAATTATTATCTCGGACTTAAAGGAAGGTGTTTTTTTTGCTAAAGTCGTTTGTAGTGATGGCTTGAAGAAAACAGAAATTGATGCTCGCCCCTCTGATGCCATTGCCATCGGACTGCGCTTTGATGCTATAATCTATACTTACGAAACAATTTTAGCTGAGGCGGGTATTGTACTCACCGATCAGGAGGAAGAAGAAGCCGAGGTGAAGCCGGAGGCTAAGGCTAAAGTAAAAAAGGAATCCCCAAAAAAAACATTATCGGAAGATTATAAAAATTGTAGCATCGATAAATTGAAGGATTTATTGAAAGACGCACTTGGCAAAGAAGACTATGAGAAGGCTGCCAAGATCCGCGATGAACTTGGAAAAAGAAATTAATGCTAACTCATACTTCGTAAACAGCACCTTTTACTTTTTAATTTAATTTTTGATGGGCTACCTGCGGGGTATTTTAGGTTTACTATTCATTGTACTAGTTGCAACCCTTCTTTCCAGAGACAGAAAAAATATTAACTGGCGATTGGTAGGTATTGGTATGCTTTTGCAAATCATCATTGGTTTGGCAATTGCCAAAGTAGGTTTTGTACGCTATGTTTTTGAATTTGTCAGTGAGAAGTTTGTGATCTTCTTAGGCTTTGCACGCGAGGGTTCTAAGTTTGTGTTTGGGTCTCTTGCTTCCGACACGTCCAAAACCGGATTCATTTTTGCTTTTCAAGCATTGCCGACTGTTATTTTCTTTTCAGCTGTTACTGCCGGACTTTATTATCTGGGCATTTTGCAAAAAATCGTTTTTGGCTTTGCTTGGCTGATGACAAAAACCATGCGCCTATCAGGCAGCGAAAGTTTATCAGCAGCCGCCAATATTTTTATGGGGCAAACTGAAGCCCCATTGTTGGTGCGCCCCTTTATTGCAGGCATGACCAAGTCAGAATTATTTTGCTTGATGGTTGGAGGGATGGCCACCATTGCAGGAAGTGTATTGGCCACTTATGTTGGATTACTGGGAGGAGGCAGCCTAGAGGAGAAAACATTATTCGCCACCTATTTGCTTTGTGCGTCCATTATGAATGCACCCGCGGCCATTGTTCTTTCAAAAATATTTTATCCACAAGATGAGCCGGATAAAATTGATACTCGACTAAATGTAAACAAAGAACAGATTGGTGTCAACCTAATTGACGCGGTGGCCACTGGTGCGGCCGATGGGTTAAAGTTGGCGCTGAATATTGGTGGGATGCTGATAGCGTTTATCGCGATTATCTATGCCGTGAACTGGATCTTAGTGGATTTCATAGGTGTGTTCACAGGGCTCAATGAATTTGTAATGTCAAGTACCAATGGAGCATTCAACGGATTTTCGTTACAGTATATTTTAGGTCAGGTGTTCCGTGTATTTGCTTTCGCGATGGGAGTGGAGTGGGATCAAACGTTACAAGTGGGTAGCCTACTAGGTCAGAAAATGGTGATCAACGAATTTGTGGCGTATGTCGATTTATCTAAAATGAAAATGGCAGGATTGCTTGATGAAAAATCTATTCGCATTGCTACCTATGCACTCTGTGGTTTTGCAAACTTCAGTTCCATCGCTATTCAAATAGGTGGTATTGGTGGCATGGCACCAGGCAGGCAAGGAGATCTTTCTAAGTTAGGATTGAAGGCGATGTTAGCGGCTTCACTAGCTACGATGATGACTGCTACGATTGCTGGGGCGATTTTTTAATTGATGGAGGGCACTTGAGGAGAGGTTGTATTGGTTTATGATTGCTGATAAGCGCAGAGATTCTGATGGGGAAAGATCGCTTCTTTAAAATAATACCATTCACTCAAAAGATACAAACCATGAAAACATCGAGACGAAACTTCATTAAGAATTCCACCTCTATTGTTGCAGGTGCTGCACTTTCACCTATGCTCTTCAATATCTCGAAAGCCGGTATTTCTGCGAATGACAAATTCAACGTTGCGCTAATCGGATGCAAGGGAATGGGTATGTACAACCTCAAAGATCATTTAAAGTTACCCGAAATTAATTGTGCCGCCTTATGCGACATAGATGAAAATATTTTAAACGAACGCGCAGCAGAAGTACAAACCATAACGGGAAAGAAGCCCGCACTCTATAAAGACTATCGAAAGATATTGGAGGATAAAAGTATTGATGCGGTAATTATCGGAACACCTGATCACTGGCATTGCCTTCCGATGGTGCAAGCCTGTGAGGTAGGCAAAGATGTCTATGTTGAAAAACCATTAGCCAATTCCATTGCAGAATGCGAAGTGATGTTAAAAGCAGCACGAAAATACAATCGCATTGTGCAGGTAGGACAACAGCAGCGTAGTGGGCAACATTGGCAAGATATAGTAGCGCTCGTGAAATCGGGGAAGCTTGGTACCATTCGAAAGGTAAAAACTTGGGCTTACTTTGAATATGGATCGGCCCAATCCAAAGTTGCCAATTCGCCTGTACCAGCTGGTGTAGACTACGATATGTGGCTGGGGCCTGCACCCAAAAGAGAATTCAATCAAAAGCGCTTTCATGGAAGCTGGCGTTTTTTCTGGGAACAAGGTGGTGGACTGATGACGGATTGGGGCGTTCACTTATTGGACATTGCTTTATTAGCCATGGATGTTCGCGTACCAAAGTCCGTTTCATCGATTGGTGGAATTTATGCCTATCCAAACAATGCCATCGAAACAGCCGATACCCAATCTACTATTTATGACTTTGGACATTTCATGCTGGAGTGGGATCATGTTGGAGGGATTACCAAAGGATTGTATGGCAGAAACTATGGTGTGGCCTTTATTGGAAACAACGGAACCTTATTGGTAAACCGCGAGGGGTGGGAAGTCATACCCGAAGAGAGAGACGGCAAACCGTTGATGCAAGGCATTGCATTACAAGAGGCAGATACGCACGATCACGAAAAGCATGTAAAGAATTTTGTTGACTGCATCAAGACCCGAAGCCGTACCATCTGCGATGTAGAGTTTGGAAGAAACTCTGCGGTGCTGGCACACATGGGAAACATTTCATACCGTACTGGAAATAAACTCATGTGGGATGATACTAATAAATTATTTCTGAACGATGTCAAAGCCAATACATTCCTGAAACCAGAGTATCGATCTCCTTGGAAATTTCCGGTAGCTTGATGAAGATCATATTGAAGACTTAATTTCCCTGCATCGCTTGTTGTTTTGTTGATCAACGAATGTGGAAGAATATGTATCCAGATTTTATCAAAACAGTCTTTAAGTATTTAATCGCGACTAAAACTGATTTTAAAGCAGAGAGCGTTTGTAACCCGTGCTTTAAAAGATTGAAGTTCAGAACTTCAAGGGTAGAATGCTCGCTGGTGACCAACGAGGACAGGGGTGAAACAGAGTGCCCAAATGAAATTCTTCAGAAAATCTTAGTTGTTCAGAAAGTTTGACGGCCTTGATCTAAAAGCAATTCCGTTAATGGAATAAAGCCTAAAGCCTGTTGCCATTTGTTTTGGTACACAAAAGAGCGATCTTGGCGGCTATAAATAAATAGATTGGCTAATCATTTTATTAAAGGTCTTTTATTGCTTTCCTGTTTTTGGCTTGCCTCATCGGCTGCGTTTGGACAGGTTAATCTTCAGAAGGATTCTACAACCAAGACAGGCAAACAAAGAAAGATATTTGTATTTCCGGCAGTCATCTATTCCCCCGAAACTACCTTAGCTTTTGGTGCAGTTGCGAATTACTACTTCAAGCTTAGTCATGATTCTACTATCCGAACTTCCTTTGTTCAGGGGCTTGGTTTATATTCATTGAGGAATCAGGCCGTTCTTGCTATTGAAAGTTCAATTTTCTTTCCAGGGGAAAGGTATATATTAAAAACACACGCCTCTATTAGTCATTATCCCGACCGCTTTTGGGGAGTGGGCAACGATTCTAAAGACCAAGATCTCGAGCCATATTCGATTGGGCAATTTTATATTTACCCACAGTTGCTGAGGAAGGTTTATAGGAATTTTTTTGCCGGTATAGCGTATGAAGTACAAAACGTTTTTACGTTTGAATATGGCGAGGGGAAGCCTGTCGGCACCAGTATTTTTGATTTGCAAAATGTGGCCGGACGCAAGGGTAGTGTTGTCTCAGGCGTTGGTTTAGTAGCACAATGGGATGGCAGAGATAATGCATTTAGTTCGAGCAAAGGTTTTTACTTCTCGTATACTTTCAGTGACTTTAGCCCCAATTTAGGTAGCAGCTATGCGTATACTAACCACTTTGTTGACATCCGAAAATACTTTACAGTTGGGCGAAATCAAGTGCTGGCCTTTCAGTCGATTCTCAATTTTAATAATGGTGAGAATGTGCCGATTCGCAGCCTGGCAAATATTGGAAGTAGTTCGATGTTGCGCGGTTATTATGATGGCCGGTATGCTGACAGGAATTTGTTTGGCGTTCAGGCAGAGTATCGTTTTCATTTGACCGGAAGATTTGGAATGGTGCTGTTCTCTGCCATAGGTCGTGTGGGCTTTGACGCTTCTCAGGCACTTTCATTTAAGCAAATGAAACCATCTTTTGGCACTGGTTTACGAATTGCTATAGATAAAAAGGAAAAACTGAATGTAAGGTTTGATTTTGGAATTGGCCAAAATTCCAACGGTTTTTATTTCAATGTTATCGAAGCCTTTTAATTAAATCGCAACTAATCTACGGTGGTAATTGATCTGACCTAAGTGGTAGCCCAGATGAGCCGAAAGATGGATTAGAAAATAGTGGGTAGTCATGGGGTAGTTAAAGACGGCAATAGGATATTCCTTATCCAGTATGGCAGGGTCTAATTTTTGTAATGCTGCCTTTATTGATTCTTTGGTGCGAATGACTTCGGAAACCAATTCTTTTGCAGAAATATCTTTAAGTGAAAATTCTTTTTCACGATCACGAACATATCCCGACTGGCCTAAAACAGCGCCAATGAAATGTTGCAGATTTCCGCATAGGTGAAGACAAAGATTACCAGCAGTATTTTTAATGTCTCCGCGCACCGTCCAAATTGACTCAAGGCTTGGATATTGAATGATTTCGCGCTCCAGCGTATCTAAGTCTCGAAGAATAAGACTTTCAATTGAAGTGATAAATGAGTTATTCATATATGTTTATAGGGCTAAATCTTTTTCAATGGCTTTGATCTTGACATCCAATTCAATACCACCTTTTTCAAAATCTTCCTTTGAAGCAAGCGTTCCTTTAACGCTTACATAGAATTTTATTTTTGGTTCTGTACCCGAAGGACGAACGGAGATTTTGCTTCCATCGTGAGTGTAGAATTGTAGCACATCAGAAGTTGGAAAGGTAAGCGCCTTCACCTGATTCTTTTCAAGATCTTTTTCTTCGCCCAATTTATAATCTAGTATCCTTACTACTTTTTGCCCACCAAGTTGAATCGGAGGATTTGCTCTGAAATTTTTCATCATATCCTTAATTTGCTGCTCGCCTTCGGCACCTTTGCGCACCAGGTTGATGAGACCTTCTTTATAAAAACCAAACTCGATGTACATTTTCAGGAGCCAATCGTATAAAGATTGACCTTTATCTTTTGCTGCGGCTGCCATAGCTGCAAAGAAAGCGCAAGCAGAGACAGCGTCCTTATCGCGTACAAAGTCACCAACCATATATCCATAACTTTCTTCGCCAGCAGCAATAAATTTTTTCTTGCCTTCCTGTTCGCGCATTAGTTCGGCTATATATTTAAAACCTGTGAGTGTGTTGTAGCATTCAATGCCCAATTGCCGGGCCATGTCATCTACCAATTCAGTAGTAACAATCGTTTTTGCTATGTATGAATTTGATTTCTCTTTCAGGTTCTTCATAATAAACCACATCATCAAGCTAAAAGCCTGATTGCCATTCAGCAAAAAGAAATTGCCTTGATGGTCTTTTATTCCAATACCTACACGATCCGTATCTGGGTCGGTGGCCATTACTAATTCTGCATTTACTTGTTGAGCTTTTTTTAGTGCGAGCTCCATGGCAGATCGCTCTTCGGGGTTAGGGGATTGAACAGTTGGGAAATCCCCGTTCGGTTCTTTTTGTTCATCTACTACAACCACGTTTTCGAAGCCTAGTCGCTTCAGACATTCCGGCACCATCGTAATCCCGGCACCGTGGATGCTGGAATAGACTAATGGAATATTTTTCTGACGCTGAATGCTTTCCTTTTTTGGAATGAGGTGCGTTACTTCCTTATAATATGCGTTTTCTAGGGATTGATCGATTAGGATAATTTTGGAGGCATCAGCGACAAATTTAATTTGCTCAAAGGAGGTGATCGCCTCTACCTCTTTGATGACATTTTTATCGTGTGGAGGCACCAATTGCGCACCATCTCCCCAATATGCTTTATACCCATTATACTCTTTGGGGTTGTGTGATGCCGTGATTACAACACCTGAATGACATTGTAGGTGGCGAATAGCAAATGAAAGGAGTGGGGTAGGGCGTAACTCAGCAAACAGGTAGACCGTAATTCCATTCGCAGAGAAAACATCGGCAGTAATCTGAGCGAAACGTTTGCTGTTGTTTCTGCTATCGTAGGCAATGGCAACTTTAACTGCTTTGTTAGGAAAACTCTTTATTAAATAATTAGCTAATCCTTGTGTAGCCGCACCGATGGTGTATTGATTTATGCAGTTGGCACCAACACCCATAATTCCACGTAAGCCACCGGTTCCAAATTCTAAGTTTTTATAAAAACTGTCAATAAGATTTTTAGTATTGCTATCCGCCAGCAGCTTCTTTATTTCTTCCTTTGATTGGCTGTCAATGGTTGTACTCGAAAGCCAATGTGCTGCTTTGCTTTTTGATTGTTGAAGTAAGTCCATAGTTGGATATTTTTAGCCACAAGGCACTAAGACATTAAGTTATAAATAAGAGGTTATTGATAATCGAATCCGGGGAATACTTCCTTGGGTTGGATATCTTTAAGATCGTGAATCATTTAAATGGATTTATAACGGTGAGCGTTTTTTCAATGACTAAGCCATCTTGCATATCCTCAGAATACAAGATGTCGCATTGATTTTGAATAGCGGCAGCTACGATTAAACTATCCCAGAGACTTAATTGATACTTTTTTGAGAGCAAAATTGATAAGTTGATGGTATCGGCTTTGATTGTTACTACTTTAAAACTGTTTAGGAGCATTTGTCCGTGAGCAAAAGCTGAATCTTTATCAAGCTTGAATTTTTTTAAACAAACGTTGATATTTTCGACAACCACCTGGGTGCTAATGATGAGGTCTGGATTTAAAAAGAGTTTTACTTCTCTGCTTTTCATTTCGTCTTGACCGACCAAATAAACCAATATGTTGCTGTCAAGAAATATTCTTTTAGGGTCTGTCATAAAGCTCATCCCTATTAAACTTGAACTGACTAAGGTTTACATGGTAAGTTGAGTAAAATTGATCCAGTTCATCACGCCATTTATTTAAGCTAGTAGCGTCAAGTACTTTTTTATCACTTTCATCATCGGCTGAAGGCCAAATTATTAGATCGACTTCATTAGCCTTAAAATCATCAGGTAAATCAATGGTAATTTGCCGTCCAATTCTCTTAACTTTTTTCCTCCTTATAGCTTCCATAAAACAAATCTACAAATTCCCTCTCAATTCTTGTTCATGCTCAATAGCTTCAAACAACGCTTTGAAGTTCCCCTTTCCAAATGACTTTGCTCCATTGCGCTCAATGATTTCAAAGAATAATGTGGGACGGTCTTGCACGGGCTTCGAAAATATTTGTAATAAATATCCTTCCTCGTCTCGGTCGATAAGAACATTAAGTTTTTTTAATTCTTTAATGTCTTCGTTAATATGTCCCACGCGATCCATTACTTCATCATAGTAGCTATCAGGCACTTTTAAGAATTCTACGCCACGCTGTTTTAGTTCGCCTACTGTTTGTATGATATCGTCCGTGGCAATAGCAATGTGCTGTACTCCGGCACTATGATAAAAATCTAGGTATTCCTCTATTTGCGATTTCTTTTTCCCACTGGCGGGCTCGTTGATTGGAAATTTAATGTAGCCATTTCCATTAGAAACTACTTTGGACATAAGGGAACTGTATTCTGTAGAAATATCTTTATCATCAAAGGTGATTAGCAATTTGAAGCCCATCACATCTTCATAGAATTTTACCCATCGGTTCATTTGTCCCAACTCCACGTTGCCTACACAATGGTCCACGTGCTTTAAGCCAATGGGTATTGATTTGAAAGAGCTTTTCATGGGTTTGTATCCTGGCAGAAAAACCCCTTTATAGTTTTTTCTTTCTACGAATGTGTGAATGGTCTCACCGTATGTTTTAATGGCAGACACTACTACTTCACCATGTTCATCGCATAGTTTTTTGGGTTCCATGGAAGCCTCAGCTCCGCGCAAAATCGTTTCTTGAAATGACTTAGTGGCATCATCTACCCAAAGCGCTAGGACTTTTACGCCATCGCCATGTTTTGTCAGATGGCTGGATATCTCCGATTCTGGTTGAAGGGGAGTGGTAAGTACGAATCGAATTTTATGCTGCTGTAGTACGTATGAAGCTCTGTCTTTCACGCCTGTTTCCGGCCCGGCATAGGCCACCAACTCAAATCCAAAGCAATGCTGGTAAAATGAGCACGCCTGTTTGGCATTGCCAACATAAAATTCGATGTGGTCGGTTCCTTTGATCGGTAAAAAGTCAGGTTCCATAAGATTTACTTTTAAGTTTGGCAAATTTAAGCATTCTGCTTGTTTTTATTTCTACTTTCAACAATCTTAGCAAAAATTTGGTGTATGGATATAAAAGCCGTTGATAAAGCTATTCAAGAGATTGCTATAAAGCGCAATGTTCTTAAAGAATTGGATTATAATAACCCCAAGTATGATGACTTGGAAGAGGAGCTCCATGATTTGGAAGATGCTTTGCAGGATGATTACGGTGATGAGTTGGAGAAAATTATGCAAGAAGTTCATAATAAGCATTGCCCCGATACGGATATCTTACTCCCAATTGCTTATTTGGCTAAATCCTACATGATCAGCAACAAGCAAGAGTTTTCTGTGGCTTCCACTGAAGGAATTTTTGTAGAGGTTGATTCGCTGCCAGGCGTAGATACCAAGTTAGTGATTTTGCCTAATCCAATACGGGTAGTATTAAATGTTGGGAAAGATAAGCAACTAGTGGTATGGAGTGTTAAGTGACCAGTTTAGTGATTGGTTGTAGGTAATTCAGGTATTGGTGCCTTTAGCCTGACAACGAAGATAAAACTTATAGCTTACACGTCAGCGCACCATTGAGAAACATTTTGTTGGCAGTAGTGGCCTTCGCTATTAAATGTCGACCGAAAATTTTAATCGTCCGCCAAGTCCCTCTCGAATAATTCTCATCAAGGTTGTCAGTCTAATGTCGCTGGCGTTGTTCTCAATCCTTGAAATATAGTTTTTCGTTGTCCCAACTTTAATGGCTAGT
>JAYVPS010000257.1:0-14189 GCA_043757225.1 Cytophagales bacterium | reverse complement strand
TTATTTGGAGTTATCCATATTTCAACATCTTGTTTGTAAAAACATCCATTTAGTCTATTCCTGTTTACTCCCCAGCTTTTGAATGTGATCCGTTTTTCCGCGAATAGAAAGCGACCTCCATGTATCACATCAACAAATGCAGCAGCGTGGGGACAGAGTCAGTTTTTTTGTTCAGCCGCTTACCTCCATTCATCTTGAATCGCATTTTGATCGTGAGCTTGAGCCCAATGGCGACATGCGTTATGTACAACTGTTTGGAGTGATTGCACTCTTTATTGTTTTAATCGCTTGTATCAATTTTATGAACCTTGCCACTGCAAGAGCGGCCACGCGGGCAAAAGAGATTGGCGTTCGTAAAACATTAGGGGCAGTCAAAAGTTGGCTCGTTGAGCAGTTTATGATTGAGTCTTTTTTGTATGTAGCCATTTCATCTATAGTTGCGGTTGTAATTGTTGTAAGCAGTATGCAATCGTTCAATTTACTTACAGGAAAAATTTTAGATTTTAGTTCTCTTAGTTCACCCATGGTGTGGATGGGAATTGGGCTTTTCGTAATAGCGGTGGGTCTACTAGCTGGAAGTTATCCGGCATTTTATTTGACAGCATTTAAACCGGTAGAAGGGTTAAAAGGTAAAGAACCGACCAGCAAAAATTTCATTGTGAGAAACGGTCTCGTGATTTTTCAATTTGGAGTTTCCACTGCATTGATCATGGGTACGCTTGTCATTAATAAGCAAGTGAAGTTTTTGCAGCATCTAAATCTTGGTTTCGAGCGGGAGAATGTTCTTCGCATCTCTCAAACCTGGATGCTGGAAAAAAACACGGATGCTTTTAGAAATGAGCTATTGAAACACAAAGAATTTATTAAGGCAAGTTACGCATTTCGTTTGCCACCCTATATTTGGAATGATTTTTTTGTAAAACCTGAAGGAACTGATCAACTATATTCTTGTTTTCACACTTCCGCGGATAGTGAGCAATTGGAAACGATGGGCTATCAAATGAAGAGTGGCCGTTTCTTTTCAAAAGCATTTCCCGCTGATTCCTCTTCGGTAGTCATCAATGAAACCTGCGCCAGGTTGATTGGCTATCAAGACTATGAGGGCAAGTCCATCAGCAATGGAGGGAAAAGAAAATGGAAAGTGATTGGGATTGTTAAAGACTTTAATTTTGAGAATGCCAGAAATAAAATTAAACCACTTGTTATTTTCTTAAATCAAACATCTGTGGTGATGGCTCTTCGGATTACCAAGGGAGATGTTTCAGCCAAAGTGAAGCTGGCAGAATCCATTTGGAAAAAACTTGCTAATGGATTGCCTTTTCAGTATTCCTTCATTGATGAAGAGTTTAATTCCTTGTTCAAAGAGGAAGGGCAGATGGAAAAAATATTTTCTATTTTTACGGGCATCGCTATTTTCATTGCCTGTCTGGGTCTGTTTGGATTAATTACTTTTATGTCAAGCCAACGTACCAAAGAGATTGGCATTCGCAAAGTGCTTGGAGCTTCCATTGCGTAAATTACGATACTGCTTTCAGGAAGCCTTATTCGATTAGTAGTGATCTCTTTTCTAATCGCCATTCCACTCACCTGGTATGGAATGACTCAGTGGCTGCAAACTTTCGCCTATCGAACGGAAATCGATTTGGGTTTGGTGGTAGTGGCCTGTGGCGCTGGAATTTTTATTGCCATCCTAACGGTGGCCTACAAATCGATTGAAGCGGCTTCAAGAAATCCGGTAGAGTCACTGAAGAATGAATGAGCACCAAAGCAAATCTGCCCCGATCATTCTTTACGAAGCAATCGAGTGCGATTTTATCAATCCAAAATAATAATACCAACTATACAATATATCGCAATCATAAACGTAATTAAGCAGCGAGAAGGTAGAAGGGAACTGGATAAAACTATTTACATGAACCTGATTGCCTTTCGTTTGTCCCTCTGCTTTTTTTTGATCGCCCTTCAGGTCGTATCCCACGCCCAAGTAAAAAAGAAAATACGCGAGTTTAAGTCTTACTTTCAGTTTTCTCTTTTTCCGGGCATCAGTACCAATGGCATTGTTAGTGGCAATTTCGTCAACAAATATTCTATAAACCTTTTTGGTGGACTCTCCGGAGGCAATCGGATTTTTGAAGTCGGCCTCATCACCAACTTAAATACCAAGAGCTCTACAGGAATTCAGTTGGCGGGGCTTGCCAACATTATTGGAGCCAATGCATTTTTAAATCTTTCTCCGGGCGAAGAGACCATACTCATTAAGGAGGGATTTGAATCGAACAGTATCGGAGTGAGAATAGCAGGGTTCTTGAATTATGTCCGAAACCATTCTTCGGGTATTGAATTGGCCGGTGCATTTAACCTTGTGGGAGATAATTTTAAAGGATTTCAACTTTCGGGTATAGGCAATACTGTTGGAGGTTATTCGGAAGGATTTCAACTAGCTGCACTTTACAACACCTCGCGGCTTTCATTAGCCGGTTTTCAAGTCAGTATGTTGTTCAATACGACTAATGGATTGTTGGCCGGTGGGCAAATCGGTATGGTCAACCGAGCGGGCCTTGTGGGCGGAAGAAAGACAAGGCCACTCACTATGGCGCGCGGATTTCAGATTGGGCTACTGAATTTCAGTAAACGGAATGACGGGATTCAAATCGGATTATTTAATTGGGGTGGCGATGCACATGGCACTCAAATTGGCCTTATCAATTTTTTTAGCGCGGCTCCGGCTGAAAATTTTGATGTGAAAAGAGGAACCCCTGTTGGACTTTTAAACTTCGGGACGAAAGGCTCTTATCTACGATTTTACACCAATGAAATGTATACTACTAACATGGAATTTACAACGGGAAATTGCACAAACTGCTCGGGCGTGTTTGGTTCTGATATGCCTATTATTGACCGCAATAGAAAATTCAATCAGAATACATTGATTGTTGGTTTTTCGCCACAACAAAATACATGGGGCTTTGGCTATGGATTTCAAAAAGTTCTTTATAACAAGGAAGTGGTGCGGGCCAGTCCTTTGAACGAGAAACGGATACTCAACTATGGAGTAAAATTTTTGCACCTCAATCGCGACATGAATTTTGATACTTCCTTTAACCTGCTCAATAAATTTAACTTCGACTATGGAAAAAGAATGGGAAAATTTTATCTTTTTGTGAGTGTTTCACTTAACTATTTTTTGTACCAACCAGAAGATGCCGGAGTTTACAAGATAAGATCGGTCGTCATCCAGTCGGGAAATTTTGGGAGCTTAAGCACGGAAATTTGGCCGGGGTATGCAGTTGGGATTCAGATTCTTTAATGGGTTATTACAATCGGAGCCGCTAAACAACTCTCCGGAATTGCAAATGCATCCACTAACGGCACGGCCTCTTGCCGTATTTCCCAGCAAAGTTGGTTAACGAGTTTGCGAATGGCTTTGGTTTTCACGCCTTCCATATACCCCTGTTCTAAGTACCATCCTTTATTTTTGTCAATTTGTGATAGCGCAAATAGATCGCAGAGTTTTTTAAGAACAGCCTTACACCCTGCATCTTTTGTGTTTTCAACCTGTCCGATAAATTTTTCGAGCACGATCCGTTCAACATAAGCAAGCCCTACTTGTACCAAATGATGTTGAGAAACATTAAAGGCATCGAAGGAATCCATCCCTTCATCAATATGCCGCTTCAGTCGTTTGGCGGCAGAGGTGAGGATGTCACGCTCGCGGTATTTAAAAGCCTGGAGTTGAAACTCTGGATCGAGCAGATGTTCATCATCAGTTTTGCGAACAGCAATAGGATTTAATTCTGAAATGGAGGTTTTTGCCTGATCGGCCACGTAGTTGAGGATGCTAAACAAATTCATGTGGCCAAACTCTCGTTTGAATTCTGTGAGCCGGCTCTTGGCTACCAACTGCATCAGCACCGTATTGTCACCCTCGAACGTGGTGTAAATTTCTGTGTCATTTTTCAGGTCGTCAATTCTATTTTCTGATAAATATCCTTTGCCTCCCAAGCACTCACGGCACTCTTGCAAAGTGGCGGTTGTATTCCAAGTAGCGAATGATTTCAATCCTGCCGCCAACGCTTCAATCTCTTGCATGTCTTCTTCGCTCCGTTTCAAAAAACGATCGGTAAGATATTGCAACGAAAAATGAAGAGCGTAGGCGTTGGCGAGTAATGGCATTAGCCTACGTTGATGAGTTCTATAATTTAAGATGGGCACTTCGGGCGCACCTTCAGGACCAAACTGCTTACGTTGATCTCCGTATTTAATAGCAATCGTTAATCCTGATTTTACAGCACTTAATCCTGACCGGGGGATTCCGATTCGCCCACCCACCAAGGTTCCCAGCATCGTGAAGAATCTTTTGTTGTCACTGGAAATGGTACTGGTAAATTTTCCGTCTTCCGTAATCCCCGTGTAGCGATCTAATAGATTTTCTACGGGCACCACTACATTTTTAAATTCAATCTTGCCATTATCAACGCCATTCAATCCCATTTTCCGTCCGCAGTCTTCAATAGTAACTCCTGGCAATGTGGTTCCTTTTTTATCCCGCAAAGGAACTATTACAGCGCAGACGCCATAATCTTTTCCATCCACAATAAGTTTGACAAACACGGTGGCCATTTGCCCGTGACAAGCAGCATTGCCTATGTATTCTTTGCGTGCTTGTTTGTTGGGGGTGCTAATGACAAGGGTTTTTGTAATATGATTATAGGTAGCCGTTGTTTCAATGCCTTTCACATTCGACCCATGATTGGTCTCTGTCATGGCGAAGCAGCCGGGTAATTCTAGTGAGCCAATATCTCTCAAATATTTTTTATGATGTTTTTCTGTACCAAGAAAATAAACACTCATGCCCCACAGCCCAAACTGAACGCCAAATTTTATTACCAAACTCAAATCGTGATAGCTCAATGTTTCCATGATCGCGAAGTATGAAGACATATCGGCTTGCCCTCCATATTCTTTTGGATAGCCCATCGCGCCAAAACCTTGATCGGCCAACAGATGGCACCACTGCAAAACTTTTTCGCGATAAGCAGCTATATTGCCTAGATCAACATATCGAAACTCAGGGTCAGAAATCACCGTTTTTACTTTACGGATAATAGCAGAATCTTTTCCTTCCAAAATTTTTGTTAGCAGTTCTACAGTAAAGGTGTACTGAGTAGTTTGCTGTTGCGTAACCGTATTGTGATTGCCTGATTGAAAATTAGAGGCCGCCTCATGACTGATAAACCCCAAGGTAGCTTCAATGTTGGCAAGTGTAGGCCTCGCTTTGGTCAGTGGTTCGGATACGGTTCCGTTGTTGTGAAGGCTTACAAGTTTCAAGCCTATGTCCACAAGATTTTTGCCATCAGTCTGATCAGCTGCTTGTTTTATTACTTCTTTCCAGTCCATTAGTTCATCTGCCGATGGGGGCGAGGATGGGTTTAATTGTGTCAACAAGAATATCCGTTCTTCTTTAGTAAGCCACAACTGACTAGTTATCAATCCTTCAATAGTAGTGATTTCACTTGGGGTAAGAATAGCATCTGACCACACGGTGTAGAAGAGTGGAAGAAATACAAACAGCGCTGGATTATTCTTTAGTTGAGTTGACTGGAGCATGGCACAAAGGTTAAGTTTTTAAATGTACAAAAATTGAGAGTTGAATGTAGGGTACTCTATTAATTTCTTATTTTTACAGCATGAATAAAAAATGGATTTTAGCCAGTGTAGGTTCCGCTTTGGCGTTGATTGGTTTTTTTTACTTCTTCTTTTATTCTGAGAATATTTCTCTCGCTAAAGAGGCTGCCCCAAATAGGGATGCTGCTCCTGCTATAAATAGCGCAGCAATTAACGAACTTCCCAATCTCACCCTAACTCAAACAGATGGCAGCAAAATCGCACTACGGGAGTTGAATGGTCAGGTGAGTATCATCTTCTTTAATAGCGAATGTGATCATTGCCAAACGGAAGCTAAATCCATCTCTGAAAAAAAAGCCTCTTTTGAAAATCAACATTTGTATTTCGTCTCCATTGAATCAACCAACCTCATCGCTCGGTTTGCCGCTGCCTATAAATTAGAGCAAAGCAATTTTCATTTTTGTCAAGTGGATCCCAGCAGTGTCTATAATGCAGTCGGTCCTCTTGATTTGATTCCAACCATTTTTGCTTATAAAGACAAAAAGCTAGTAAAGAGATTTGACGGGCAAACATCTGTCGAAGATTTATTGAATGTATTTGTTAGCAACAATCAATAACCACTACTTACTAAGCTTCAAATTAAATCCGATATAAGGGATTAAATTAAGATTATGATCCAATCCGGAGGTTGGGGCAAAAAACCCTAAATCGAATGCATGCATTCTTCTGTCAAAGCGTAAGCCAGCTGATAGGAGTCCGAAAGATTTTGTGGATGAACTTGCCTCGCTTGCAATTATTATATTTTCAGAGATTACACTCAACTTAGAAGATACTTTTTTCACAAAACCAATGGTAATGACTGCACCACTATCCACACCGCGATAAGAAACAAACTTCCCAATGCCAAGAGTAAAATTATTTTGAGCGTCTCCTCGTGTCATTGTTCCTTGAAAGAGGACGAAATTACTTGAACTGCTTTCACGTACATATAAATACTGACTATTTAGTGCAAACTTTGTTTTGCTATCTGGATTGATGGTTATTTTAAGATTTGGTGAGAGTAACATGGTGGGTACAAAAGTAAAAAACAAAACACCTGCGCTAACATGCTTGCTAATGCCATACGTAAAACTGCTAAAGAAAATGTACTGATTTGTATAAAACCATTTTTTTGGTTCTACCGGTATGGCGGTATTGAAAATAAAATATTTGTAGCCAAACTGATTTTCGAAATAGTTATCTGATCGGGGCTTGTTTACTTTAGTTTTTTGATCTTGTAGTATAATACTGACCACTTGATTGCTGGAAATTTTGATCGTGCCAAAATTTGATGTCTTAATCACGTATGATTCCTTATTCTGATCAATCAATTGGCCCACCATTTTTGTTCCATCTTTTAGCGTGAATTCATAATTTGTAAAAGTAGTGTCTTGTGGAGTTGTTTCCTTTTCTTGAGCAACGGCCTGCAATCGGACGAATAGAAACACACAACAGATTATAATTTTTTTCATTTTGGTAAACTTATTCTAATTAGATTCAACACTGCAGCGGAAGCCATTTGGATGTTAATCATCCGATCAGGGGAGATTTGAAGTTTCTTGGTAATGGTCTGGTGCTTGTCAGAGTAGGCGATCCAAACCATGCCTACTGGTTTTTCGGGCGTAGCACCGCCTGGCCCGGCAATGCCACTGGTAGCCACGCCAATGTCGGTATTGAATTTCGCTCGAACGATATTGGCCATTTCAATGATGGTTGGTTCGCTTACCGCACCGTATTTCTCTAATACCTCTGGCTTTACGCCTAATTGTCGCATTTTAATTTCATAGGCATATGGGATCATGCTTCCTAAAAAATAATCAGAACAGCCGGGCACTCTCGTGATCAAGTGGGTAAGGTAGCCACCGGTGCAACTTTCTGCCATGGAAAGAGTAAGTTTTCTTTCTCTAAGCATTTTGCCTATGGCTACTTCAATCGGCTCCTCTCCGTATCCATAAATATATTCTCCCGCCAAGGGTTTTAATTTTTCAGCCAATTCGTCAATTTCTTTTTCAATTTGTTGGGCGGAATCGCTAAAGCCAGTCAAGCGCAATTTCACTTCACCTAAACTGGGTAGATAGGCAAGCTTGATATGTGGAGGGAGTGATTTTTCCCATGAAGAAATTTTGTCAGCCAAAAAAGATTCGCCAACCCCGATCGTGCGAATGACTTTGTGATAGATGCTGGGAGTTTTGAAAACCTCCTTTAATTTTGGGATCACACGCTCTGTCATCATCTTCTTCATCTCGTGTGGTACACCGGGCATCGACATAAAGACTTTTCCATTTCGTTCAAACCACATTCCCGGTGCTGTGCCGATTGGGTTGGTGATTTTGGTACAGCAAATGGGCAAGGCGGCTTGTTGACGGTTAGTCTCCGTTAACTCTCTACCACGACTTGTAAAAAAGGCGGTTACTTCCTCTAATGCTTGTTCGTGAATTTGTAATTCACAGTTAAAATATTTTGCGAGTAGTGGCTTGGTCAAATCATCGCTCGTGGGTCCTAGGCCGCCTGTGATTAATACAATGTCAGCTCTTTTTTCAGCTTCCGCGAAAGCGACAAGAATTTCATCTTCTTGGTCACCAACAGAGGTTTTGCGAATTACTTTAATCCCTACTTTATCTAATTCCACACTCATCCATTGCGAGTTGGTATCTACAATTTGACCGTACAAAATTTCATCTCCGATAGTGAGTAGCTCTGCTGATATAATTTTCATTCGTTTATGACTATTTAGAGAATGGCAACTGTGACAAAAATGATATTGGCTGCAACATAAAAGAGTAACACAGTCAAAAATCCGATTTTATTCACGCTCAAGCATTTTTCAACTTTACCTTGATCGTGCAAACGCAAACAGTAGGCGGAAATCACTAGCATACCTAAAATACCAAGAAAGGTTATTGTATGTAAGGTATCGACTAGCGTAAAGGTGGAAGACTCCGGCAACAAGGAATCGATAATGTATTTGTTACCGACTGCGGCAAATAACCCGCCCACCGGCAAGCCGAAGCGTGGATCTGTTTCCCAAGGTTTGGGAGCAAAGCTTAAGAAGGCAATTAGGAAAGAGATGTACATGCCAATGAATATTTTCATAAACAAGCCAAGGGCATGGCGTTGCAGATCCATTTCTATATGAAATACAGAAAAGACCTGACTATTTTTATTAGGTCGGGAATCACCAAAGCCTGTTTCATATTTTTTGATTTTGCTGGCGACTTTAAAATTTTCTATTTCCCAGCCATCAATAGCTTCTTCTGGATCGAAAAGACTGGCCTTCAAATCTGGTTTAAAGATTAGGCTTGAGGTATCGTATTGTGAATTTTCAATGTTCACATTAAGATGTTGTTTGTCGAATGGAAAATCGTGAACATTCCATTTTTCCTTCATTACAGCTTTCATCTTCATCATAATCCAGGCCTTGCCTTCAAGACTATCTTGGATGGGGAATGATTGTTCTACACTTTTAGCATTGGAGATGTCTAATTGTTGGGTAAAATCAAATTTGGGATTGCTATATTCAAACCAAAGCCAGAAGCGTGCAGTGTACTCCTTGTCGTGGAAGTTAATATCGTGCACACTTATGACATAAGCACCTACACGAACGGTATCAGGCTGAGCCTTAGCGTGAAAGGAAATTAGACCTAACATCAAGATCAAAATTAGTGAAGATACTTTCATGGGGAGTATGGCAATTCAATTGGAAGGTAAAAATAAACTTTCCATCAGCAAAATAGACCTACTTAGGTGGAAAATTCAGATTCTTAAGCTAATTTTCAACTCAAATTGAAAACTGTGCTCACCAGAATAGTAGACATCGGGATTATGCCTTAAACCTGTTTTTGTATCTAAATTAAAAATATACCTAACTATGCATTCTTTATTACTTACTTTCCATTCGGTTGTTCGTTATTTTCTATTAATTTTTCTAATCTTATTAATTGTCCGCTCCTTGATCGGCTGGCTTAATAAATCAGACTTTGGCAATCAAGATGATAAATTGAGTTTGTGGTTATTCATTTTAACCCACACTCAATTATTGTTAGGATTGATTTTGTTTTTTGTAAGCCCTATTGTCATTTTTAGTGGAGCCTCTATGAAGGATTCTATTGCTCGCTATTGGTTGGTAGAGCATAATACAGGCATGCTCATCGCCATTGTTTTGATTAGCATTGCCCGCATCTCTATCAAAAAAATGAAAGACGGAGTTTCCAAACACAAGCGCATGTTCATCTTTAATGCTATTGCTTTGGCTATTATTTTGGCGATGATCGCGCAAAGCCACAGAGGCTTCTTTTCTTTACCCATGTGATTCTAACCCCATACGTTTTCAACCATTGAATAAATGAAAAAATTATATTTCCTTTTCTGGTGTCTTAGTTGCTTTAATCTGTTTGCCCAGGAAATTAGCCCCCGTTATGAGTTGGTAAAATTGAACGACAAGGTCAATACACGCTACAACGAAGTGTCACCTGTTATTTCGCCTGATGGCAAAAGCTTGTATTTTTTTGTGGCTAATCATCCGGAAAATACTTTTGGTAAAGACGGAAGTCAGGATATTTGGGTTTCTACATTAGATTCTAAAGGTGAGTGGACGAAAGCGAGTCACATGGGCGCACCGCTCAACCAAAATCGCTATAACCAGGTTTACAATTTTATGCCCGATGGCTCTATTTTTATTCGTGGTGGCCACGGCAAGAATTCAAAAGGCTTTTCGATCGCTACGCTCTCCGGTGGATGGACTGAATTGAAAGTAACGGATTTTGAATCAATGGACAAAGGGGCATTCAATGGTGCTACAATTTCATCTGATGGTAAACAAATGATTATTTATTTTTCTGAGAAGGAAAAGGATAAATTTAGTGACCTATATCTTTCTTCCCAACAACCCGATGGTCATTTCTCCAAGCCGGTAAAACTAAAAATCAGTTCCATTGCTGATGACTATGCGCCATTTCTCGCCCCCGACCAAAAGACTTTATTTTTTGCGAGTAATCGGTTTGCTAAAGATCGGGTAGGGGGAAGCGATGTATATAAAGTTACGCGCTTAGATGACACCTGGGCAAACTGGTCCGAACCTGTTAATTTAGGACGCGCTGTCAACACGCCATCGGAAGATGCTTACTTTTCTATTGATGCTGGCGGAAATATTTTTACTGCCCGCGCAGGAGCCACTGTAGATGGAGGTAATTTTGACTTGCTGATTTTAAAACCGCGCAACATTAAAATTTTACTTACAGTTAATATGTATAGTCAAAAGACACAACAACCATTGGTGGCGGCTGTTGAGGTAAAGATGAAAGACCAAAAGTCAATCAATGCAAAAACGACCGCGGTTGGAAGATTTGAAACTCACATTCCGGAAGTCAATGCCTATACTATCAGCGCGGCCTCTACGGGATACTTGCCGTTTACCCAAGAGTACAAGGTGCCTAAACTTAAACGAGATACTACCTTGCATATAGATATCTATCTAACTTCAATTGCAAAACAGTTGACATTGTCTGGAGATTTAATCGATAAAAAGACAAGCAACCTTGTCGTGAATGGAAAAGTAACTATTGTATTGAAGAGCGATAGAACTGTAGATTATAAGCTGAATTCTCCCGATGGAAAATATCAGCAAGATATTCCGGGTTTAGGTTGGTATCTGTTTGCCGTTTCTGCGGAAGGCTATTTGAACGCGACCGATAGTGTGCAGGTTGAGAACTCAGATGTGACTCCGGTTATTAAAAATATTATTCTCACACCAATTGAAGTAGGGATAACAGTACGACTAAAAAATATCTATTTTGATTTCGATAAAACAACCTTGAGGTCAGAATCTTTTGTGGAGTTGGATAAAGTGGTTGACTTCTTAAAACAAAACTCAAATGTCTCTGTTGAGATTGCCGGCCATACGGATAGCAAAGGTGCTGATACGTATAACGCAAACCTTTCGCAAGGACGTTCGCAATCAGTAGTTGATTACCTAGTAAGTCAGGGAATTGATAAGTCGCGCTTGCAAGCTCATGGCTATGGCGAATCAAAACCAATTGATAGCAACGATACGGATGAAGGCCGGGCAAATAATCGGAGAGTGGAGTTTACGGTAGTGAAGATGTAACACGAATGGATAACCTAAGGATGGTTTATTAAAGAAATAGATATATGAAAAAACTCCTACTTTATTTTTTGTTTGTGACATCAACTTCAATACAAGCTCAGGACACAATTCAATATACTATTCTTGCTTCCGGAAAGCCAAGTGGCAAGCAGTGGGTCTATCAAACAGCGCCCAATTCCTTTTCACTTTTTTATGAATTCAATGATCGCGGGCGCGGCCCGAAACAGAACGTAGTGTTAAAGACAGATGCAGATGGAATACCGATTTACAGGTTGGTAACAGGGGTAGATTATTATAAAGCGTCAATTAATGAAACCTTTGAAATCAGTAATGGTGTTGCTCATTGGAAAAGCAACAGCGAACAAGGGGAGAAAACATTAATTGACAAAGCACTTTATTCTCCCATCAACTCAACGCCTGCAGAAATCGAATGGATGCTACACGCGGCACTGTTAAGTAAGGATCACAAAATTGATATGCTCCCTTCAGGATTTCTCCAGGCAAAGCATATTGTGAGCCACACCCTTAAGTTAAATGGATTTAGTGGGGAATTAGAGCTTTACTCGTTCATTGGCTCCGGTGGCCCTCCGGCATATGCCTGGTTTACGCCAAAGAAAAAATTCTTTGCTGCGGTGAATAGCTGGGGCGGGGTGGTGATGAAGGACTATGAAGGAACGGTAGATGAATTATATGAAGCCCAAAAATCAGCAGAACAGAAATACTTTGAGTTACAATCGTTTCAATTGACTGAAATAATGAAAGTGCCGGTTGCTTTTAAAGGTGTAACGATCTTCAATACGATTACCGGCAAGAATGTGAAAAATCAAACAGTTATTGTTGAGAATGGAAAAATTACCGCTGTGGGGAAAGTTTCGAAAATTGGGATTCCACTGAATGCCAAAGTAATCGATGGTACGGGTAGAGTGTTGATGCCCGGGCTTTGGGATAATCATGCGCACTACAATCCTGAACAAGGGCTTTATCATTTGGCAGGGGGCGTCACCAATATTAAGGACTTAGCAAATTCTCTTGACTTACCCGATGCAAAAAAGAAAGTTGATAGTGATGTTTTGCTGGGACCAGAAATTTCTATTTTGTCAGGCTTCATCGATTTCGCAGGACCATATGCCGGGCCAACAGGAAAAATTGTGAAAACATTGGATGAAGGATTAGAGGCGGTCAATTATTATGCAGATAAAGGTTATCAACAAGTAAAATTATACAGTTCTATACCGGTTGATTGGGTAAAACCATTGGCGGCAGCTGCTCACCAACGAGGCATGAAAGTTTGCGGACATATTCCTTCTTTTATGACAGCCACTCGTGCAATAAATGATGGGTTTGACCAAATCATTCACATGAACATGGTGTTGTTAAATTTTTTGGGCGATACACTTGATACACGTTCTATGGGACGTTTCATTAAAGTGGGCGAACGAAGCAAAGACATTGATCTTACAAGTGCATCAGCTAAAGAATTTATTCAATTATTGAAGAGCAAAAATATTGTGGTTGACCCTACGTTGGCCATTTTTGAAGGAATGTTTTTAAATGACGAAGGCAAATTGGCGCAAGGCTATGATTTAATTGTTAATCAATTTCCCGCAGAATTTCGGAGGGGCCTTTACACCGGTGGTCTTCCTACCCGCAAAGGAAAGGAAGAGGATTACCGGCTGTCGTTTGATAAGATGTTGAAGATGCTTAAACTTCTTTATGACAACAAAATTACTTTTGTGCCTGGCACGGATGATTTTCCGGGTTTTGCTTTACATCGCGAGCTGGGACTTTATGCAAAAGCAGGAGTTCCTAATTCGCATGTATTGCAAAGTGCCACGCTGATTTCTGCACGAGTAGCAGGGAAAGAAAAAGAGTTGGGTTCAGTTGAGGTTGGTAAGAAGGCTAATTTAATTTTAGTAAAAGGAGATCCTCTTAAAAACATTAGCGATATCAGAAAGGTAGAGACTGTAATGAAAAATGGGAACCTCTATAATCCAAAACTGATGTACCAATCCTATGGGTTTGGTTTTTGGGAATAATTTGTGGTCACTCTATTTCTTCTTGAAGAACTTCTTTGGCTTGATCAAAATCTTGTTTAAATACATGCAGCCTCACACCTGGAAAGATATCATTCATCAACGGATAGAGGTTTGTAAAATTTTCTTCTGTTAAAAAGCAGGGAATTCCATAAGCATCTAATTTGGTTTTAGCTAAGTTGGCGTTGATCACATTGTCAAATGCTTTGAATACAACAATCTTTCCTGATTCTTCCATTCAGTCAATATACAACTTTCTTTTTAGCAAATAATAGCCATCGTCAATCACCTCAGGGAAATCGCTTTTAACAATTTAGCACTAAACTTCTGTATTCATCATTGAGTGCAGCGGTTAATCGTTTTGATGGTTTTGACATTTTGGTTGATTT
>JAYVPS010000256.1:0-3779 GCA_043757225.1 Cytophagales bacterium | reverse complement strand
CTTCTAATTGCCCTAAGGCTTTTTCCAACTCATCATCATTCGGGGCAGCACCATGCCATTTATGTGTGCCCATCATGTAGTCAACGCCAAAGCCCATATCAGTTTTCATTAAGTTAAGAACGGGCTTCCTTTTGCCTGCAAAAGATTTTGCTAACGCAATTCCGTTAATGACCTCTTCCATGTTGTTGCCATTAAATTCCGATACGATCCATCCGAAAGCTTCCCACTTGGCTTTTAAATTTAGTAGAGATAGAATTTTATCTACCGGTCCATCGATTTGTTGACCGTTGTAGTCGATGGTGGCAATTACATTATCCATTTTGTTGTGTGCTGCGTACATGGCGGCTTCCCATACTTGACCTTCTTGTTGTTCGCCATCACCCATCAATACATATACTAGGTGATTGTCGTGATTTAGCTTCTTGGTTTGTGCAGCACCAAGGGCAGCGGACAAGCCTTGTCCCAAAGAACCGGAGGCAATACGCACACCCGGCAAATGCTCATGCGTAGCAGGATGTCCCTGTAGCCGTGTGTTTAAGAAACGGAAAGTTGATAATTCTTTTTTATCGAAGTACCCTGATCTTGCCAGGGTAGAATACCAAACAGGAGAGATATGCCCGTTGGAAAGAAAGAATAAATCTTCGCCTGCACCATCCATATTAAATTTAGGATCATGCCGAAGGTGATGGAAATATAATGCAACAAAGAAATCAGCACAACCCAACGAGCCTCCCGGATGACCACTTTGGCAAGCGTGCACCATTCGTACAATGTCTCTGCGAATTTGAGAAGCAGTTTTCTTTAATTGGGGAATATTGGGCTGGGTCATTGGATAAATTTTGTGCGAATATATTACATTTTCAATTTTTGAGTTTCAATATTTTATAAATCTAATATTTGGCCTATAATTTAAATTAGCGGTATCAATACCCAACAGCCTTATCATCACCTCTTGTATAATCACCCGCGCCTTCTAATTTTCCGTTCGGTAAAACCAAAATAGCATCTACTCTACCAAAGCCTGTTCCTTTGATGTAGGAGAATTTGTGCCCCATTGAAACGAGTGTAAGACTGTCTTTTTCAGAGATGGAGCCCTTTTCCGGCAAAATAGCATCGGGGAGCCATTGTGAATGAATGCGCCTGGCATTCACAGCCTCTTGCATTCCCATGTTATGCTCTACTACGTTGATGATGGCTTGAAAAACGCCCGTAATAATTTTAGTGCCTCCGGGCGATCCTACCACCATAAATACTTTTCCATCTTTTTCAATAATGGTCGGTGACATCGCGCTAAGCATACGTTTGCCAGGCTCAATCTTGTTAGCGGCCGCTCCTACGGCACCATACATGTTGGGTACACCTGGTTTCACGCTAAAGTCATCCATCTCGTTATTCATAAAAAATCCTGAGCCATCTACTACTACAAATGATCCAAACCAGCCGTTGAGGGTGGTAGTTACGGCCACGGCATTTCCTTTGGGATCGACAATAGAGAAATGTGTAGTCTCTTCTGACTCGTAGCCCGGAATAGTTCCTGCCTTTACTTCTGCGCTAGGTGTTGCCTTGTCCGGATTGAACGAACTCATCCGCTCTTTCAGGTATTGGTCGTCCAGCATTTCTTTCATAGGAACTTTAAAGAAATCCGGGTCGCCTAAGAATTTAGCTCTATCAGCAAATACCCTTCGCTCGGCCTCCACCATTACATGAATAGCTTTGACGGAGTGAAAGCCCCAATCTTTTATTGGATACGGCTCCACTGATTTTAACAATTGCAGCAGGCAAATGCCACCACTAGAAGAAGGTGGCATAGAAATGATTTTATATTCTTTGTAGTTGGAAACCAGTGGTTCGCGCCAAACGGATTTATAATTTTTTAAATCTTCAAGGGTCACCAGCCCCTTTCCACGTTTCATCTCTGCTACTAAGTCGTCTGCAGTTTTCCCTTCATAAAATCCTGCACGGCCATTATCTCGAATTCGTTCCAGAGTGGCCGCCATGTCAATCCACTTAATGGAGTCTCCGGCCTTCCAATGTTTGTGAATCAAAAATATTGGAACCCTTGAATTGTACTTTTCTAATTTTTCTTTTGACTGATTAAACCAGTTTGCTTCCCGGTCTGTTAGTTGAAATCCATTTTTAGCTAAATCAATTGCCGGCTGCACCAACTCTTTCCAATCAAGTGTGCCATATTTTTTGTGCGCTTCCACCATGCCATCTACCGAACCTGGAACGCCTGATGCTAAATGCCCCAAGGTGCTTAGGTCTGGGATTACGTTGCCGTCTTTATCAAGGTACATATTAGTAGTAGCTGCTGCGGGAGCCTTCTCTCGGAAATCGAGGGTGGCAGAAGTGCCATCTTTTAGGCGAATGACCATAAAGCCTCCGCCTCCGATATTACCCGCGGCAGGGAACACAACTGACAAGGCAAGCTGAGTGGCAATAGCCGCGTCAATTGCGTTGCCACCTTTTTTCATGATCGAGACACCTACTTTTGCAGCAAGTGGATGAGCACACACAACCATAGCTGAATCGGCCAGGATTCCACTTATTATTTCTTTTTCGTTTTTGGGAGACTGACAATTGACTAACAAGGCAGCCGTTAAAAGTAAAAACAAGCGATTCATGGAATTACATTTTGGTTTGGGCAGTTAAATGTATTACTTCAACCCGAACTAGCCATGAATCTGAGAAAAGAAAAAGCAGCCCGCCTTAAATTGGCAGTTCTGGATCAAACCATAAAGCTAATTGGAACCAAGTCTTTTGAGGATTTGCACGTAGATGAAATCTGTAAAAAGTCTAAGATTTCAAAAGTAACTTTGTTTAAATATTTTCCGCAAAAGGAAGACATTATCCTCTATTTTTTTAGAGTATGGTGTTTGAGGCGAACAGTAGAGTTGAGTAATAAATCCAAAGAAGGCGTAGCAGGCATCATTCACTTGTTCGATCGACTGAGTGAAGATTTTGAAAAGCACCCAGGCATAATTCTTACACTAGTGGGCTACCTGGGTGATTTAAAAAGATCTCACAAGCCATTTCCTTTGAAGGCAGAGGAGAAGAAACTTTTATTTCCGGAGGAGAAAGATATTCAATTAATCGATATTCAATCGGTAGATCAGCTGATTGAAAAATTTGCCCTTGAAGCGCTCTTTAAAAAAGAAATCACTAAAATATCTTCCACTCGCGATATCACTAATATTTTCCTTTCAACTTTTTATGGATCTGTTATTACGGCCCATATCAACCAACTAAGCCCGGCTAAGAATTATTTTAGGAAGAATATCGAGATGGTTTTAAAGGGATTAAGCTAAAATTACAGATTATTTATTGACAGTCGACCGATAAGGCAATCAATAAAATAAACTATTTCATTTTTACTGCCTTAGTTCTTTTTCTTTCAAGCATCCTAATGTGGCGATTGCCGATTGGAATATCAATTCGGTATTTATTTCCCCCAGCCCAAACATGATGATACCGCGGTTTTGCTGTTTTCTTGCTACTGTCAGAAGCACCGCAAGCAAGTAATCCGAATAAAATAAAGCCGACAAGGAACTTCCTCATTTCTTAAGTTAATGCATAAAATTAATCTTTTTATATAACTGGAGTTACGCAAAAGTAGTAAATTAGCGTAGGATCACATTTTTTAAACTTAAGGTTATGAGGGATGAATTTCTCGACCTATATCACTAGCGTCTTGTTATAAAGCGAACAGGTTCAGTTGATTAGCTTCTTGTTCTTTGACATCTTGCGGATAAGCGTTTTCGAACAGATCAAGTAAAGGT
>JAYVPS010000255.1:0-14355 GCA_043757225.1 Cytophagales bacterium | reverse complement strand
GAACCGAAAAAGAAGCGGCAGTCAAGTGATGATGTACCCGAATATATCTTTTCTCTTTACGCATATCATGGTAGCGTATGGCGTTGGCAATCAGGTTGCTCATCACTACTCGCAGACGCGTGCCATCGTTCATAACGGTTAGTTCTTCAGCAATGTTGTTGATAAACTCAATTCCTTGTGCATCGGCACTATATCGAAGAGATTCCCAAATTTCACTAGCCAAGGCTGCCAATTGAACAGGCTCCTGCACCACTTGCAGCCGGTTGTTACGTGAGTAGTCGGTGATCTCTTTAATGAATTTATCCAGAGCTTGAATCCGGCCATGCATCATGTGATGGTATTTCTTCATTTCTGATTCTTCAGCTGATTCTGCCAGTTTTAACAGGCCCATTACCGAAAGGAGTGGCGCCCGTAAATCATGGGAGGTGCTGTAAACGAACCGATCCAACTCTTCATTTAATTTCGCAAGCTGTTTGTTGGCCTGCACAAGCTGCTTGGAATTAAAATGACTAAAATGAATAAGCAAGTAAATAGCCATAAGGGAAACAGGAAAGACAATGATCAGGTTAAAGACTTGCGTAAACCTAATCTCTCCTTCAGAATAATTTCGGAAAGGAAGAACGGAGAAATTGCCATTCATGACAATCGTACACAGTAAAATACTTAATACCGCAAAAGCCAAGGCTACTTTTCTTTGCGAATAATTAAAGACTGCCGCAGAACCCAGCGCAACGGGCAAGAAAAAAAGACAAGAACCCGTAGTTAAGCTTTCACTGGAAGCAAGCAGAAAAACTATTAAATTAAAGATCAAAAAAAGGATGTAGTTGGCATAACAGTGCAGGCGCTTTCGGTGCAAAATCAATGTCGAAGAAATGATTAGAAAAGCGCCTCCATAAAAGAATAATGTCTCCTCCATTCCGTAATAGAGATCAAGTGCTCCATAAATAACCAATACCAAAAGAGAAATAAGCGCGTAATGACCCGAAAGTAAAACTTGCCTGTACTCATTACCGGATTCTATATAAACGTTCTTACCGATAATTAAATGTCGTATTGCCCTTTTCATTCTGCACATTATTAATAGGTACAAAAGTAGTGCAGTCAAAGAACCTCAATTCACGTAAATGGGTTGTAATGTGAGACGTGTAATAAATTTAGTTCTTAAGCAGAAAAGCGGTCTTACTAAAGCCAAACTACAGCCATATGCTAGCAGTCCCCATTAAATTAGATGTCATGAAGTAAGATTATACTTTTGGCAAAGAGATAAATAATGCCTCTTTTTATCAAAATGGGTGAGAGGAGATTTGAACATCATCCAAAAACAAATCTGTGGCCTTATCTGTTGCGGTAATACCAATTTCAAGGTTCGTTTGAATTGAATTGAGTGTAGGCATCGTTATTCCATGGGTGGAAATAATCCTTGTTCCATCTTGCCATACCTCTACCATACCTGTGCTATCATCTGAATAACCAATATGAACTTTCACTGTAACCCAGCGCTTAAGTGGTAAAGGGATCATAGAGTTGCTAGGTTGTTTAAAAAATATCTTTGACCCAAATTTATTCTCTACAGCCAAGGAGCCATCCAGAATAACTACCCGAGGACCGGGGGCTAAGTTGAACCATTGGTTTTCAAAATCAACAATACTGTAGGGCAATCCACTTGACGCAAAAAAATATCTTGCTTGGTACCAAACATCATCACCCTTATGAAAAAAGGTAATCGTAGATTCTATCGAAGCTTTTGCTGTAATCATGTTTGAAGTTGGGGCAACAGAAACAAAATGCATCACATGGTTGGTTGACTTCTCAGGGTCTATGCCAAGTTCTATGCGATTATCGAGAAATGAACACGTGTTTTTGAAAATGCAACTCCGAAGGTTCACATACTCTTGAATCGTGGGTGCAAGAGGGCTAAGCAGCGTCATTGTGTTCCAAAACTTCAACGAGTCTTCTAATTGCATGATAAAAATAGAATTCAAGGATGAATATTTTTCAAATCCGTCTTCAAAACTATTTTTAGTGGGGAAGCGAGCACTTCCAGACTTGATAAATACAGTATTGTTTATAGTAACATAATTCTCATCAAGAAATCCTGGTTCAAAATATTGTTCTACAAACTCACAGCTGCTTCCTAAACGGTACGCCTTACCATCTGCAGTAACAATGTAGTGAGTGCCGCCTGCATCGGTAAAGTCAGAGACAATGGGTTGTCCATTACCACAGGTTACAATAGCTTCGGTTTTCTTGCAATCACTTAATGCAAACAGCATTAAAATAAAATAAAAAAATAGAACTCTGTTGCACTTATTTCTTTTGCTGTCAATCATTATCAATGGTTATTAAGACCAAAAATTATATTACTTCACTCAACGCGCAATTTAAATTAAATCCACAAGAAAGATCATATTCAGCAAAAATTTACGCAACACGTCTTTTAAAAGCAAGTGGGTTTTCACTCGTAACTTTTCTAAATACTTTATTGAAATATGAAATGCTTTCAAATCCACATTGAAAGCAGGTTTCAGTTATGTTATTATCTAGGCGCAGTAACTTCTTCGCTTTATCAATGCGATAATGATTAACGAATTCTGTAAAAGTTAAACGGGTTATTTTTTTAAAATACCGACAGAAGGCTGCATTGGTTAAATTACTTAGTTCAGCCACTTCACTAATATCAATTTTGCGATGATAATTAGCATCTAAAAATTGATATATATTTTTTACTCTCCCTTGTTCCTTTTCTGTATGCGGATTTAATGCCGGCTGATCATGCAACAATATTTTATCGGTGGCTTGTGCAAGCGCCTGAAAGATGCTTAGCAACTCAAGAAACTGACTGAAGTAACTTAGCTTATGTAGGTTCTTTAATCGATGCCCAACGTCCGTTTGTGTCTGCTTGCCAAAAGCAACTCCAAAGGTTGATTGTTCAAATAACTCATTAATCAAAATCAATTCTGGAGTTGAGGCTAACGATGTTTTTAAAAAATCTGGTTTAATGTGAACCACTATTTTTTCGTAAGGCGTCTTGATACCATAATCAAAATTCAGGTGTGGGATATTGGAGCCTATAAAAACCAAATCACTTCCGTGGAAACGTGATACATGCTTGCCTACATGCCGGGTGCCGCTCGCACCATCTAAAAACACCAATTCAAACTCAGGATGAAAATGCCAAAAGAAAAAATCACTCAAGTTTGGATTGACCATAATCCGCAACGAACTGTTATCATGGGCTACAATTTGTTCAAGCTCCGTTTTCACTAAGGAATTATATAAAATTGTTCTGATGATCGCAATTTATAGGTTAATATATCAATATAGTACAAAAAATCATCATTATTGGAGTAGAAATCGGTTGCGCTCAAAAACTAGCTTTGATCCATCAAAAAATGAATAAACCAACTCATTATGGAAACCTATAAAACAATGGCTCCAGCGCAGAGCCCGAACAAAAACCACAAAAATATTCCTGGCAATCCATCAACTGCAACTACGAGTAAAATCAAGCTAAGCGATCGATCCAATGGCAAGCCGTTGCGTGTATTAAATGAAGAAGATTGGAACTTTTGGAAAAGGGAAGGTTATGTGATTGTAAAGAATGCAGTACCTCGTTCGCAAGCTCTTAAGACTGCTGATTTCCTTTGGGAGTTTGAAGAAAAAGATAAAAATGATTCTTCTACTTGGTACACCGCGCCTCGGGCAGATATGGAAATGAAAGAACTCGTGGGCACAGGGATGGTTGAAGTGTATAACAACCAACTGCTTTGGAACAACCGACAAATGCAACGAGTGTATGATGCTTTTACAGACATCTGGGGAACTGAAAAGCTATGGGTAACAATTGATCGCGCTAATCTTAACTTTCCAATTCGATCAGGCTTTGAATATAAAGGATTTATTCATTGGGATTATGACCCGGAAACAAAACCTCAAAATGTACAAGGTGTTTTGGCATTGGCTGATCAGGAAGATGAAAACATGGGAGGCTTTCAGTGCATTCCTGAATTATACAGAACCTACGATACCTGGAAGTTAACTCAGCCCGAAGACCGTCATCGGTTTCAACCTGATACTTCTGCCTTTGCGGATAAGTTTGTGAAAGTAAAATTGCAGGCAGGTGATTTACTTATCTTCAATAGCACACAGCCTCATGGTATTCGCCCTAACTTATCAAAAGACAAAGTGCGCATTGCTCAGTACATCTCTATGATGCCTGCTGAAGAGGACAATGAAGATTTGTGCCAGTGGAGAATCAACTCTTGGAAAAACAGAATTGCTCCCGATGGATATGCATTTCCAGGCGATCCACGTAAGTGGGAGCAAAACAACTATGGCACTGCCGAATTGAATGAGTTAGGCAAAAAACTTTTAGGGCTTACTAAGTGGTAATCAGTTTCACTTTTCTATGGATTACAAACTACAGAATAAAAGAGCCTTGGTAACCGGCTCTACTTTAGGAATCGGTTTTGCTATCGCTAAGTTATTGATACAAGAGGGCGCCACAGTTATTATTAACGAAAGAACAGAACAAACTATTAGCAAAGCAATCTCTTCATTAAAGGAAGGTAACCCAAACGCTGCGGTAACTGGCATTGTTGCCGATTTTTCTTATAAAGATTCTGTCACTAAACTGATCGATTCCATTCACGATATTGATATTCTCATTAACAATGTTGGTATTTTTACCTCGCAATCTTTTACCGAAACATCTGATGAGGACTGGTACAAACTTTTTGAAGTTAATGTTATGAGTGGCGTTCGACTATCGCGAGTGTTATTACCCATGATGATTCGCAAAGGGTGGGGAAGAGTCATTTTCATAAGCAGTGAGTGTTCCGAATTAGTACCCGAAGATTTAATTGCTTACAGCATGACCAAGTCTGCCATACAAACTATTTCGCGAGGGTTAGCACAAACAACCAAGGGAACAGCTGTAACCGTAAATACAATCATGCCTGGTTCTACACTTTCAGAGGGTGCAGAAAGATTTTTACAGGAACAAGCCCTAAAAGGAAATACTACTCAAAAAGAAGTGGTCGATGATTTTTTTAAGAACACCCGCACTTCATCATTGATAGGCCGGTTTACGTCCACGGAAGAAATAGCTCAAGCCGTAGTGTACCTTGCTAGTCCCATTTCTTCTGCAACCAATGGTGCCATCATAAAAGCAGAAGGCGGTAGCACTTAACTGTTGAACTTGATTGTGGTTTTCTGTTGTTTCAAAACCCAAAAATCAAAACCTAACCTGTCATGCTTAATTCAGTTTCCGCAACACAATCTTTTAAATTTTAAAATCAGCTCATCACAGAATTATTGAATCAACTTCCTGCCCATCCCTCTCTATCCAAACTCCTATATTGAATTGCTTCCGCCAAGTGTTCGATCTTTATTTCAGTCGTGCCAGCTAAGTCGGCAATGGTGCGCGAGACTTTGAGGATACGGTCATAAGCGCGTGCAGAAAGGCCAAGGCGCTCCATCGCGGTTTTTAATAACGTGCGACCTGCATCGTTGATCAAACAAATTTCCTTTACCATATTGCTCGGCATCATGGCATTGCAATAAATATCTTTTTGATCTTTAAATCGTTCACTCTGTATTTCCCGCGCCTTTACCACCCGCGCTCGAATCTCCATGCTGGTTTCATTCTTTCGCGCGGTCGTCATCTGGTCAAAACTTACAGGTACTACTTCTACATGCAAGTCAATCCGATCGAGCAAAGGGCCACTTACTTTGCTAAGGTAACGTTGCACCACACCGGGGCCGCACACACATTCCTTTTCAGGATGGTTGTAGTAGCCACAGGGGCATGGGTTCATGCTGGCCACTAACATAAAGTTCGCAGGAAATTCAATAGACACTTTCGCGCGCGAAATGGTAACACGCCTTTCTTCCATCGGTTGGCGCATTACTTCCAATACCGTACGTTTAAATTCCGGCAGTTCATCTAAAAACAACACTCCGTTGTGTGACATCGAAATTTCTCCAGGCTGCGGGTTGCCACCGCCACCTACAAGAGCAACATCAGATATGGTATGATGAGGAGAACGAAATGGACGTGTGGTAATCAACGATCCATCCGCTCCGACTTTCCCTGCAACGGAATGTATCTTTGTAGTTTCGAGTGCTTCATTGAGTGTAAGGGGCGGCAAGATAGAGGGCAACCGTTTGGCGAGCATGGTCTTTCCTGCTCCCGGAGGACCAATCATAATTGCATTATGTCCACCAGCGGCAGCAATCTCTAATGCACGCTTAATGTTCTCTTGCCCTTGCACATCTTTAAAATCTGCATCGTAGATATTTTGCTTACTTTGAAAAATTTCCCGGGTATCAATCATCAGCGGCTCAATTTTAATTTTGCCCTCCACATAGTCAATGGCCTCTTGCAAAGTCTCCACACCAATGATATCCAAATTATTGACGATGGCTGCTTCCTTCGCATTTGTCTTGGGCAAAATAAATCCCTTAAAATTTTCCTTTCGGGATTGAATGGAAATGGGCAATACGCCTTTGATGGGACGCAGCTCGCCATCGAGCGAAAGCTCACCCATAATCACATATTTTTCCAACATCTCAGTCTTAATCTGTCCGGATGCTGCAAGAATGCAAAGTGCCATAGGCAAATCATATGCAGATCCTTCCTTACGGATATCAGCAGGCGCAAGATTTACAACTACCTTATTACGGGGCATAAAATAGCCGAGACTCTTGATAGCCGATTCTACCCGGTGCTGACTTTCTTTGATAGCATTATCAGGCAACCCGGTAAGAAAAAACTTCTGCCCTTGACTTACATCTACTTCTAGTGTAATCGTTTTGGCATCAACTCCGTACACCGCGCTGCCGAATGTTTTAGCAACCATTTACTTTTTAATTAAAAGAACCAAATTACAGAAACTTGGGCAAAACTAACTATCGGCAATTCAGATTATCGCCTACGATCCAATGTTCCTATGAGATGTAGATGACTAGTTGAGTTGCTTTTCAATCAGCAGCATCAAGATATGGATGATCTTAATATGCACTTCTTGTATGCGATCAGCATAACCGAAATGAGGTACCCGCAATTCAATATCGGCTAAGGGTGCAAGGTTGCCTCCATCTTTACCCGAAAGGATGATCACCTTCATGCCTTTTTCTTTGGCAGTCTGTGCCGCCCGAATAATGTTAGCTGAGTTACCACTAGTACTGATGCCCAATAGCACATCGCCCTTGTTACCCAATGCTTCCAAATAGCGCGAAAAAACAAACTCATAGCCATAGTCATTGCTCACACAAGAGATGTGCGAAGGGTCTGAAATACATATAGCCGCAATGGCTTTACGTGGTTCGCGATATTTGCCAGTAAGCTCTTCTGCAAAGTGCATGGCATCGCAATGCGAGCCTCCATTGCCACATGAAATTATCTTGCCTCCGGCCTTAATCGATTGAGCGATTGCCTTGGAAGCTTCCCCGATTTTAATGTGATTGGATGCGTCTTTAATAAAATGATCGAGAACGTCAGCTGCTTGGTTGAGTTCAGCGGTGATTATAGAACTATAATCCATGATTATTTAGCAGCAGTGGCAGATTTCTTTGCTGCCTCGGTAAAGTCATAAATTTTTGCTTTCAGTAAATTATTCTCATGTCGCATGATCTCCTTTTCTTTCTCTACATTTTTAGATTCACGCCATGTCCATATAACTTCGGTAACGATCAACGCAAGTCCAAAAAAAGTACCGTATTTAAACCAAGAAATCTTACCTAATAGACCAGTTAACAAAGAAAAATCATTTTTCTGTGATTCTATAACAAGCGTAAAAATGAAGGCAATCAAGTGATAGGCTCCAAATATGGAAAGAAAGATAATCCTGCGTTGATTCATGGGAATTAGATTAAGACTACAAACTTAGACCTTTACAATTTACTCAAAAGTGAAATTAGTGAGAAAACCTTACTTTGACAGAAGTCTGCTCACATATTTTCCAAATACTTAAAACCATAAACTGCCAACGCTAGGCCGTTTTCTGAATATCCGTCAGTTTCTTGTAAATCCCGTTCTGTCTATTGAGCTGCTCATGCGTTCCTCGCTCTGCAATCATTCCATCCTGAATGACAACAATCTCATCAGCGTGTTGAATAGTACTGAGTCGATGGGCTATTACAATGGAGGTACGGTTTTTCATTAAATTGGAGAGGGCTTCTTGTACTAATTTCTCTGATTCAGAATCCAAGGCAGATGTGGCCTCATCTAAAATTAAGATCGGGGGATTTTTTAGAACCGCTCGGGCAATACTCAACCGTTGACGTTGCCCGCCAGAAAGTTTAGAACCACGCTCGCCAATTAAAGTTTGGTATCCATTTTCTGTTTGCATAATAAAATCATGGGCGTTGGCAATCTTGGCTGCCTGAATCACGTGTTCCTCGTCAATGTTAGGCATGCCAAAGGCGATGTTGTTGAAGATCGTGTCATTAAACAAAATCGACTCTTGCGTAACAATCCCCATGAGCTTGCGCATCGATTCGATCTCATAGTCGGTTAAGGGTTTTCCGTCAATACAAACTTCACCTTCCGTTGGATCATAAAAGCGTGGCACTAAATCAGCTAATGTAGATTTTCCTCCTCCCGATGGGCCAACGAGCGCAATGGTTTTACCTTTTTCGACTTTTAGATTAATATTTTTAAGGATCAGTTCGGTATCATAAGCGAATGAAACATTTCTGAATTCAATAGAATTCTCAAAGCCTATCAACTCAATGGCATTTTCCTTGTTTCGAATTGCCGACTCGTAGTCAATAACAGAAAAAATCCGTTTGGCAGAAGCCGTACCCTTTTGCAAGGAGGTAATGCCGTTGGAGAAGTTCTTGGCAGGTTGAATGATTTGTGCAAAGATTGTTAGGAAGCCAAGAAATGATGCGGAGGAAAGTGTTGATTCACTACTTAACACTAACTGACCACCGTAAAAGATAATGCCAACTATAATTGTTACTCCGAGTATTTCAGAAATCGGAGATGCTAATTCATTTTTGTATGACATGGACTTGCTTACCTTTCGGTAATATCCACTCTCGTCTTCCATTTTCTTTAAGATAAAATTTCGAGCATTAAAGGCCTGTACTACTCTCATACCACTGAACGTTTCATCTAAAATATTCACAATCCTCCCGAGTGATTCCTGACTAGCAATCGCTTGCCTTTTCAATTGCCTGATAATGCCAGCAAGTGCCCCACCAGTTAATGGAAGAACTAATAAGGTGAAGAGCATCAACTTGGGGGATATTAAAAAAAGCAGTAAAAAATAGACAACGATGGTAATGGGTTCTTTCAACACCGCTTTCAAACTATTCATCACCGACCCCTCTACCTCCTGTACATCGTTGGTAAAACGAGAAATTAAATCTCCTTTGCGCTCATTATTGAAATACCCAATGTGAAGCTTGGTTACATTTTTAAAAATGTCCATTCGAATATTCTTCACCAAGTCAACACGTAGCTTAGTGGCAATCACGCGCTCTAAGTAGCGGAACAAATTAGCCAGAACTACACAGACAACAATTAACCCGCAGACAAATAGCAAGGCGTCTAATTTACCATGATCACGAATAACAGAAAGGAAGTAGTGATTAAACAAATCCTCAACATATTTAACTGAAAAATTGAAAGTCGGAATTTCCGGAATTTGTGCTGCATTCGTCTTATCAAACAAAACATTGAGCATGGGGATTACTAACAAAATATTAAACGCCCCGAAAATGATTCCCAAGATAGAATAGGTAAAAAAGAACACCAGCCTTGTTGGTAACTTATTCGCATAAGAAAGAATCCTAAAAAAAGTCTTCATTAAATAAAATTAAAATTCATAGGTGCGCTGGGGAATATTCCACCTCACCGACAGAGACGTAAACAATGTATTTGTATTGTATGAGGGTAAACTACTATCACTTTTACGAATAATTTGTTTGACATCAATAAACAAGTTGTGTTTGATCATGTAGGAAGCTGTAAAATCGATAAAAGTAATATTGGTTTTATTTCCTTGCGCGATTACGTTTCCATACTCATTCTGTCGATTAGTGTTGTTTTTTAAGATGTCAGAACCCCAATTCTGCCCAATAGAATCCCGCCCTGTCTTAGCATAAAAAGCTTTGGCAGTAAGATTTAATTTAGGAATGGGCTGATACCGTATGATGGCCACCAGCTCTTGAAAATTGGCACCCAATGGATGCGCCAACGCCTGACTATAATTACTGTAATTGCTAAGCGTATTGTGAGAATAAGTGTACGGCCTTACGCTATTTACTTCCAATTGCAAATCTAGGTTAGAGATGCCGGCTACATCAATATACTTTACACCACCTTGCAGAGCATATTTATTTCCCCACCACCCTTTACCCGAACGTATTTCGTTGATTACAAATTCGTCAAGCACTGCTTGTCCATAAAAAGAAATTCCTTTGAATACATTCCCCTTAAAATCTAACCCCAAAAGGGCATTATCCGAACTTCCGGACTGCTGCTCGATGCCCCTATAAAAAATAACCGGGTTCAAATAGCCAATATCAAACGTATTGTTATTGAGCGGATCTTCCGGAGTAAACACAATGGATTCAAAAATTCCGAGATTAAATTTCTTGCCAATGTTGATGCTGGCGTGATGAAACGCCATATATTTTACCGGATAATGCTGCCCTGCGGAAGATCCGCTAACCGAGCCGCGTTCATTTCCTATAAGGCGGTTGAGTTGAAACAGGTAATTGATTTTCCAAACCTTGGCGTTGGCGCGCAAATAAAAATTTGGTGGGGAGTAATCTGAAAAAATTAAAGATCGATAGCCATTTCCAATAAAGGTCCGGTCGTGCCCCAACTGCATATAAATATGTTTTGAGATGTTAAAGTCGATATATCCCCGAGCCTGAATAAAATCTACTCCACTCTTTTTAAATGTTTTCCAAAAGCCTTCATGAGGAATTACAAAATAAATGGAATCGCGCGCATACGATGGCAAGATCATTTGATTGTCTGTCAGATAAGTATAGAACCCAACTTTTTTGTCAATCATTCCACGGATTTCTATCCCACGGGTATTGATAATCGCCATTTCGTTGGTTCGGGAATCCTTTCCAATTCCCAAGTATAGAACCGGATTCACATGCAAATCAAAATCAGGAATATCTACAAAAGCAAGGTCTGATTTTTTGGTGTACAGCTTTTTTAGGACGGGCTTTTTACTATTGTTTGTTTCAGCCCGACTCCACTCCCAATTGTCGTTACGCAAGTACTCATAATTGAAAAGATCAGAACGGGATGAAAACACGTTATCTCTTTTCTGAAGCGAATCAACAAATGCAACAATGGCGTTACGCTTAAAAGGCCTAATAGAAGTAAACCATTCGGGGGCAATTCTCCCGGCCTTGATTTCATAGCGAGTGAGCCAATGATAATAATCTTCGTTAAGACTGGCATTGGTGCTTTGCCCAAAGGAAAGGAAAGGAATAAGCCCAATAAGAAATAAAAGTCTTTTCATTTTTTTTACTAAAGGGCAAGATACTGATCAATCACGAGTCGTGCCATCAACGAAAGCCGTTGTTTAGCCGGTAAAATGCAATCTGGTTGCAAAATAAGGTCATTTTTAGGTGGGTCTCAAATAATATCGGGCAAGCTTTTGGAATTTAGGGGTATCTGCCTACTTTTGTAGTCCCTTAATCAAAAAAGGGAAATGCATGGCGAAACCCATGCGAACAATCTAAACTCAGAAATCATGAAAGAAAGCATTCATCCAACGTACAAAGAGGTGGTTTTTTGGGATACCTCCAGTGACGTTAAGTTTTTATCTCGTTCAACCTCTGTTCCAAAAGAAACCATTACCTGGACGGATGGCAAAGAGTATCCTGTAATTAAAGTCGAGATAAGCTCTGCTTCGCACCCATACTTCACCGGCAAGAAAATGTTTGTGGATACCGCGGGTCGTGTAGAGAAATTCCAAAAGAAATACGGCAAGAAGTAATTCTTAATAATAAGCACTTGATTAAAAGGCCCTCGCAAGGGGCTTTTTTATTTTTCCAAAAAATCTGCTTGGACGATTCCTTCAACCTAATTTAGCAACATGAATCTGATTTTATTCGACCCACCCACTATCCGCCAAAACCTATTGCCCTTTACCTTTACCCGGCCGGTGGCTTCAATCCGAACAGGAATTTTGACAATTGCCGAAAAGTGGGAAAAACGATTGAACCTCTCTGCTACATTTTCTACCGAAAAATATCTATCAAAAAAGTTTCCCCTCACCCACGCTTCCGATAATCTTTGGGTCAATGGCGCCCTTTGCCCCGATCAAAAAATTATTGACATGATCCTTCAACTGAAGCTGGGAGAGGCGGTGATGAAAGATAAAATGATATTGGCCGTAAGAACACCAGACCATGAAATACCTGAGGTAATTGAAGGGGAAGTGATAGAATATATGGATGAGGTCACACTCATCGACCAAGTTTGGAAAATATTTCAACACAATGGGGCACAACTAAGAAGTGATTTTCAATTAATCGCTGCGGGGCGAAAATCTCTCCCCATCGCTGACAAGCACACGCGCACGTATTCGGAAGAAAATATTTTTATTGAAGAAGGAGTAAAAATCCATTCAGCGATCCTCAATGCAGAAAACGGACCCATTTATCTAGGAAAAAATTCTCAAGTACAAGAAGGAGCAATCATTCGAGGTCCATTTTCCCTAGGTGAAAATTCGACCGTTAACATGGGCGGAAAAATGAGAGGCGATGTATCTATCGGGCCTTATTGCAAAGTGGGAGGAGAGGTAAGTACTTCAGTCTTTTTTGGAAATAGCAACAAATCACACGATGGATTCTTAGGCTGTTCAGTCATTGGTGAGTGGTGTAACTTCGGGGCAGATAGCAACACTTCTAATTTGAAGAATAATTATGAAAACGTAAAACTTTGGAGCTATTCCAACGGTGGGTTTATCGATACAGGTTTAATGTTCTGTGGTCTAATGATGGCTGACCACAGCAAGTGTGCCATCAATACCATGTTCAACACAGGCACCGTTGCGGGCGTCAGCGCGAATATTTTTGGCAGCGGCTTTCCGCCAGCCATTATCCCTTCTTTTGCGTGGGGTGGAGCTGTCGGTTTCAGTACCTATCTCTTTGAGAAGGCAATGGATACAGCGAAGAAAGCAATGGGCCGTAGATCGATTGAATTGACAGACATTGATAGAGAAATTTATCAAAAAGTCTTTGAGATAACAGAGAATGAAAGAGCTTGGGGGAAAACCTAAAGAAGACAAAAGAAACACAACTATGCATTTAAGCATATTAGTGTCCAACATAAAGAATCACTATTATTAAAAATGAATTTCTCTTCTATTCCGGGTCTTAAAGAAATAAAATCAACGCTAACAGAGGCAGTACAATCCAACCATATTGCCCATGCCCAATTATTTGCAGGAAAAACAGGGGCGTTAAATTTACCGATTGCCCTTGCCTATGCAAATTACCTTCATTGTCAAAACAAAAAAGAATCAGACGCATGTGGGGAATGCCCTGCTTGCAGCAAGAGTCTTAAATACATTCACCCCGATACAAATTTTGTTTTTCCGTTAGGGAACATTAAAAATGACAAAGACGAAGAACGTTTTAAATCGGAGATTCTCAAAACCTGGCGCAGCTTTTTGTTGGAGCAACCTTTTGGTGATTTAAGCGATTGGATCAGTTTTTATGGAGGCGAAGACAAGCAAGCACTCATCTCACGCGAAGAAAGCAGAGAGATTATCAAAACACTTTCTCTAAAGCCGTTTGAGAGTCCATATAAAGTAATGATCATCTGGCAACCGGAATTGATGCACCCCTCAGCTGCCAATGGTATTTTAAAAATTTTGGAAGAGCCGCCTGCCAATACTTTTTTCATTTTGGTGACGAATTCGATGGAGAGATTGTTGCCTACAATTATATCCAGAACTCAAATGGTTCAAGTTCCTTTGCTTTCCGATGAAGAGGTAGAAAGTCATTTGATTTCGCGCGGCCAAACTGACGAAGTGAGAAGAAATGAAATTATTCGCTTAGCCGAAGGCGATTTAAATGCTGCCCTCAAGCTGATCGATTCAGAAGAAGATCATTATCAAGATAAGTTTGCCGATTGGATGCGAACCTGTCACAAAAAAGATTTTACCCGCATGGTGGGGATGGCAGAGGAATTTCATGAGTTGGATAAACTTGGCCAAAGGCACTTCTTTCATTACGGACTAAGCATGATGCGCGAAACGTTGCTTTATGTTTCCGGAGCGAATGCCATTAGTCGGGCGAAAGGCAACGAAGCAGGATTCCTTCAAAATTTTAGTAAAGTGATGAACGTTGATAAGATTG
>JAYVPS010000254.1:0-46288 GCA_043757225.1 Cytophagales bacterium | reverse complement strand
CTACCAGCAAGCCGGAGAAGAAACCCGAAAGATAGCAAGTGGCATTAAAGCCCTGGACTTCCCCGCAAAAAGCAATATCGCCATATTGTCAAAAAATTGTGCTCACTGGATTATGGCCGACCTGGCTATCATGATGGCCGGGCATATTTCTGTTCCACTTTATGCAACGCTATCAGCACCCTCCATTAGACAAATTTTAGAACACAGCGAATCAAAAGCGATCATTGTCGGAAAACTGGACGATTACAGTTCTCAGCATAATGGAATTCCTTCTTCGATGATCAAGATCGGAATTGAATTATATGGAATAAAAGAACCGCAGTCATGGGAACAAATGATTGCCCGCTGCCAGCCAATGGCTGAGGTTGCACCGTGGAATAGCAATGACCTCTTGAGTATCATGTACACCTCCGGCACCACTGGTAAACCCAAAGGTGTAATGCATACGGTGGGAAATTTTGATGCCACAAAAGTTGCCATGGAGGAGCTTTGCATAACGATGCATCCTAAGTTATTTTCATACCTACCCATGAGTCATATTGCAGAGCGCGTGGGCATTGAAATATGTGGAATTTACAGAGGAGCAGAGTTTTCGTTTGCCGAATCATTGGAAACCTTCCCTAAAAATTTAGCAGAGACACAGCCCAACTTATTTTTTGCTGTCCCTCGTATATGGGCCAAGTTTCGAGAAAAGATTTTAGAAAAGATGCCTCAAAAAAAATTGAGCCGGCTCTTATCCATACCCATCGTTAATTCCATAGTTAAAAAAAGCATTCGCAAAAAACTGGGCTTAGCAGAAACGGAGCATATTTTTTCTGGCGCAGCTCCGATCTCCGTTGACTTGCTCAAGTGGTTTGAATCCATTGGAATCACCATTCTTCAAGGCATTGGAATGACGGAAGATTGTATCTATTCTCATGTTAACAGAATTGGAAACAATAAGATTGGAACCGTTGGAATTCCATTTTCGGGTTTGAAAATAAAAATCTCAAGTGAGGGGGAGCTTCGATTAAAAGGACCTTGCAATATGAAAGGCTATTACAAAGAACCTGAGTTAACGGCCGAGGCATTTGATGAAGAGGGCTATTTATGTACAGGCGACAAAGGGGAAATTGATCCGAAACAGTTTTTAACCATTGTAGGAAGACTGAAAGATCAGTTTAAAACAGACAAGGGAAAATACGTTGCTCCAGCGCCTATTGAAATGAAACTACTCGCAAACGAAGATATTGAACAAGTATGTATCGTTGGTATGGGCATCCCTCAGCCCATTGCACTAACCGTTTTATCTGCTACAGGAAAGGCTAAATCAAAAGAAGCGTTGATTCAAAGTTTATCCTCTTCTCTTGTACAAGTAAATGCAGGGCTCGAATCATACGAAAAATTAGAAAAATCAGTCATCATGCGAGGCGACTGGACAATCGAAAACGGGTTGATGACGCCCACGATGAAAGTGAAAAGGAATGAAGTAGAAAAGATTCACGTTCCCAAATACCCAACCTGGTATCATGCCAAGGAGGGTGTTGTGATTTGGGAGTAAGAAAGTTTTAAGGCTTGAAGTGGTTTCTGGCGGAAAATGAAGAAGTCTCGTCATTCTCACAACACACATTTATTTATAGTCGAATTAAAAAAACGGTTTAGTGACGATTGCTAAAAGTCGCACTTGTGATCCACTTGTGATGCTTAGGAGGGGTGTATTCCAAATTGTCGCGGCACGAAACGTTCCTAACGGAACGTAAAATGCACTCTCACTATCTTTTCTACCCACCAATCGTCCCTTCGGGACGTATCGCGGGTAGTAGAGGTGGAAATAAATTGAAGCGTTCCATAGGAACGCCTTGTAAATCCGCGACAATTTGGAATGCACCCCTTAGGAGTTATCAACGCTTTTAATTACATTGATCCTGAATAGCATAAAGCCATGAAAAAGTTAATCTACGTTACCATTCTTGCGGGTATTACGCTTTCCTGTCACAAAAGAGAAATTGAACCGGGCTGTGATACACTGGCAACCGTTACCGATCTTAGTAAAACTACTGGTTGCAGTTTTGGATTCATTTTAGCAAATGGGACGATTCTAGTCTCAGGGCAGCACCCATCCAAGTGTGGGCACCAACACCATGATGTGCTTGCCAATCTTCCGTTGGTTGAAGGTATAAAAGTCAAGATCGGCTACGAAATCGAGCAGCACCTAACCTCTGCTTGCAAAACTGGAACTGTTGTTGAAATTACTTGTATCCAAATCGAAAATAAGGTAAAGGATTAGCCGATCTACTTATATTTCTATTTGTTCACGGTCACATCTACTCGCTGCAATAAATCGTTATCCTAATTATTTTTTTTTTCCTCAAAATCTCCACGCAAGGTGCGAAAACGCTTTCTTGCTTCAGCCGCATAAACGCTTCCTGGGTACTTATCTAAAAAGGTACGGTAGATTTCCATCGCCTTTTCTTTTTGCTTTAGATTATTTTCATAAATATCTCCCTCCAAAAAGTAGGCATCGTCCGCTAAAATATCATCCCCGTATTGTACAATAATTTTTTCGAGTAATTCTATTGATTCCTTGAATAGCCCCTGTGTCATTTTCAGATTTGCTTCCAACCAAAACACATCATCTTGGATAGCTTTATTAATTGCTCCCGCGGGAAGTGTCACCCAGATGTATTCCCCTTCTGTTTCCACTAACGTATTTACATCTATGAATCCATAAAGGAAAGCTTCGGATTGTTTCATTAATACTTTTCCGTTTTCAAAATAAGAAAGTTGCTTCATTGCCTTTTCCATCTGGTTTTGATGAATTAACCATTCAATATGCGCAAACTGCTTTAAGGAGATACCACTTGAGTCAAAAGCGGTGTTCTCCTTTATCCGCATACTCAAGTCCATTGCATCATTGGCGATTTCTCGTGTGGTTGCTTGTTTTAAAATGTCTAAATGTTCTTGCGCCAATTTAAAGTCGCCTTTGTAGTAAGATAGTTTGGCATTACGCAATTTTGCTTCATAGCCGAGCGGTGTTTCTCGTTGCGATTTTTCTACTTGAGAATACAGGAGGGTAGCCTCCCATGGCTCCTCTTTCAGAACATAAATATCGCCTAAATTAATCTTCGCTTGATTACGAATTTGAGGAGGTGTTTTTGCATCGGCAATTAAGTCGCTGATCCGGATTGATGCGGAGTCTAACTGGTTGAGGTAATAACCGTGCAACATTGCTTCATTGAGCCTTGCTTCATAGGTGCTTGGATTTTGTGGATAACGTTGTTGAAAATTTTCATATTCACGCACTAAGTAACGCACCGAATCTCTATTTACCGGATAACTTCTTTTAACTTTCGCTTCTCGCGCTTTGATTAGCCCTAGTTGAGCCGGCAAATAATTTTCTGTGTTTGCAAACTCTTTGATTACGTAGGTGAATGCCCTATCAGCATTGTTGTAATCTTGGTTGTTCAAAGCAATTTGAGCAATTTCCAATGTTTTAGATTGATCTTTCCTAAAACGCTTGTCGTAGGCACGAGCCTGTACAAAGGCGCCATAGAAATTTTTCTGCTGGAGGTTCGTCCATATCAATAAGTCGCTAAATACCTCATAGCCGGGGTCTCCTTGTACACGATTCGTGAGTAGTCTTTCTAAGCTCTCTAACTCTTCGGGCTTAGTAAGCAAAATCTGCATGAGGTTTTTTACATAAGAAATATTAGCTGGTGTTTGGGTTACGTAGTCTAAATATTCTTTCACCATCTCATCGCGCTTGCCCTGCATACGGTACAAGTTTGCCATCTCCAAAAGAAAAATAGATTGGTTTTTGGAGGCATTCCTCGCTTGCTGAAGTGCATAAATGCTGTAGTCGATTAAATTTTTAGAAGCGAGGTAATCAGCAATCGATTTGGCTTTATAGGTATCTTCAGCCTGCGATTTTATAAACGACTTAAGGTATTTATCTGCCTTTGGCAAATCACCTGCGCGCAAGTAAACTGTTCCCAAGTCAAGGCGATAAGTAAGTCGGTCATCTCGTTTAATATTTTTTTCAACATAGTCTTCGGCTTGCTTATAATTTCCCAGATCAAGCAGCAAGTTTAGGTAATTAGAATGAATGGCAGAAATATTTTGAGGCTCTTTTGCAAGTGTTTGAAAAAGTGACAACGCTTTTGCTTTTTCTCCCTTCGATAAATATTCGTTCGCGATTTGTATTTCCTGTTGGTTCTGCGCCAAAGAAAGATTTACACATAGGAAGGCCGCTAATGTATTAAGTATTATATATATATATTTAAAGTAATAATAATTATCTGTGTGCATTTGTGGAAAGAATTGATTTGTTAGTGTTCTTGTTGATGGTTTGTGTATTTTGATTATTTTAAGTGTTCAATTTGGTTGTACTAGGTATGAATTAACGTTTTATTGTTGAATGTGGATAATTTAATGCACATTTTTTGATGTGGACTTTGTGTGGTTTAAGTGTATGGTAATGCACATTAAATACAGGGTTTTTCTGTTAGATTAAGAATGTGAAGGTATTTGATGTTCTATCCACAATTTATAAAAGTTATTCAGAAAGTTATCAGCAATGGGCCGACCTCCCAATTGGCTCTTACAAGCGTTGAAGTTTTTCCATCTTTTGTTTTATAGATATAAATAGGTTCCGGTTCTTTTCGAGATTCAAAGTTTCCAACATCCCAGATTCCGTTGTTGTTTATATCAATGAGGACTTTTATTTTGTACTCTTGAGCGGCTAGGTTTTTGAACGTGTATTTGGTAACGTTTTTTACTGTCCGTATCGGTTGGGTACCCTTTCCATATAGTTGAAGAATGTAATTCTTTTCTTCTGTTTTAACTTCTATCGATAGCGAACCGGTTTCCTCAACTTTAGATATTCTAATTTTATTGGTTGCTGATTTGGATGAATCCTGATCGATTGATATAAAGCTTCCCTTTCCGAAAATAAAGATTGGATCTGGAGCTTTAGTGGAAGGATCTTTGTTGAGAGGTTTTAGCGATGTCTCGATGGTTAGTTGGTGATTGATTGTGTCGATTGTTATTTCCTTCTCCAGTATGGATTGAAAATTTGTTGTATCTAATTGAATGTAAAGACTGTCGAGTGTGAATGCTAAGATGGGCTTATTAAATTTTGCTTTTATGGTTATCTTTTGGGACTCCAGATCATACATTGGTTCCTCAAGCGAAAATTTAAACGTTTCTTTAGGTAGCTTGTTCTTCGTTATTTTTAAATATGCGGTGGTATCAATTGTATGAGTTGTACTGTCGGTAGCATATAGGGTGAATTTTATTGAATCTTCTTTTGGTGGGTTATAGAAGATTATTTCTTCGCGTGTGTCTCCAAACTGATAAAGTAATGGATAGTTATCGGTTTTCACTTTAAGTGTGTCAATTGGCTTGTTGAATTTGATCCGTGATAACTTTTCGGTATGTCGGATACTGGTTATTTTCAAAGGCCTTGCATCTACTTTTGTTATGGGTATGATTAAGCTATCCTGTTTTTCTATTGTTAGTTCTATCTTTTTAGTCAAGAACCCAAACCGCTCTGTTTTGGAGTCTGCCTTTAGGTTTTTGCTTTTGTCATCAAAAGCATAGATGTAGTAATCACCTTCTTTGAGATTATTGATGCTAAACTTTCCTTTTTTATCTGCTCTAGTAAAGTAAGTGGGTTGGTGGTTAAATATGTTGAAGGTGTCGCTTTGGTAAAGAGCCACCGTTATTTTGTCTGGCACTTCCTCTTTGGATACTTCATAAACTTTTCCCGTTAAGCTTAGTGAATCTATTTCAGGTCCAGTACTAAAGGCTAAGCGCAAGTTGAATATCGGGTTTCCTTCATTCAAGTCCTGAACGGCATCACGAAAGGAAACACTGTAAGTTGTATTCTCTTTCCAAGGGGTTTCCGGAGTAATAATTACTTTATTTGCTTTTGCTAAGATTTTTGATTTTTTACCAACGCTTGGAGTTATGATGATTTCTTCTGTTGGATCTTTAAGTTTAATGTCTTCATTAAATTCTAACTCCAGGCTTTTGTTTTTAAAATTGAGTTCGTTGTTTTTTGGGTTTGACTTAATTAATTCTGGCGGCTTTTTATCTTGTGGACCTCCTGTAGGGGAAGTTTGGTTAGCACAATTGGCTAACGTTATCAAGATGAATAGCGAAATAATAAAAGCTCTCATTTCCGCTTGACGATATAGATCATACTAGAGTAATTATTATTTTTCTTTGCGGCTAGATTTGACCTTAATCCGATCCAAATGGCCTTTAAAGCATTTATTATTTTGCTCTGCTTAGGATTTTTGTACTGTTCACTTAATAACGAAACATAATAAGCATCTAGTTTCATTGGCTGGATTTCAATAATTCTCAGTTCGAATTTTTGCAATAAACTTGTGATCGTGTCTTTTGAAAAATGCCATAAATGCCGAGGCACATCGTAGCCAGCCCAATACTCTTTATATCTTTTTGCATCAGGTGAATTGTAGTTCGGTACAGCAATAAAAATGGTGCCATCTTTCTTTAGTAGGAATGTTAGTTTTCTCAACTCATTTTCTAAGTCGTGTATATGTTCAAGTACATGCCAGAGTGTAATGATATCGAACTGCTGATTAGTGATATGATCTTGTTTCTGGTAAATAAGTATTTCATGATTGCGCGAAGCTTTTTTTCGCGCGGTGTCTGATGGCTCTATACCAGTTGTCCCCCAGCCTGATTGTTTACAAAAATTTAGAAACTCTCCGGTGCCGCACCCAACATCTAGAAGTTCGCCTTTTGATTTATAATGTGAGATTAGGGTTAACTTCTGTTTCAGCGTAACCCTTCTGGCCAGTAAATAGATTTTGTCAAAAAGAGTTTTATCTGCTCCTGAATGGGAGATATAATTTTCGGATTGATAATATTTTCCAATACCATTTTGCGGGGGTCGTGGATTCGTTAAAGTGAACTTACATTGATTGCATTGAGCAATTTCAAATAGCTCATCGCTGGTTGTATAGTCTTTGGCAGTAATAAAAGTGTTAAAGGAGGTGGAGGAGCAGATTGGGCAAGTAGAAATTGTTTCTAAATTCATCTCTTATTTGCCCATGTAAACAGTTAGCACAGAAACATCGGCAGGAGAAACTCCGCTGATGCGGGATAGTTGGCCAACGGTCTCTGGTTTTATTTTTTTCAATTTCTCTCTTGCTTCTGAGGAGAGAGCTTTGACTCTATCGTAATCAAAGTCGGGGCGAATTTTGTATTCCTCTAATCCCTGAATTTTTTCCGCTAGCTTTTGTTCACGATCAATGTAACTCTCGTATTTAGTCAAAATTTCTACTTGCTGTAAAACGTCTTGACTGTATTTACTTAGTTTCTTGTTTATCTCAGGATCGATTTTTTTTAATTCTGCCATCCCAATGTGCGGTCTTCGCAAAAGATTTTCGACAGGTACTCTTTCAGTAATGGTTGCCGTTTGAAGTTCAGCCAGTTCTTCGTTTACGATTTCAGGTTCTACCCTTAGGTCTTTTAACTCTTTGGTGAGCTTTGTCATTTCATTTTTCTTGTCCAGTAGCTTTTCCAATCGGGCATCTGTAGCTAAACCTATTTTATGACCAAGCTCAGTCAATCGTAAGTCAGCATTGTCTTGGCGCAACAGAATGCGATACTCTGCTCTTGAGGTAAACATTCGATAAGGTTCTTGTGTGCCTTTGTTAACAAGATCATCAATCAATACTCCAATGTAGGCTTCGGAGCGTTTTAATACTAAAGGCTCCTTCTCATGAACTTTATTATGAGCGTTAATACCTGCCATTAGGCCTTGACATGCCGCCTCTTCGTAACCTGTGGTTCCATTTATTTGACCAGCAAAGTACAGATTATCAATTAGTTGAGTCTCTAAACTCATTCTTAGCTGAGTCGGAGGAAAGAAGTCATATTCAATGGCGTAGCCTGGTCTAAACATTTTAGCATTTTCAAACCCTGGTATTTTAGTAATTGCTGAATATTGAATGTCTTCAGGTAATGATGTTGAAAATCCGTTCACGTAAATTTCTACTGTCTTCCAGCCTTCAGGCTCTACAAATATTTGATGCCTGTCTCTTTCAGCAAATCGGTTTATCTTATCTTCTATGGAAGGACAGTATCTTGGTCCCAATCCTTTGATCCTTCCTTGGAACATAGGTGATCTATCGAATCCTTTTTCTAATTCTTTATGGACGGATTCATTGGTGTATGTGATCCAACAGCTTAGTTGATTCTTAAGAGGTTCAGTATTTGTGTAAGAAAACTTTCCGGGATTCTCATCACCCTTCTGCTCTTCCATTAAAGAGTAGTTCAAAGAGCGCCCATCAATTCGAGGAGGTGTTCCGGTTTTCATGCGACCCGATTCAAATCCTAATTCAATTAGTTGTTCTGTTATTCCGGTTGCGGCTTTCTCAGCTGTTCGTCCACCGCCAAAGCTTTTTTCACCAATATGAATTTTGCCGTTAAGGAATGTGCCGTTAGTTAGTACGACAGCCTTGCTTTTAATTTCAATTCCAAGAGCAGTCTTCACCCCCACTACCCTACTATCTTTTACTACAATTCCTGTGGCCATCTCTTGCCAGAAATCTACATTAAGGGTACCTTCTAATGCCAATCTCCACTCCTCTGCAAATCGCATCCGATCGTTTTGAGTTCTTGGACTCCACATGGCGGGGCCTTTGGAGAGATTCAACATTCTAAATTGAAGCATCGACTTATCTGAAATGATTCCAGAATATCCCCCAAGCGCATCTATTTCTCTTACAATCTGCCCCTTTGCAACGCCTCCCATTGCCGGATTGCAAGACATTTGAGCAATGGTGTTCATATTCATTGTCACCAAAAGAACTTTGGAACCCATGTTAGCAGCGGCAGCCGCAGCTTCACATCCGGCATGGCCAGCTCCTATCACTATTACATCGTATTCTTTAAACATTTCTTAGCCTTTTGATTAAGGTTGCAAGCTACTAGCTATAAAACCCCGTTTTAACTTCTCGTATCTAAATGTTCCACGTGAAACATAGGGTTCAAATCAGACTCATCCAGGCCTTACAGCTTTAAGTTCTCCGTGAAAGCCTTACAAAACGTTCCACGTGAAACTTATTTGCGCAAAGATAGGCAAGCTTCTTCTTTTTTGCGCATCATAGCTTTTTCCGTTGACTTCTTGTCTTTGTAGCCAATCAGATGTAAGACACCATGTACCATCACGCGATGGAGCTCATGTTCAAAAGGATTTTTGAACTTGAAAGCATTATCAGCAATACGGTCAATGCTAATGTAGATTTCACCAGCCAATGCCTTTCTGCCTTCTGAATAATCAAAAGTGATGATATCCGTAAGGGTATTGTGTTTTAAAAACTGCTGGTTAAGCCTAAGTAGGTATTCATCAGAGCAGAAGATGTAGGTGATATCGTCAATGGATCTCTTTTCCTTTTCAGCTGTGGAGCGCAGCCACAGAGCTAATTTTCTTGGCTTTTTGATCTTGAAATCGATCTCCTCAGAAAAAAATCTGATGGGCATTGGATGGGTATTAAGAGCTCATGTAGAAGCTAAGTTCTACTACTTTGCCCTTTTCATTAAAGGAGACTTCATCTGCCAAGTGTTTCATTAAAAAGATGCCTCGGCCTCCTGGTTTTTCTAAATTTTCTTCTGTAGTCGGATCGGGTAAATCTTCGTAATCAAATCCTATACCTTCATCCTCGATCCTGAATTTTATTAGGCCATCTGAAAATGAGAGAGCCAGCGATACATTTTTTGTCGAGTCGCTATGGTTTCCGTGTTTGATTGCGTTGTTCACAGCTTCTGTTACCGCTATCATAATATTTCCATAGATGTCGTCATCTAAATGGTATTTCTCCTTGGCATTATCAATGAAGCTTTCGATCATCCTAATGTTTTCAGAGAGAGAGGGAATTTCAATATGGATTTTATTCATGCAGTTACCGTTGCTTAATCTTTTGTCCCAATTCGTTTAAAATATTCATTCACTTCCTTCTTGTAGTAGGGAAACAACTTAGGAGGAACGGTTTTTAACAATTCTACTTCTTTTTCTTTTAATCTTAAATATTCTTCAAAATTACGCGGTATTTCCTTGTTATACTCCTTAGCACTTTCTCCTTTTCGTTCCTCATCTTGATTTTGTTCACGCATTGATTTCTCGGCCTCCAGCAGTCGGGTAATGATTTCATTTTGTCTGCGAATAGTTTGCTCAGTAATCTGCTTATTTACTAAATCCATTTCGGTCTGCTCCATTTTGCCAGGAAGATCACCTCCAGGGATTTTGCCCCCCTCCTTTTTCATTTTTTCTTGCATCTCTTGCAATGCTCTACGAATCCGTTCTTGTTCGGCCGCCATTTTCGCAAACTCTTCAGAAAGTTGTCGCCCTGATTTGCCACCATTTTTAAGCTGTTCCATTTGTTGATTGAGTTGCTGTTGCAGTTTTCCTAAGTTGGGTTGTTTTCCTTTTTTGCCTTTGCCAGGAGATGGCATCGCATTGGCCATCATGTTCATCATCATATCAAAATGATCATTGAGCATCAGAGCAAGGTTGTTGATACTAGTCATAGAGAATTGCATTTCTGTGCTAGCATTTCCTTTTCTCCTTTCCTTAATATTCGTAGCAGCTTTATCTAAGTGATCGTTTAGCTCACCTATTTCTTTTGTTACGACTGAACCCATGAAAGGATCTTTCTTAGCAACTGCTAATAGACTGTCTTCCAATACTTTAGAGTCATCTTTTATCTTTAATTGATTTTGTGAAAGCTGGATATACTTGGGATCGGTCTGTTGCACTTGTGCAAAATCCTTCATCAGGTTTTCTTGATCGTATGATAATTTAATAAGTCCATGGATGATTTGTCGTAGACTTTCTAAGTTGGCCATGTCCATCTCCATTTCCATTGAGTTTTGCATTCCCTCCAATTGCTCTTGCATCTGCTTCATTTGGCTAATAGACTTCTTCTGTTGCTCAGCAGATTTTTTAGGGTTACCCTGCTCAAGCGATTCTTTACTCTTTTGCTGAGAATCTTTCAACTCTTGCATTTTCTGATCACTGGGAGTTTCCTCCGATTTATCCAGTTCTTCTCCCATTTTCTTAAGGTCTTTCATTGACTCCTCAAATTTTTCAGAATCTTTTTTCAGTTCTTCCTGTTCTTCGGCTAATTTTTCGGGAGTAGGTTTTTCTTCTTCTGATTTAGAGTCTTTGTTGTCCTTCGAGTCTTTGTTGTTTTTAGAATCCGTGTCTTTACTGTCTTTGTTATCTTTAGAATCCTTTTGTTCATTTTTCTTGTCGCCTGTCAGCTCATCGGTTTTCTCTAATAGCTTCTCTTGTTTTTCTCTTTCCTCTTTAAGGGCATCAATGGCTTGTTCTAATTTGTAATCGTATTGAAGCTGCTTGAAAAGCGCTAGCGTCCGCTCCAATTCTTTCTCCATATTAATTTCCTTGCGATCCATCTTATCAAGAATTTTTTGCATTTGAGAAGGGTCTGAATTTTCCTTTAACAGTTTTTCCAGTTCTTCAAAGAGTTTTTTGGTTTCTTCATCTAATAGCTCGTTCATTAATTTTTGAATCTGCTCTGATTTTTCCTTGATTCGCTCACTTTCTTGAGAAAACGATTCTTTTTTCTGTTCTAGTAATTGGTTTTCCTTTTGCAGATCGTTGATGGCCTGATCTAATTTTTGCTTTTGTTGAATGAGGTCTTCCAGCATTTTCTTGTCTTGCCAATCTAAATTTTGTTTGCCACGAAGTTTTTGCTGAGCCTCATCGATGGATTCTTTCAGATCTTTTGCTTTGCGCAGGCTTTGATCAATTTTACTTTCTGTTGATTGTTGCGATTTGGAAATATTGGTTTTCAGTTCTTCTTCACTGGGTAATGAAAAAATGTAGTTGGCTGAACGGGATGATTTTCTGCCATTCACTCCGTCATTATCCCACACTTGTAAGTCGTAGGTGAGCTTATCTCCGGGTGCTAATTTTAGAGAATCCACATTCCATTGGTAAAAAAAGTTTTGTTGACTCCCTGCAGATTGTAGCGTGAGCTGAATACTTTTTTGCGGAGATTCTTTTGCTCCTTTGCTGATCTGATAGTTCAATTTCAATTCAGTGATTCCATAATCATCACTCACAGAGCCGCCTAACAAAATGCTTTTAAACAAAATAGAATCGCGTAGGTTGTCCACAACAATTTGTGGGTGTTGGTCTTTGATTACCCCAATGGAGTAAGAAATTTGATCTTTGTTTTTACTTTTTTCATTTTCTAAGACAATCGAATATTGATCAGGGTCTTTAATATTTTTAGTAAAGTTAAACAACTGATCATCAACAATTTGCATATCATTGGGATGTTGATCGGAGGTAAATGAAATTTGTGCTTTTACAGTGTTGGCTGCTCCAATTTTCCATGTCACCTTGGTTCCCTCGGGTACTTCTAAGTTGCCCCCATTGCTCAGTTCTTCTGATTTTTTTCTTAGATAACCCGGATAAGTGAGAAGCACATTTATTTTGGTGATCTCGGGTCTGTTGATTAACTGTATTTTGTATGATCCTGAATAAAAGCCGGAAGCTTCGAATTGTAATTCAATTTCATTCTGGATTTTTTCAAAGGTATAAGCGAATTTTCCCAGACTGACATTTTCCATTTTCCATCGTTGTTGACCTGTGATAATATAGGCCGATTCTGGTAAAGCTTTTCCGTCCAGCGAAAGTTGTAAGCTAAAATCTTCGTTGAAAAAGGCGGTGAGAATTTTATTTTTCACCACAAAATCAAAAGGCGCCTTGGGTGAAAACTCTTGGTTGAACTGAACAATACGTTGGGTACTTTGCGTAAAAATTCCACGATCAATAAAAAGTAACAGCACGATAATAAGCAATGGTGCTGCAAAATATTTCAGGTACTTGGTGTTCTGTTTAAAATCGACAGCAGTATCAAAAGCAATGTCCTTAAATGAGCTTGACTTCTGCGTGATACCTGCATCCAACAACATACTAGGATTTTCGGTTGATGCCAGTTGAATCACATTTAAAAGTCGATCGCCCACCGTAGGAAAATAATGACCGATTAGTTTGGCGCTTTCTTCTTGTCCAAGGCCGCGTTTGTAAATCCAAAATCTCAAGGGCTTGCGCAAAAATTGAAAAAGACAAAAAACTACGAGTAGAAAAAAACTTGCAAAAATGACAAAGCGCGCTCCACGGCCAAGCCATAGATTGTATTCCAACACAGAAGCGAGCAAAAAATAGCCGAGTATCAAAGACAACGTAAGGATAGATCCGCGCAAAAATAGATTGAGGTAGTACTTGCGCTTAAACGCAGCTACTTTTTGGTTGATATTCCCAATCCCTTCACCCATAATAAAAGCTAAAACGAATTGCCAGTAAGATAGTTTTAATCCACCAAGATAGTGAGGAGCGAGTAGCGATGCAAAAGAGGAGTTTTCTTGTAAGTATATTATTGCTCTGACTTCGCCTCAGCACTCCACTCGTACTCTATTTCAAAATATTCAATCACGTGCATCTTTAGTAGTTTCTCTTGCTCTAACATATCAAAGTGCGGGAGTTTTTTTACCAGTATCCAGTGTGGCCAGCCGTCTTTGTCTTGGCCTTCTAATTCATAATACCCGGCCAGACTTAGTACTTTGCAAATGGCGATGTGCATCAAATCCTGCTTTTCTTCTTTGTTGAACCTTGCGGCTCCTCGACCAAGTTCTTGGACGCCTATTAAGAATAGAACCTCATTCAGGTCTTTTGGTTTTTTGCCAATCATTTTTTCCATTGTGGCTAAGAGGTTAGCCCATGTTCTATCAAGTTCCAGGTCGCGCTTAAACATATTTTATTTCGAATTCAGCTCGTCCCAATATTCAAAGGCTCTTCGCAAATGAGGTACTACAATTGTACCGCCTACGAGTGTAGCAACACCCATTGCTTCATGTACTTCGGCCGTTGTAAAACCCACTTCCTTGCATTTGCCCAAGTGATATTTTACACAATCATCGCATCGCAGAACCAATGAGCAAGTCAGGCCGATGAGTTCTTTTGACTTGACATCAAGAGCCCCTGCCTGATAAGCGTTGGTATCAAGGTTGAAAATGCGTTTAATGATAAGATTATCGCCTTCCAGAATGCGTTCATTCATTTGGGTGCGATACTTATTGAATTGTTCTACTAAGCCCATTCCTTGGATATTTTAAGAGACTAAGCAAAAGTAACAGTTTCAAGGCTAATCCGAAGAGGGACTCAGGCCTGTCGATAACTTGGTGCCTGAAGTTTGCTATCTGCTTCAGAAATATGAAAAATGCTTAAAATATGTAGTACATTCCTTTTTTTGTAGTTTTCGAATTCAAATTTAGCATTTATGAAAGTCAGTTATATTCTCATTGGTGTGTTTGCCGTATGGTGCATTGTTGCCAGCCAATGGTATCTCTTTGGGGTAAAAGGCTTAATGACAGATCCGGTTCATTTTCATCCCCATGAAACAACCAAGGCTATTATTGAAATTCTGCTGATGCTTTTGATAGCCGTGCTATTAGGCTTTGGTATTGCATGGTTTTTAAGACAATCGTCAATTGACGATAATAATTCTAAAGTAAATAATATGCCGCATGCTGAAAGGGCTGCAGAGAAGGATCAACTCGTTCAGGCGAAGAATGAATTGAGTTGGCAAGCCGAAAAGGCGGAAGCCAAATTAGCTCGTGCCAAAGAAACATTTCGCGAAGATTTTCTTACGGCTTCGCGCGAAAGCGAAGAACTAAAATCAGAAAGAGATCGATTAAAAAAAGAACTTGAAGAAAAGCATATTGAGATTCAAAATCTGAGACCTAAAGGACAATTGGCTGATTTGGAGTTAGGCAGAATTTCGTTGCAAACGAAACAACTGGAGAATCAATTACGAGAATCAACAGTTAAAAATCAGAACCTAGAGCGTGAGATAGAAGAACTTAAGGCGCTCAAGAAACCTGAGCGAAAAGAACCGGTTTACTCAGACTTTATTGCCGGCCAAAGGCTTGGCATTTCAGAAGCTTCAGAGAAAGATAAAGACGATCTTAAACAGATTGCCGGTATTGGCCCGGTTATAGAAAGAAAACTAAATGGCCTTGGAATTTATACTTTTAGACAGATCAGCGAATTTACCCCATACGCAATCGAGCTAGTTACAGCTGCCATTAAGTTCTTTCCTGAAAGGATAGGACGTGATAATTGGATCGGTCAGGCGGCAGCACTGATGCGTCACAAAAAGTAGTCTTGATTTTTAGAATTTTCGAGATTAACCGATTTCCTACTGATAGGATTAAGGGGTACGTACCACAACCAGATTGATTAACCTCAAATTCTGAGGTCTTCTAAGAATTGTTTTGGGTCAGATTTCTATAGGATTAATATAAGCTATAAGAATAAATCTAAGGATACTATTCCTTTAAGTTAGCAGATTGAGAAAAATATTTCCCCTAAAATAGTATGCATGCAGAATAATTTTGTTTTACTTCGCTTTCTCATATGAAGCGAGAAGAGACCATTGACTACCACATCAAAACCGCTTGGCACGGCATCGCGCGCATGTACAATCAGCAGGCGCTAAAGTTTGATGGTACTATGTCCATTGGGTATGCCTTACTGAATATTTCTTCTGAAGAAGGAATCCCAGCAATGAAGATTGGGCCATTGATGGGATTGGAGCCTCGCAGTTTAACGCGGTTGCTTAAGTCAATGGAGGAAAAGGGATTGGTGTTTCGACAAGTAGATAAAAATGATAAACGCTCTGTGCGAGTAATGCTGACCAAAGAGGGCAGAAAGATGAAGGAAAAATCGCGGGAGACAGTATTGCGCTTTAACGAAGCGGTGCGCGATCAAGTGCCTGAGAGCAAGTTGAATGTTTTTTTTGAAGTGGTTCAAAATATCAATCAGGTAATTGAAAAGAATAGTATTTACGAAAAGGTAACAGTATAATTTGGTTGTTAGTCGAATCTATCCTTAGAGTAGGATTGGCCAACAACTAACCACAGATAACAAATAAGTAATTATGAATAGAAGTATCCGCAAAGTTGCCATCCTAGGTTCCGGTATTATGGGCTCGCGAATCGCTTGCCACTTCGCAAATATTGGTGTTGAAGTACTTCTACTGGACATCGCCCCAAAAGAACTTTCTGATGATGAAAAGAAAAAAGGGCTCACCCTCGACCACCCAGCTGTAAAGAACAGAATTGTAAATGCTGCATTTGATGCAACGCTCAAAGCTAATCCCGCTTCGCTCTTCAGTAAAAAATTCGCCTCACGCGTTAAGCTAGGTAACTTTACTGATGACATGTCCAAAATAAAAAATGTGGATTGGACAATTGAAGTAGTGGTTGAAAACCTCGACATCAAGAAGAAAGTTTATGAAGAAGTAGAAAAACACAGAACACTCGGCACACTTATCACCTCCAATACATCGGGCATTCCCATCCACTTGATGGGGGAAGGACGTAGCGAAGATTTCCAAAAGCACTTTGCCGGAAGCCACTTCTTCAATCCTCCGCGATATTTAAAATTATTGGAGATCATCCCAACCCAAAAGACAAATCAGGAGGTAACAAAATTTTTGATGCACTATGGAGATCTCTTCCTAGGAAAAACTACGGTGCTTTGTAAAGACACTCCTGCTTTTATAGGAAACCGAGTAGGCATTTTTGGATTACTCAAGGTCATCGATTCGATGGGCAAATACGACCTCAATGTTGATGAGGTAGATAAACTTACGGGTCCGGTTATTGGCAGACCCAAGTCAGCTACGTTTCGTACTTCTGACGTAGTAGGGTTAGACACCTTAGTTAAAGTTTCAAATAATCTCTATGCTGGACTAGTCAATGATGAAGGCCGCGAAATGTTTAAACTGCCTGAAGTAGTAACCAAGCTAGAGCAAAACAAATGGCTGGGCGATAAAACAGGTCAAGGCTTTTATAAAAAATCAAAAAATGCCAAAGGCGAAACAGAGATTCTGACTCTTGATTTAAAAACACTCGAATACAAACCAAAAGCAAAGGCGAAGTTTGCAACGCTGGAAACCACCAAGACCATCGACAATCTAAAAGATCGTTTCAAGGTTTTGTTAGCGGGGAAAGATAAAGCGGGAGATTTTTATCGCGATTGCTTCTTTGGACTTTTTCAATATGTAAGCAACCGTATCCCCGAAATTAGTGATGAGCTTTTCCGTATAGACGATGCTGTCAGTGGTGGTTTTGGCTGGGACATCGGCCCGTTTGAAACTTGGGACGCAGTTGGTTTGGAGAAAAGTATTCCTTTGATGGAGGCATCAGGCTACAAACCGAATCAATGGGTTTATGATATGGTAGCCTCCGGCAATAAATCATTTTACAAAAGCGAAGACGGTCAGAAAAAATATTATGACATTCCGTCAAAAAGTTACAAGTCCATCCCCGGACGGGAAAGTTTTATCATTCTCGAAAACAAGAGTGAAAATATTGTTTGGAAAAATGCGGACTCAAAAATCACCGATCTGGGCGATGGCATTCTCAACTTTGGTTGGCATAGTAAAAGCTTCACGTTGGGTAGTGCTGTCATTGAAGGCATGAACAAAGCCATAGACATGGCAGAAAAAGATTATCGCGGATTGGTGATCGGCCATCAAGGTGCTGACTTTTCGCTTGGCGCAAATCTGGGATTGGTTTTCATGTATGCCATCGAGCAAGACTATGATGAGATTGATTTTATGATCAGGGCTTTTCAAAACTCGGTAATGCGTATTCGATACTCAGCAATTCCAGTTGTTGTAGCTCCGCAAGGCAGAACCTTAGGTGGTGGATGTGAGATGACGCTTCATGCTGACATTGCGCAAGCGGCAGCTGAAACATATATAGGATTGGTTGAGGTTGGCGTAGGGCTTATTCCGGGCGGAGGAGGGACTAAAGAGTTTACTAAGCGCGTAAGCGATGCGATGGAAGAAGGAGATGTGGAGTTGAATGCATTGCAAAATGCTTTCATGACCATCGCGACTGCGAAGGTTGCAACCTCGGCCGAGGAAGCACGAGAGCTGGGCATTCTGAAAAAGCTTGACCGAGTATCAATGAACAAAAGCCGACAGATTGCTGATGCAAAAGAAGCGGCAATTGAATTGGCTGATGCGGGATACACAATGCAACCCCAGGCGAGAAACATAAGAGTGCAAGGGCGCACGGGTCAGGCATTGTTCCTTGCGGGATTACAAGGCATGCGTATGGGCAACTATATTTCTGACCATGATGCCAAAGTAGCTAAGTGGATCGCCAACATTATGTGTGGAGGTGATTTGACATCGCCACAAGAAGTTAGCGAACAATATTTATTGGATTTGGAGCGTGAAGCATTTTTATCATTGACAGGAGAGAAGAAAACATTGGAAAGAATTCAGGCGATTTTGACGGGCGGGAAACCTTTGAGGAACTAAAATTTGTTGTTAGTGTGCGGTTGTTAGTTGATAGACTAATGCCCCCAACTAATAGCCATTAACCAAGAACTAATAACTAAAAGCATGGATGCATACATTGTAGCAGGTTTTCGCACCGCTGTTGGTAAAGCAAAGAAAGGCGGATTCAGATTTACAAGACCCGATGATCTGGCTGCAGATGTAATCAAACATTTGATGAAATCCGTTCCGGGCGTGGAGAATAAAATGATTGATGACTTGATCGTTGGCAATGCAGTACCGGAGGCAGATCAAGGCATGCAGATGGGGCGCATTATTGCATTGCTTTCCTTAGGACTCGATGTTCCTGGTATGGTCGTAAATCGCTATTGTGGTTCAGGTGTTGAAACGATCGCCATTGCGAGTCATCGCATACAAGCAGGTCAGGCAGATATTATTATTGCAGGAGGTACAGAGTCAATGTCCTTAGTTCCAGTTATGGGTTTTAAAACAGCCTTGAACTATGCCATCGCGAAAGACAATCCAACGTACTACACCAGCATGGGCTTAACTGCCGAAGAAGTTTCGAAGCAATTTAAAGTTACACGAAAAGAGCAAGACCAGTTTGCGTATGAATCGCACATGAAGGCAGCAGCAGCGTGGAAAGAAGGAAAGTTTAAAGATGAAGTAGTGCCCATCACCGTAAAGGAAACGTATGTAGATGAAAGTATGAAAAAGAAAACCCGTGAGTTTGTTGTACAAACAGATGAAGGCATACGAGCAGACACTACCGTAGAGGGATTATCAAAACTAAAACCTGTATTTGCCGTGGGCGGATCGGTAACAGCGGGAAACTCATCACAAACATCAGACGGTGCTGCTTTTGTGATGGTAATGAGCGAGCGCATGGTGAAGCAACTAAATTTAAAACCAATTGCACGGATGATAAGCTATGCTACCGCAGGAGTTGACCCACGTATAATGGGTATTGGTCCCGTGGCAGCCATTCCAAAAGCGTTGAAGATTGCAGGATTGAAGCTCGATGATATAGACTTGATTGAACTCAATGAAGCATTTGCTGCGCAATCACTCGCAGTAGTAAAAGAATTGGGCATCGACAGAAAAAAATTAAATGTAAATGGAGGCGCGATTGCAGTTGGTCATCCGCTTGGTTCTTCGGGTGCTCGCTTGTCGGTACAGCTATTCAACGAACTCCGCAGACAAAAGAAAAAGTATGGGATGGTAACGGCTTGTGTTGGAGGGGGACAGGGTGTGGCTGGAATTTATGAACTCTTAAATTAGTTGATAGTTGTTGGTAATTAGTTGTTAGATGAACAAGCTTGAATCATATCGGGATTTAGAAGTTTGGAAACAAACCAAAGGGCTGGTTTGTCTCATTTATCAAGTGACTAAGGCTTTTCCAAAAGAAGAACGATTTGGATTAACCAACCAATTAAGAAGAGCTTCGGTTTCAATTCCTTCCAATATCGCAGAAGGTTGCGGAAGAAATCATTCTAAAGATTCAATACAATTCTTTTTTATTTCGAGGGGCAGTTTGTATGAAGTCGAAACTCAGATAATCATCTCTTTTGATCTCGGTTATATCACAATTGAACATCACAATTCAATCCTTGACAATATCAAATCGTGCAAGCGCTTGCTAAATGACTTTATAAACTATTTTCAAAGCAAGGACGACCAACAACTAACAACCATAAACGAACAACTTGAAGAATATCGAAATGACAACACAAACTAAAACGGCAACCAAAGGAGGCGAGTTCCTCATTCGCGAAACACAAGCAAACGAAATCTTTATTCCGGAAGAATGGAGTGAGGAGCAGAAGATGATTTCAAAGACTTGCTTGGATTTTGTAAAGCAAGAGATTTCCCCGCGCTTAGATGAAATTGATTCAATGAAGGATCCAACGTTGTTGCCATCGTTGATGGATAAGGCTGGTGCGCTCGGTTTGTTGGGAACTTCTGTGCCGGAAAGTTTAGGAGGCTTTGGTATGTCTTTTAACACCACTATGTTGGTGGCAGAAGTGTTGGGTGGTGCGCACTCTTTTGCTGTAGCGTATGGAGCGCACACTGGCATTGGTACGTTGCCGATTTTGTATTATGGTACGGAGGCACAAAAAAAGAAATATGTTCCTAAACTCGCTACTGGGGAATGGAAAGCGTGTTACTGCTTGACAGAACCAGACTCAGGCTCTGATGCCAACAGCGGAAAAACAAAAGCGGTTTTATCAGCAGATGGAAACCACTATCTTATTACGGGGCAAAAAATGTGGATCACCAATGGAGGTTTTGCTGATATATTAATTGTATTCGCCAAGATTGGCAACGACAAAAACTTGACCGCCTTTATTGTGGAGCGCAGTTACGGGGGTATTACAATGAATGAAGAAGAGAAGAAGATGGGTATCAAGGGATCTTCGACCCGTCAAATTTTTTTTAATGATTGCAAGGTGCCCATTGAAAACATGCTTTCTGAACGAGAGAATGGTTTTAAAATAGCCGTAAACGTCTTGAATATTGGTCGCATAAAACTAGGCTCGGGTGCAGTAGGGGGAAGCAAGTTTGCCACTTCAAAGGCTATTAATTATGCGAAGGAGCGTAAGCAATTTGGAACGTCTATCGCGAACTTCGGTGCGATCAAACATAAGATTGCAGAAATGGTGACCCGGATTTTTGCATCTGAGTCAGCTCATTATCGGGCAGGCCAAAACATTGATGATGCATACGATGCACTTTTAGAAAGTGGCATGGAGTCTGGAAAGGCAAAATTAAAATCCCTGGAAGAATATGCTATTGAATGTGCTATTTTGAAAGTTCATGGTTCAGAAGTGTTGGATTATTCAGTAGATGAGGGCGTGCAAATTTATGGGGGCATGGGTTTCTCAGCAGAAGGGCCGATGGATCGGGCGTATCGCGATGCACGGATCAACCGGATCTTTGAAGGTACTAATGAAATCAATCGGTTACTAACCGTTGATATGTTGATAAAGCGGGCTATGAAAGGCACTCTTGATTTGATGAATCCTGCAATGGCAGTGCAAAAGGAGTTGATGTCTATCCCTGATTTTGGTTCCTCAGATGATACTGCCTTGTTTGCTAAAGAGAAAAAAGTATTAGCCAATTTGAAGAAAGCCGGCTTAATGGTATCGGGTGCTGCAGTCCAAAAGTTCATGATGAAATTATCAGAGGAACAAGAAGTATTAATGAACCTAGCCGATATGTTGATTGAAGTATACATAGCGGAATCAACCATACTACGTGTCGAGAAACTAATTGGTATCCGTGGCGAGAAGGCTTGTGAAATCCAAAAGGAAATGGCGATTATCTACTTACATCGTGCAATGGAGATTGCAGCAGCAGCCGGAAGAAGTGCAATCATGTCATTTGCTGAAGGAGATGAACAACGACTAATGCTAATGGGGTTAAAGCGCTTCACCAAAATTGATCCATACAATTTAAAAGAGGCAAGACGAAGGGTGGCAAATTTTGCAATTGAGAAAGGGGAATATCCTTTTTAATAGACCGTTCTTAACAGGGAATTATAAGATCAAGGCCTGCCTCAATGGATATTGAGACAGGCTTTTTATTAGCACCTGTTTAAAAATCCTTTTGCATAGAGTACATTTCGCCAGATATGCCTGCTGCCAAGAAAAAATTCCCCGCTTTGAGTGAAATAAAAAAAGGAATTAAAGCCACAAGGACGGCATTACAAGTATCCTTGAAAAAAATCAAGCTACTGACGAAGAAAGAAAAGGTACCATTGATAAAATCATTCGCCCAAGAACAGAAGCAGCAACTTGGGAATCTTAAGCTGCTGCTTCTGAAGACTGATCAAATTAAAAAGGAACTGAAAGCGGAAATCAAAAACGAAACAATACTTCTCCAAAGAAAGGTTACAAAACTCGAGCATCTTCAAGATACGTTGAAGGCAAATGCCTACTTGCTTGAATATAAGAGGAAAGACCTTTTGCTTCAGTCCGATGAGTTGGAAAGTATCAATGCAAAAATCCGAAACGAAAATATTGAGCTCTTAGTGCATCAAGATCAAATTGCTGCTCAAGTAGAAGAACTTCAAGCGGTTCGTGATGAGATGCAGGAAAAGAACAGAGAGATGGATGAGCGGACAGGAGCCCTGCTTGACCAATCAGATTATTTGTATGAAGCTAATCAGATTATCACAGGCATGCATCAAGAGCTTGAAAAACAAAAAGATGAAATCTTAAACAAAAACGAAGAGCTTCTTAATCTCAACCAAGAAAAAAATAACCTGATTGGAATTGTTGCCCATGACTTGAAGAGCCCGCTTAATCAGATTAAGGGGTTGGTCAGCATTTTAAAAATGACAGCCCCAGATGACAAAGAAGCAGACAATTATCTGGGACTAATACAGAATAGTGCTAACCGTTTAAGTGAGATGATTTCTAAAATCCTGGATATTGAGGCAATAGAATCTAAGCATCTTAATCTTGACCTTGAGACAATTAATGTTTCGGCTAGCATCGGAAGCGTGGTAGAAAGATTTATGCCCGATGCAGAGCAAAAGAAGATCACCCTGCATCACATACGCGCAACACACTTGCAAATAGAAGCTGATTCAGGATACCTCAATCAGATCATTGAAAACTTGTTGTCGAATGCCATTAAGTTTTCACCTTTCTCAAAGAATATATATATCACGGAAACAGAGGAGCAGGATAATGTATTAGTTAGGATTCAAGACGAAGGCCCTGGGATGACAGCAGCGGATAAAATGAAGCTTTTTAAAAAGTACCAAAAATTGAGTGCTCGGCCAACCGGTGATGAATCTTCTACTGGTCTTGGCCTTTCCATCGTTAAAAAATTTGTCGAGGTGATGAATGGTAAAATTTGGTGTGAAAGTGTAGAAGGAAAGGGAGCCACTTTTATCATTCAGTTTAAGAGGACTTATTCCCTTGCAGATCAAGAATAATACAAAACGAAGCTTATTATTATGTTTCTAAAAAGCACAATTTGCAAGACGATTATCGATACCCTAAATTGGGAAGTTTAACGATATTATAAAATGACAAAAGCAATTAAACCCCTGGTCAAAGAAACCGATGTAGTGTTGGTTGGGGCTGGAATTATGAGCGCAACGCTGGGTATGCTATTAAAAGAATTGCATCCGGAAATTACTATTCAACTTTTTGAAAGACTAGATGTAGCGGGTGCAGAAAGCTCTGATGCCTGGAATAATGCAGGTACCGGCCATTCGGCTTTTTGTGAATTAAATTATACGCCACAGAAGGACGATGGCTCGATTGATATTTCAAAGGCAGTAAAAATTGCCGAGTCTTTTGAAATCTCAAAAGAATTTTGGGCGTACCTCGTTCAGAAAAAATATATCACCAACGCATCCGATTTTATCACCCAAGTGCCGCACATGAGTTTGGTATGGGATGATGAGAATATCAATTATTTAAAGAAGCGATATGAGTTGCTTCAAACCAATCCTCTTTTTAAGGGTATGCTCTATTCTGAAGATCGCGACCAAATAGGCGAGTGGGCTCCGATTGTTATGAATGGGCGTGAAGATAATCAGCGTGTGGCTGCTACCCGAATGGAAATAGGTACGGATGTAAATTTTGGTCAGCTTACTCGTACCCTAATAGAACGACTGCAGGAAATGCCTGGAGTAACAATTCATTTCAATTGCGAGGTGCGGGATATCGATCCGGATGCAAACAATACTTGGGAGGTAAAAGTAAAGAACTTACTCAATGAAGAGAAACAAAGTGTTAATGCAAAATTTGTTTTTCTTGGCGCTGGCGGGGCAACGTTGCCATTGTTAAAAAAAGCAGAAATAGAAGAACGCGATGGATACGGAGGATTTCCAGTGAGTGGTTTGTGGTTGAAGTGCCTTAACGAAGAGTTGATTCAAAAGCATCAAGCTAAAGTATATGGTAAGGCATCAGTAGGGTCTCCGCCCATGTCTGTTCCACATATTGATACGCGCATCATTGATGGGAAAAGGGAATTGCTCTTTGGTCCATTCGCAGGATTTTCCACTAAGTTTTTGAAAGGCGGTTCGCGGATGGATCTGATCAAGTCCATAAAATTTGATAACATCATGCCCATGATATCGGCTGGACTTAATAACATTCCTCTAACCAAATATTTGATTGAGCAAGTTTGCCAAACTCCAGAAGATCGATTGGAAGCACTAAAGGAATATGTGCCCGAGGCCAAACTGAAAGAGTGGGAATTAAAAGAGGCTGGCCAACGTGTTCAGGTAATTAAAAAGGATGAAGAATCAGGGGGTGTTCTAGAATTTGGAACAGAAGTAGTTGTTTCAAAAGATGGAACTGTTGCTGCTTTGTTAGGAGCATCGCCAGGAGCATCAACAGCGGTGGCCATTATGCTTGGCATTCTTCCGCGGTGTTTTAAAAAGGAATCTCAGACTGAGACTTGGCAAAAGAAGTTGAAAGAGATAGCTCCTTCATTTGGACTATCGTTATCTAAAAACGAAAAGCTTTTGCGGGAGACCCGACAACGGACGAGCGAGATTTTAGGGTTTGATAAAAACAGCCTTTAGGTTCTTAAAGAATTCCGTTCGAGGAGAAAGTAAAGAGGTGGCAATACAAAAGGCGCAAAAATTAAGGTGCTAGTTAGCCCACCAATAATAACAGTAGCTAAAGGCCGTTGTACATCTGAGCCAATGCCCGAAGAAATTGCTGCAGGGATTAATCCAACAATGGCAACAATGAGTATTGATAAGATCGCCCGCAGCTGTTCTGATGAAGCTAAGGCAACCATTTTTTTCAAATCAGTTCCGTGTATTTCTTCCATTCGCTTGATAGCTGATACAAGCAGTACACCCGCCATAACAGAAATCCCAAAAATAGATACAAAACCAACTCCTGCTGATACATTAAAATGATAGCCTCTTATAAATAACGCGGTTATACCTCCCGCAAGTGAAAAAAGAATGCAAGACATTGCTACCAAAGTGTGACGAAAATTTTTGAAAAGAGAAAACAAAAGAACAAAAACCATTAGCACGGTGAGGGGTATTGTGACTGACAATTGCTTACCTGCCCGTTCAAGATTTTCGTACTGTCCTCCATAAATTACTTCATACCCTTTTGGTATATGTATAGTTTTATCTATTTTTTTCTCCGCTTCTGACACAAACCCACCTTGGTCCCTACCACGGATATTGGTACGAACCGTTGACATGCGTTTGCCATTGAGCCTATAAATATTTGTCTGGCCATCTAAAAAAGTTATTTCGGCCAACTCATTCAACGGAATGAGAGCACCCATTACCGAAGGTACCTGAAGATTTTGGATGGATTCCAAACTACTTCTATTCTCTGCCAAATAGCGAACCACAATATCATACCGCTTAGCCCCATCATACAGTTTTGAAATAGCTTGTCCGCCAATGGCTGCTTCAATCATGGATTGTATATCATTTACGTTAATGCCATAACGAGCTGCATTTTCGCGATTGATTTTAATGGCCAGTTGTGCCTGGACACCTTCTTGTTCAATATTTACAGCTACTGCACCTTTTATTCCTTGTACAATTTCTACAATACTGTCAGCTTTGCTGCGCATAAATTGCAAGTCTTCGCCTATTACTGAAATTGCAAGATCAGCAGCGCTACCAGTTACAATTTCCATTACTTGGTCAATAATGGGCTGACCTGTAGAGAAAAAAGCACCAGGAAATTTTTTCTGAAGATCATTTTGAATGCGAGCCACTAAATCTTTTTTCTTGATCGTATCACTCCACAAATGATAATCACGAAGACCCACTAAAATTTCAGTGCGATTGGGTGGAAATGGATCCGTGCCGTCATCATTTCGGCCAGACTGGGTAATTACATAATCAATCGATGGATATTTAGCAATTACTTGTCGAATGCCTGGTGATATCTTGGCATTTTCTTGAAGGCTTACACCAGCCGGGAGGAAACAACGTAAAAAAATTGATCCTTCGTCTAACTCTGGCAAGAACTCTGTGCCAAGTCGGCTGCCCAATCCGATAAATGAAAAAATCAAAACAAAACTGATAATGACAACTGTTCTAGGAAATTCTAAGATTTTTTGGACGGCTACTTGGTATCTCTTTTCTAAAAATTCCAAGACCGGATTTTTATGTTGAGAGATTGGTTTTTCAAGGTCCTCAAGACCCCGTTTGTAAGCAAAAGAAATTAAAACAGGAATGAGTGTAAGAGCACAAATCATAGAGCCAATAACGGCAAAGGCAAGCGTTAAAGCCATGGGTGAAAATAGCTTGCCCTCCACGCGGGTCATAAGTAAAATTGGCATATAAGCCAGAATAATAATTGTAACAGAGAAAAATATTTCACGGCCAACTTCTTGAGCAGCGAGCAGCGTTATCTTAATGATCCCTTGTTCTTTGTCTTCGGGGGTTGCACTCCGGTATTTTCGAATTAAATGTTCAGCCATAATGCATGCCCCATCTACAATAATCCCAAAGTCGATAGCCCCTAACGAAAGTAAATTTGCCGGAATGCCCGTTAGCCTCATAAGAATAAAAGCAAAAAGCAAGGCAAAAGGTATTGTAAGTGCCACCACGATGGCAGACCGCACACTCCCTAAAAAGAAGATCAAGATAATTATTACTATTGAGACCCCTTCAAAAAGTGTCTTTCCTACAGTCTCAAGCGAGTGGTTGATCAAGAAACTTCGATCATAGAGTGTTTTAATCTTTACACCTTTCGGCAGTTCGCTTGATTCAAGTATAGCGATTTGATTTTTTACTTTTCTCAGTACTTCACTTGGATTTTCCCCTCTACGCAAAAGAATAATCCCCTCTGTGCCACTATTACTTTCTATTTTTTCACTTTTAAAAGTATAACCCAGTATTCCGGAAGGAGGAGGAGGAGCAATTTCAATGGAAGCGACATCACGAATAAAAACAGGAACTCCATGAAAAGAGGTGATTACAATATTCTGAATGTCTTGAACTGATTTAATTGCACCAAGACTTCTTACAGCAAAACTTTGGCCTCCCCGTTGAATTGTGTTACCACCAGTATTTTTGTTATTCTGACCTACCGCGCTCATAATATCGCTTATGGTAAGATTGTACTTTCGGAGTTTTTCTGATGAGGTAAGAATTTGAAATTGTTTTAGGGGTCCACCAAACGTGGTGATATCGGCAATACCAGGTACTTGCAATAGAAACGGACGTATAACCCAATCTTGAAGATCTCTAAGTTGTGTTGGGCTAAAGGTAGCGGGAGCCTCTACCACATAACGCAAAATTTCGCCCACCGCAGTAGTAAGGGGTGCTAGCTCAGGCTTAACACCATCTGGTAATTCTGCACTTGCTAATCGTTCAAGAACTTGTTGACGGGCAAAATAATCGTTGGTACCATCTTCAAAAGTAAGCTGTACCACGGATAGTCCGAAGATGGTGCGGCTTCTACGGTCTAAAACTCTAGGAACATTATTTAGGGCACGCTCAATCGGCACCGTTACCTGCATCTCTACCTCTTCAGCAGCTCGTCCGTTATATTTGGCAATGATAATTACATTTGTATCCGCTATATCAGGATACGCCTCAATTTTAAGTTGGGTAAAGCACAAATATCCAATAGAAGAAATAATAATAGCAAGGGCTACTACAATCCAACGGTTCATTAACGAGAATATGAGTAGTGCTCTGATCATACTATTTCCAAATCTCAACGGGGTTGATTACGATGAAGCCTGTCTTAACTTTTTTGCGGAATAGGGCCAGCACTTTTTTTACCTTATCATCCTCATCAATGAAAGTGACTACCATGGGAGTCTCATCAAAAGAAAAAAGTCGACCTGGTCGTTTAATCTGTTTATTTTCCCCAAACCCAAGTTCACCACGAAGTGTAGTGGCCCCTAAAATTTCGTGCTGTGCCAAAAACTCCATGATATAGTCAGCCATGGGTTTATCGTCTTTAAACTTATCACGATCAAAGAATATTTGCACTTGAATCATACTGAATTTGATTTTAATATCCGAATGATAAACCTTTTAACTGCATGGTGCCTTTTATTATTACCTGCTCATCTTTAACAATTCCATCAAAAACGATCATATTGTTATTAGCTTGCTGACCAATAGAGACAGCCCTTCTTTCAAATTCCATAGCGGATTTTTTTACAAACACGTAGTTTTTTCCTTGTACAGTAACCAACGCCTCAAGGGGAACTGTAAGAAATTTTCCTTCGCGAAGACCAAGGTGTGTAGTTCCAAACATTCCGGCTTTTAGCCTCCGGTCATTATTAATGATACCAATTCGAAGTTTTAATAATCGTGTAACATTATCAACGACATCGCCAATATCTTCAATTTTGCCCCTGAAGGTTTCATTCGGAAATGACGAGAAGTTGATAAAACAAGGTGCTCCTGCTTTTACCTTACTTATTTGATTGTCGGCAATTTCTGATATGACCCAAACTGTGTTGGCCACCGCCTTGCGTAAAGAGTAAGTGCTAAATCCACCTACCTTCAACAAGGTTTCCTGTTCAATCATGGCAGCTTTTTCATTTACTAAATTAGTTCGCTCCAGTGCTAAAGCAGTTTGCGCTTCCAATACATCGCGGCCGGTAGCTGCCCCATGTTTTTGTAAATCTTGCATCCTTTCTAGTTCAATCGTTCGCTGCGTAATGGTGACATCTTCAATTTGTTTGATGTTGGAGAGATGCTGTATTAGTAGCGAGTAATTAGTAGTAAGTTCTGGATTATCGAACAAAATCAGATTTTGAGAAGGATTTTCAGAAGATTGTATAACCGTGGCAACTACGCGGGCAGGTACTGCAAAGTCTGCTTGTAGATCGGTATCATCAATAAGCTGGGTAGAAAAATAAGAAGCAATACTCTCATCAGTAAAGGTAATTAAGTTACCGGAGACCTTTGGTTTTGTAAAATTAAGATGCTGTTCCGAATTTTCCTTTTTACAGGAAATCATTTCCAAAATGAGAAAGAATAAAATGACGGTATTGCGCATAGTTACAGTTGATTAATTAGCCCAGTAACATATAGTAACTGAATGTAGCTTTGAAAATAGGAAAGCCTTGCATTAAGAAATAATTGACGGGTATCAAACCAGCTTCTCTGCGCATCCAAAAAATCAATGATCGTAGTTCCGCCTTTTAGATAGGCATAACGTACATTATCAAGAACCTGATCGGCCTGACTTAGCATGATATTATATTTTTTTAGGTTTTCCTTTTCGGTTTTATAGGTTTGAAAAGCAGCTTTAACTTCGGTAACAATTTTTAGTTGAGCATTGCGGACACCTTCTTCAGCTTGCAGCTCAAAGTATTTTGATTTTTCAATCTCGCCTTGATTTCGGTCAAAAAGAGGGACTTTGATTGTACCAAAAAAACCTAAATAAGGGATTGTGTTTTGTGGATTCCAGATCATGCCCAGCTCAGGCTGAGGCAAAACCAATGAACGCTGGTATCTAATATTTGTCTGGGCTATCAGCAGGGCAAGTTTAGCAACCTGCACATCGGTTCTTCCCTTTAACGATTGATTTATTAGAGAATCTATTAATTCAGGTATTGGAGTCGGTTCCGTAGCACCATCGATGTCAACATTTACACTATCCTTGGTACCAATTAAATATTTTAGGTGCTGAATCTCATTGTTAAATTCTTTTTTGGCGTTGATGATCTGAAGCTGATACTGATCTTGTAGTAATTGAGTACGAATCAGATCTGTTTGTGTAATTACCTGATTACGCAACCGGATCTGATTTATTTTTACCAAACTGTCGATATTGGAATAAGCTTGGTCAAGCAAACTTAACCGTGTTTTAATTCCCCATGCACTTAACCATTGATTGGCAACCGCCAACGAAAAATTTCGAACGGTTTCATCAAATCCTTTTTGAAATTGTTGTACATTTTGTGTTGCAATGTCAATTCGGTTTCTTCGAACAGAAGGTAATATAAAGGGCTTAGTAACCTGCCACCACACTTGTCTATTGAGTGGGTTAGATGCTTCGCTGCCAGACGGATAATATTTTGAATTAACTAATTGTAGCGTCTGATTATTAAGTATGGGATTGGTGTATAGCTTAGATGTCGTTACGTTGCCTTGTGCTAAATTAACCGTATACTGTTGTGCTTTTAAAATCGGGCTGTTGGCCTTAGCTGTCTGAATAGCTAAAGGAAGACTGTACGCCATTTGGGCATAAATAGGTTGCCTCACTATCAAGAAAAGCCCAAGAAAAAAGGACAAGAGAATTCTAATCATTAAACCTGAGAATTACGAATATGCTTAAGTGCGCCCAAGTTAGTTAAAGCCTTTGGATTTTGAATACTAAATTTAGTGGAATAGGATTTGCGATTGAAAGCTCAATTAACGTGTTCAATTAAAATTTTAGAATCTTTCTCCAACAAAGAATTGCTGGATTTTTTATTAACGATATCACCATTTCGAGATAATAAAACAAAGGCTGGTGTTTCTTTAACCTGGAAGGACTTCGCGATTTCGGAATTTTTTCCAATCCGAAAGTTGATGATTCCATCCGAAAAAAAGCTGTACTTCGATATTGCCTGCTTCCATTTTATTTCATCTTCCTCAAGCGAAAGAAAAACGAACGTAATTTTTTTGCGGTATTGTTTGTTAAGCTTCTTGGCAAGTTCCAACTCCGTTAAGTAAGGTTGAAAATTACCAGACCAAAAAACCAAGTAGAGAATACGCTTGCCTTTACAATATTCCTTAAGCCAATTAAATTTTTGCTCGCCATTTTTACCGCCATCCCTACTATTCATCTCATATTGATGATAGAGGTAGAATTGCTTATCCAATGAAGTACCTCCTCCTAAATCGTGAATGATCTTATCTTATCGAAATAGGCTCATGCCCCTCTGCCATAATTGTTTTATCCAAACTTCTGCGCAGGTGTGTCACTCGAATTTCCTCTTTGTCCCCTGCAGATTTTTGGAATGAACGGTAGCCCTGATCTTTCCAAACATCTACCGATGCTTCTACTAGTCTTCCATAAACAGAATCATCTTTGCAGTAATGCCGATAAAAAAATTTCTGAATAAAAGGTTGAACAGTATAGTTCTCATGAATGCTTGCGAAGGCTTTTCTTACAATCTTTTTTGGATTGATTGGTTTATTGAAAACCACTATTGCATTCAATTGGGTGGCAATGGGCTTAAGAAGGTATGCCAAATGATTATCTTTCGTTGGCTTGATCACAAGCGATTCGTATCCTACGCAAGTTATTTTTAATGAAACAGGTTCAGAAACGGACAATGAAAACTGGCCATTGAGATTAGAGCTTGTACCTTTTGAAGTTTCAACGATACCAATGGAAGCAAAGGAAACGGGCTTTCCGGTTTCACTGTCAATAATCGTTCCCTCAATGATTAGCTGGCAAAATGCTGTCGAGCTCAATGTTAAAAAAAAGAGGAACCAACGGATCATATTGTATCTAAGCCATTTTTTATTTTGGCTGTTTTCTTAAAGTTAAAAGTTGCAGCAATATGATAAATGTTTCGGTTAATTCTTCCTCATCTTATTCCATCCGTAAAGAGGTACACCACTCATCAGCAGTAAAAATCCCCAATACACAGCTTCGTCACCACAGCCAGCCACCGCCCACATTGAATAAATAAAGGCAACCATCGCGATGGTGAGTTTTATTCCGTTATTCCATTTTGGTTGATTGGATTTTACGGACAAGACTGCGAAGGAGACTGTAGAAAAAAGATATGCCACCAATACCGTCATAGTAGAAAGGAGAATAATAAATTGGTAGGTATCTGCTAAACTCTTACTGAAATTCATGAGCATCAGCAAGGAGACTAACACACTTGACCCAACAATGCTAAAAAGTGGTGTACCTGCCTTATTTTCTAGTTTGAATATGGGCGGAAGTAATTTATCTACTGCCGCGGCAGCGGGTATTTGTCCTTGTATCAGAATCCATCCATTCAGAGCACCAAAGGTTGACACCACCGCTCCTGCGCCTACAAAGTAATATGCCCAATTACCCCACATGCTAGCGGCAGCATCTGCAAAAGGGGCTTTTGATGTTTGCAATTCTGAAGGGGGCAAAACGCCCATGATCACTACAGTTCCTAGAATATAAAGTGCGGTTACAGCTAGTGTTCCATATAGTGTGGCACGGGGAATTGTTTTTTCAGGATTTTCAACTTGCCCAGAAGGTATAGTGGCACATTCTAAACCCATAAAGGCAAATAGGGTTAAGGTAGCGGTGGAGGTGATGGCGCTAATATCTGAAGTGCCGCTGACGTTAAAAGGAAAATAATTTTCTGAGTTGATATAAAAGAGGCCTCCTAAGGTGACTAACAAGAGCGGTGTGATTTTTAGAATCGTGGTCACCACTTGTATAATCCCCGCCTCGCGAATGCCTCGCGTATTTATCCACGTAAGAAACCACAACGTAGATAAGCCTACTGTAACGGCATAAAATGAATTCGTCCCTAAGACGGGAACAAAGACGGTTAGGTAGCTGATGAACGCAACTAAAATGGCGGCATTGGTACACCATATTGAAATCCAATATCCCCATGCTACCAAGAAGGCAGCAAAATCTCCCATCCCTTCACGTGTATATGCATAGGGTCCGCCATTGGCAATGGGCATCAATTGACTCAGCCAACTATATACTAAGGCAAGGCATATCGCGCCAAAACCGGAAACGACCCAACCGATTAAACTAATGCTTCCATAAAACGAAAGTGTTGTGGGCAACATAAACATAGCAGAGGCTATCATACTCCCCATTACTAGCGAAGTGCTTGTCCAGATGCCGATGCGGCCGGAGCCGGGGGAAGGCTTAGTCATAGATGCAAGCAAGTAAAGAAATTTATTCGAAAGGATTTTTTAAGCGTAGGGTTAAAATAAAGAAAGCTTTCGATTTTCCTTTCCGTTACTTTAGTCGTATCACTAGCAAATTGATAAATGCCGCAACAACCTAAGTCCGAGTTAATCACCAAAGCGATGGCAGGCGACCGACAGGCGTTTAGTCAATTGGTACACTCAAATCAGGGGTATTTATATGCCATAGCATATCGGTATTTAAGCAACGAGGATGAAGCCGAAGATGCAGTGCAGGAGGCGTTTGTAAAACTGTGGAAGAACTTTTCGAACTATAGGGAGGAAGTAAAACTGACAACGTGGCTCTATCGGATTTTGGTGAATCATTGCCTGGATATAAAAAAATCTAGTGCGAGACGATTCCAAAACCATCGACTGTCCATAGAGGAAGCCGCTAATTTTTCTACCGGTAGCACACCACATCTGGAAATGGAGAAGAAGGAGATAGCATGCTTGCTTCAACAAGCAGTAGATGAACTGAGCGGGAAGCAAAAAATGGTTTTTGTATTAAGGGATATGGAAGGGTTGGAGGTGGGTGAAGTTTGTAATCTGATGGAGTTAAGCGAAGAACAAATGAAAAGCAACCTTTACCATGCTCGTAAAAAAGTGCAAGACTGGATGAAAAAAAATTATGAACAGGACTAACCAATGCAAATATGAACTGTGACGAAGCCGAAGAAGAAATTTGGATCTTTCATGAACTAACCCTTGCAGAGCAAAAGCAAGTGGAGGTACATCTCCTTGAATGTGTTGTTTGCAGAGAAAAGATGAAGCAAGCTGGTGAGTTGAACGCACTCGTTATACAAGCAAAAACAACCTATCCGCGACCAAAAAATGAACAGGCACTTACCGATCGGATTATGCGTGCGCTCCCCGAAAATGAGCAAGCCACCTTGTTAACTTTGGCGTTGGAAGTATTTAACCGACCGTGGTTACAGAATTCATTGCGTACAGCAGCGATCTTATTGATTTCAATTTTTGTTTGGGAAAGCGTGCAAGACCCAATTCAATTGACTAAAGCCTTATCTGAAAAGAATACGGTTGAACTGAACAGTTTTGATTTCATAAAAGCATACCAACAAAAACGCACCACACCCCAAAAGATTACTTATTATGCACGCTATCAAAAAATAAAAAAAGCGAGCATTTAAAAAATATACGACTATGAAAAACTATAAAATCTCAATCGTGGTTATCTTATTGCTCACGGTCTTTCTTTCATCGTGTGAACATCACGTTCAGATGAAAACAAAAGTGCATGCTGATGGAAGTCTGGATAAAACAATCATACTGGAATCGGATGATTCAACATTGACCCTGCGCAACTACTTTAATGTTGGCAGTAATATAGGTTGGCAATCCTCGACAAAGAAAATAAACGAAAAGAGCAAAAAATTTCGATACACATTTCAAAAATCATTTTCTTCGGCAAGCAAGGCCAATTCAGAACTGGCAGTTCCCTCTGACTCAGTGTTTCGCGTTACAAGTAAGTTTGAAAGCCGTTTCCGTTGGTTTTATACACACCTGTACTATTCCGATACTTACCAGGCCATCAATAAATTTGATTTGCCCGTAAATGATTACCTGATCAAAGAAGATTTTCAGTTTATTGAAAAACTTCCCGCTGAGGGTAAATCTATTTCAAAAGCTGATAGCTTGTTTTTGACTGCTTTGAATGAACGAATTTTTGATCATTATGCCACTCGCGGGTACTTTGAAAATTACTTTAAGCTACTCCTGGATTTTACCAGCGATGCTTCGCAAAAGCAACTTTTGAAAACCCATAAGGAAACACTTTTTCAATTATTGAGTAAAATGGATAATGTGGACGATAACGTTTTACGCAAGCTGACTGATAGCTTAGGTATATCTGTTGACTTTGGTTCTGCTTACAAAAAAAGTAAAGCATCGGTAGAGAATAAATTTAAATTTATGACTTGGGCAATGGAGGGTAAGTATAACCACATTATTGAGATGCCGGGTGAAGTGGTTTCTCATAACGCAGACTCCGTTGGCGGTGATGAATTTTATTGGGCACCTTCGCGATTAAAATTTGCTTTTCATGATTACACATTCTTTGTGGAGACCAGAAAGCCGAATATTTGGGCGTGGGTTATTTCACTGGTCGTTTTGATATTGGCTTCGCTGGGGTTTATTAAGAGAAATAAATCGTAGCAAACGAATGACCCACGCGATGTATAGTTCACAGAAACAGTTGTTAGGGTTTTAGAAGCGAATTTATTCTTGTATCGCTTCTTCTACCGCGTCCATCTTTGCATCGGTATAAGCTCCCGAGGTAGCGTACACAATTTTACCTTGAGGATCGAGCACAAAAAAATAGGGAATGTCACGCCTTTCAAAGTCTAGTGCTTCTTTGTAAGGTTTCAGCTCTCCTTTGTAAAATAAGATATAGGGCAATAATTGTGGATCCGTATTTTTTAATGCCTTCCTTTTGGCGGTACCTGTGGCGGCAGCGTTGACCCCTGTAAACATCGGCACAAAATACACATTGACATCATATCCCATGCCCGCCATCATACCTTCGAGCTTTTGAATAAACTTACCAAACACCGGACTGAACCAAGAGTTGAGCTCGTCTTCAGATTTTTTAGAATATGCCAGCCCCAGCAATGTGTATTTCCCTTTTACATCCTGTGGAAGCAGAACCTTTTTGTCTTCTACGGTTTCAGTTTTCATATCGGGAAATTGCTTTCCGATAGCCTGAGCAAGACCCATTTGTGCAGCAGCCAACAAGACAAACAGGAATAGATTTTTTTTCATTAGTGAAAGTTACTAATTTTTATTTCAATCGGTTGGAGCCTTTCTCAATCAGATATCGTTTCCCTAAATATTCGTTGGTTTCCGGTTTCCGCAACGTCTCCACATAATACCATTCAGCCTTTGATTGAGTGGGATAAAGCGTAAGAAGCAAGTAACCATGATCACGGTCATTCAAATACTTTACATGTGGATTTTGTTTCATTAATGCGAGCTCTGAAATCTTTACCGAATCAACACTCTTGCGTTCATCGCCATTACCGGAAGAAACGCTTGTTGTCCCTAACTCAATTGCAAACGGAAGATAAGTTTTCTTCACATTCACGGCTGCTTCGATTGCCCATGAGGCGTGTGTATCACCTGAGGTGATGAGAATATTTTGAATTTTATTCTGCGTGATAAAGTCCACAATTTTTTTCTTTTCGAAAGGAAAGCCATCCCACGAATCCAGGTTGCGTGTCATTTTAGGATACAACGCACGGACATATAAATCTGAAAAAATCACCTGGTTGCCAATTACTTTCCAGACTGCCTTCGATGAATTTAAATTGTTTTCAAACCACTGCAATTGCGTCATGCCAAGCATGGAACGATTTTCTTTATTTAAGTCCGGATTGTTTTGATCTGTAATTTCGGGATCGCGCCCTGCCAAACGCTCGTCTAACATGATTACATCAGCCAATCCTCCGAAAGAAAATGAACGATACATTTCAGCGCTTTCGCGGATGGGCATCCATTCGTAGTAAGTTTGTCGTGCTGCAGCTTTTCTCTTTTCATAGTCACCTTCTTCAGGCTGATGATTTGCTGCCCCCGATACAGTAGAGTTATTGGCAATCTCGTGATCATCCCAAATGGCGATGAAGGGCTGTTGTTGATGAGCTCTTCGTAAACCTTTATCAAGACGATACAAGGAATAGCGCGTACGATAATCCTGTAAGCTTACTATTTCATGAGCAGGAATATTTAAACGACCAATTGTGGTATCACCGTATATTCCAATGCCAAATTCATAAATGTAATCGCCTAGGTGCAGTACAGCATCGAGGATGGGTCTATTACCGATTTTTTCGTAAGGATTGAAGTAGCCAAATTCCCAATTGGCGCAACTTACCACAGCAAATTTCAAACTGTCTTTGGCATCTACCGGTGCAGTCTTGGTACGCCCGACAATAGAAGTGCCACCTAGCGCAGAAAATCGATAATAATAAATATGGTCAGGCTTCAATGCATCTACATCTACTTTCACGGTGTAATCATGCAAAGGCGAAGTTCTAATTGAATCAGATTTATAGACAGAGGAAAATTTTTCATCTTCAGCTATTTCCCATGTAACGGAGATAGAGGCAAGTGAATCTTCGGGGGTTATGCGTGTCCAAATGATTACTCGGTCCGGCAAGGGATCGCCAGAAGCTACGCCATGATAAAATGGTTTTAATCTTTCGTCAAAATGAATGGCAACCTCTTGTTTAAATTGGGCAACTGAAATTTCCTTTTTGGTTGAACAGCCAGAAATTAAAAAGGCAATGAATAAAACGATAAAAGAATACTTAATCATAACGATAATTTTATGAAAGTTAGAGGTAATTCAGCAATCAAAAATAAGCGTATCATTATTTTACTGTGAAAAGTTTAAGTCGATTAGGCATACAGATCAGACCTCTCTTTTAACAATTCATTAAACATTTATCGTAAATAGGCAACCTTTCGGGTGTTTTTAGAGTCTTAATCTTAAAATATAGATTCTATGAAGTATTGTCTACTGCTGGCCTTGGCAATTCCTCTTTTGGTCGATGCCCAATCTCCTATTGAAAAGGGAAAATCACTTTATGAAATTAAGAAGTATGAGGAGGCAGAAAAGATTTTCAAGACTGTCCCCGAAAAAAACAGTGATTATGCAGTTGCACGTTTTTACTTAGGCCGAACAGCTTTTGATAAAAAGGAGTATGAGGAAGCAGCTGATTATTTCGAAGAAGCTACTGAAGCCAACAGTAAAGTAGCGGATTATTTTAGTTGGCTGGGAGATACCTACGGCACCATCGCTCAAAATTCTAATATGATTAAGCAAGGGATGCTAGCGCCCAAAATGAAAAAGGCTTGGGAAAGTGCCATTGCATTAGACCCCAAAAATATGAGCGCTCGTACTTCCCTCATTCAATATTATTTGCAAGCACCTAGCTTTATGGGTGGGAGCATTGACAAAGCAAAAGAAGTAGCCAAACAGATTACTGGGCTCAACTCTGCTGAAGGCCATCGGCAAATGGGAAATGTTTACATGAATGAAAAGAAGACTGTTGAGGCGGAGAAGGAATTTTTAGAAATGGTGAAGGCCGATCCAAATTATGTTTCCGCATTGGCCAATTTCTATACGGGACAAAAACAATATGAGAAGGCATTTGGCCTGTTCGAAGAAGCTGTAAAAAAGAACCCTGCTGACTATGGTTCAATCTATCAAATTGGAAAAACGTCTGCGTTGAGTGGACAAAAATTAGATAGGGGAGAAGAATGCTTGAAAAAGTATTTGACCTATCAACCCAAGCAAAACGAAGCACCCCTAGCGGGGGCTCACATGCGCTTGGCACAAGTCAAAGAAAAGAAAGGGAGTAAAGTGGAAGCGAAAAAGTCCTTCGAAGCTGCTTTGAAGTTAGATCCAAGTTTAAAAGAAGCCAAAGAAGGATTGGAGCGCACTTCCAAATAAAGATCTGGTGACAACTGCTTCCAAAATAACAGATCGCATTCAACTCATTGATGTCCTCAGAGGCTTTGCCCTGCTGGGCATTGTCATGGTTCATTTTATAGAGCAGTATTACGCGGGCATGCCTCCCGAAAAAGCTGCCAACTACAATGCCCATAATCTTGCCGATCAAATTGTACAGGGACTTGTTTTTTTCTTTGTGGCAGGAAAATTCTATATGATATTTTCCTTTCTATTTGGGATGAGCTTTTTCATTCAATTTTCTAAGAGCGATGGCAGCGCTAAATTTCAACTTCGCTTTTTGTGGCGATTAATCATTCTATTTGCTATTGGTTGGCTTCACCACTTACATTATCGGGGCGATATCCTCACCATCTATGCTATTTTAGGTGTTGGGCTTTTACTTTTTCATCGCCTTCCAGATAGGGCGTTACTCATCGTTGCCCTTATATTGGTGATCAACACTCCATCGCTGGTAACAAGAGGAGTTCAAGTAATTCAAACTTTCCAAACGGGAACATCAGCGAATCCTTTTGTTGGAGATAATGTAGCGAACGAAAAATATTTTGAAATTCTAAAATCAGGATTCTATCTCGAAACTTTAAAGGCTAACGCAAATGAGTTTAAACCCAAAATGGAATTCCAAGTAATTTCTGGACGAGTTTACATCACCCTTGGATTATTTTTATTGGGGCTTTATGCAGGAAGGAAAAAAATCTTTGAACAGATTGATAGTTATTTACCGCTCTTTAAAAAAATGAGAAATAAATCTTTGAGGGTAATGCTAGGGTTAGTTTTATTCTCTGCTGCTTTCTTTGGAGGAGCTCAACTTCTCAAAGTTAATTTATCTAGCGAAGTTCAATGGATGGTAGGCGGATTTGTTTACGATTTGTTCAATGCCTGTCAAGCACTATTTTATGTGAGTGTGATTATTCTGCTTTATCAAAAGGAAAAGTGGAGGCATCGCTTACATTATTTTTATGAAGTGGGTAGAATGGGGCTTACCACTTATTTAATGCAAACCTTTTTCGGGATTTTTATTTTCTTCGGAATTGGACTGAATTTATTAAATGTGATTGGGGCTACGCTCTGCTTTGTAATCGCCATTGTCATCTTCGCCCTTCAAATAGCTTTTGCCAAGTGGTGGTTAGCACGCTTCAACTTTGGGCCAATTGAATGGTTATGGAGGAGTCTTACTTATCTATCATGGCAGCCGCTGTTAAAAATTCAAACTACGGACTCTTCAACAAATTAATATCACAAAGGCACAAAAGTCTCTTGTGCCTTCGTGATAGAAACATCAGGCGAAATACTTTGTCATTCCAGGTACGGCTACAGGATAAAACCCATTCGCATCGGGCAGCACAGGAGGCATTGCATTAAAGCTAAATTCTTTGGGCATAATGTTGATACCGGAATTGGTTGCCTTGTCCCAGTCGATGACTTGGCCGCTATAAGTAGCCATGCGGCCTAAGATGGAGGTCATGGTACTCTTTGCTCCGTTTTCCGCATCGGCAAATTTAAACTCGCCTTTGGCAATGCTGGCAAAGAGTTCATCATGCTCTGTTTGATACGGATTATTTTCTTTCGTTTTATCATACTGATACAGCACGTTTCCTTTACGATCTAAGATATTGGCGGCACCACAAAAAATCGTTCCTTTCGTACCAACGAGCTGTTCATCTACTTTGCTATACGTGCCCTTAATATGGCGACATTGGCTGTTGAGGATACTGCCATCGGCATACTGAAACTCAACGTAGTGATGGTCAAAAATTTCACCATACTCTTTCCCTTTCCTTACCTCGCGTCCACCCATGCCTTGCGCTTTCACCGGGTAAGATCCTTTGAACCAATTAACAACATCAAGGTTGTGAATATGTTGTTCTGTAATGTGATCGCCACACAGCCAATTAAAATAATACCAATTGCGCATTTGATACTCCATTTCGGTTTGGTTGTATTGGCGATGGTTTACCCACACACCTTCGTTGTTCCACCAGGCTTGTGCAGATACAATATCCCCCACCATTCCTTCTTTTACTTTCTTAAACAATTCGAGATAGGAATTTTGGTAGTGACGTTGAAGCCCCACTACTACGTTTAACTTTTTTTGTTTGGCGATGGCAGCAGCTTGTAATACACGCTGTATGCCGGCCGGATCGGTGGCCACTGGCTTCTCCATAAAAATGTGCTTGCCTTGGTTTACGGCTTCTTCAAAATGAATGGGACGAAAACCGGGAGGCGTAGTGAGGATCACCACATTGGCCAATGCAATCGCTTTTTTATACCCATCAAAGCCGGTAAACTTATTTGTCTCTGGCACTGCGATTTTATGTTTTACGTTACCGGCTGTTCCTGACCAATCGCTTAAATCATCTGCGGTCAAGTTTTTATAGCAATCATCTAACCGATCGCGAAAAGCATCGGCCATGGCCACTAACTTAACATTTTGTTTAGTGAGAAGTGCCTGCATGGCCGCACCGGTACCGCGACCACCACAACCTATTAAAGCAACCTTGATGGAATCATCCGTTGATGTGTTAAAAAAATCAGCCTTGGCGGCCAACGGAATTCCTATAAGGGACCCTGCCAAAAGAGAACCCTGCTTGACAAATTCCCTGCGAGTAGATTTAGATGTATTCATTAGTGTAGGTTGTTAATTTCTATTCAGATTGATTATTGTATGGATTATGAAATGAGCCTGAGTAAAGCTAAATTATTTTAAATACAAAGCGAAGAACCTTTCTATCTCTTCTTTGCTGGGTTGGTTAAGCGGTCGCGCTACGCGAAAACCCACAAACATTCCTTCTGTGAGCCACCACTTGCTTTTTGGTATTTGCGGGTCACGTTTGTTCCATTCTGCACTGGAAGCAATTCGATTTGAGCAGCGCAATTCCGTTGCGGCATCTAAGTATGATCCTCCCTTCACCGTTTTTGGATATTTTGTAACGGGTGGATTTATCGCGTCTTTGCAGTCCATTTTAGAATAATAAATAGGGTCATATTGATCGAGCGTCCATTCACTCAAGTTGCCAAGCATATCGTACAAACCAAATGCATTTGGTTTCTTCTCGCCTACGTGATGAAATTTTGCTGCACTATTGTCTTTAAAGTAACCGTGTTCAACTAATGTTTTTGAATCGATGATATTGGAAGAGCCATTTGCTTTGCACGCGTATTCCCATTCCGCCTCAGTGGGCAAACGGAAAAAAAAACCAGTTTTGGAGTAGAGCCATTTGCAATACATGAGTGCCGCTGCATGGCTCATACTGTTGGTAGGGTGATTAGCATCACGGCCCATGCCCCAAGTAAGGTCTATATATTGAGGTGTGGCTCGGGTAATGCCGTCTGGATTCTTTCCTTGTGGAAGCTGGGTATCTTTAAAATATAAATCCCATTCAGCAAAAGTTACTTCTTTGGTGCCCATCCAAAAGGGAGAGACTTCAATTTCTTTTTGAGGGCTTTCATCAATATCAGCCATGATGGCCTTACTACCAATTTGAAATTTGCCAGCTGGGATAGCAACCAGTTGAAATTTTATTGGCGTACCAGCAATGGATTGGTCGTATGACTTAAAGTCTTGAGATGCTAAACTAAGGGGAAGAAAAAGAATAATGATCAATCGAATCATTTTTTATGGAAATTTTTTATTGAAATTTAATGAATATTTCAGCGCTTATCCTATTCTTTTATTTAGGTAAGCAGCAGAAGCATTCACATTTTTAATAAACAGTTTATGAAACGCAGAAACTTTATTCAAAGCAGTTTAGCCTTGGCAACTTCAGTAATGGCAACTTCAACTACTTTTTCCAATCCAAATCAAGCGCAGGCTGACAAGCCATTTAAATTGAATTACGCACCGCACGATGGCATGTTTAAAAACCATGCCGGCAATGATTTTGTGGATCAGATCAAGTTCATGGCTGATCAAGGATTTCGATCCATTGAAGACAATGGCATGTTGGGGCGTAGTGTAGTTGATCAAGAAAGAATAGGAAAAACACTTGCTCAATTGGGCATGATCATGGGCGTGTTTGTAGTAGATGGTGGTGAGAATTGGAAAATTTCCCTCGCCACAGGCAAACAAGAATTCAAGGACAATTTTGTGAAAACATGCAAGCAATGTGTAGAGGTGGCCAAGCGGTTAAATGCTAAGTGGATGACGGTGGTGCCTGGATTTTATGAAAACCATTTGCCTTTAGATATTCAAACCGCCAACGTGATTGATGCTTTGCGCAGGGGAGCAGAAATTTTTGAGCCTCATGGGCTGATTATGGTGTTGGAACCATTAAGCGATACGCCAGAATTATATTTGCGTGGCTCTCATCAGAGTTATATGATCTGCAAATCAGTAAAGAGCCCTTCGTGCAAAATCCTGTACGACATTTATCACATGCAGCGTAACGAAGGAAATGTAATTGCCAATATTGATCAATGTTGGGATGAGATTGCTTACATCCAAATTGGCGATAACCCAGGGCGCAATGAGCCTACAACAGGCGAAGTGAATTACAAAAACATTTTCAAGCACCTGAATGAAAAGGGCTACAAGGGTGTGCTTGGCATGGAGCATGGCAATGCAAAACCGGGTAAAGAAGGAGAGCTAGCCGTGATTGCCGCTTATCGCGAATGTGATTCTTTTTAATTCTTTTTTTGAAAATTTCCTATGTAAATTATCGAAAGTGTCGGAAAAACGATTATTAAATAGAAACAAACCGAGTAACTTGCCGCTCAATTTTTTGAGTAACCGTTAAATGAAAAAATACTTCTTAAAACTTTACCAATACAATGCTTGGGCTAACGAGCGAGTGCTTTTGTGTTTAAAGAGGCAATCGGTAATAGATGAAAAAGTGCTTACCATTTTTGGGCATGTGTTGGCTGCTCAGTTTCTGTGGCTTCATCGAATTAAAGACCTGCCGCCACCGATCGTGAAATTATGGGGTGATTATTCGCTTGAAGCATTAGAAAAGATGGCGGTCGAAGCCAATCAGCGATGGTTAGAATTTGTTGAAACATCGGACAGCTTTGACCGCGAGATGACTTATAAAAACTATGTTGGTGAATTGTACACGAACAATGTAGAAACAATTATGATGCACTTGGTCAACCATTGTTCTTACCACCGGGCACAAGTAGCGTTGCTTTTGAGGCAAAAGGGTTTTGAACCGATCAATACCGACTTGATCACTTATGACAGAGTAGTTAGAGGTCAATGGAAAGAATAAACCATTGTAAGACTGAGCTTGTCGAAGTTTTGAAACCCAAATTGAATTTGCGGATAAACCTTATTGAAGAACTTATTGTTAATGCTACAGCTCTAACCTAAATCTTATGAAAAAACTATTCGTATTTGCAGCGTTGCTCGTCTCCACTTTTGGCTTTGCTCAAAAGGATATAACCGTGTGCCACACTTCGGCCACAGACAAGTTTGCAGTATTTGCTTCCAACAAAAAGTTTAACCTCGCGCACGCTAATCCTCTGCCCTATGTGCACGAGAGTGTAGCCGGTGGCAAAATGATCAAAATAAAATGTGCCGATGGTGTAGAGGCCAACGCCTTTTTCATAGAAGCTTCAAAAAAGAGTAACAATTGGATTTTTGTTTTTCAAGAATGGTGGGGATTAAATGATTACATCAAACGTGAAGCAGAAAACTTATACAAAGACCTTGGCAACGTAAACGTGGTTGCGCTAGATATGTACGATGGCAAATTGGCGACTAAAAGAGAAGATGCTCAAAAGTTTATGGGCGAGTTCAAAAAAGAGCGTGGAGCAGAAATTGTGAAAGGAGCCTTAGTTTATGCTGGACCAAATGCTAAAGTTGGAACAATCGGCTGGTGTTTTGGAGGAGGCCAATCGTTGCAAGCGGCTTTGGTGGCAGGAAATCAAGCGGCCGCGTGTGTGATTTATTATGGAATGCCGGAGGAGGACGTTGAGCGTTTGAAAAAATTGAATTGTGATGTGCTTGATATTTGGCCTATACAAGATAAGTATATCAATAAGGAGGTTACTGAAAAATTTGAAAAGAACATGGTTGCTGCAGGAAAGAAGTTAACGGTAAAATCATATGATGCTGACCATGCTTTTGCTAATCCCAGCAATCCTGGACACAAGAAAGAGTTTGCTGAGGATGCCTACAAGAACACCCTTGAATTTTTTAAGGCAAGGCTAAAATAATACGCAGCTTCAAAACCCAAGTAATAACCCAAGTCGTTAGTAGCGACCAATTCTGATTTTTACTTTTTGTCGTAATCATTGTGAATAAGACCGATAGAAGACTGAAATTTCTTTCAGCCAGAAACCGGTATTAAACATTTCTTTGACAAAAGTGTAACTAATTCTGCGCCTACCCGTATATTTGTTTTACAAAACATATATAAATGGGAAAAGAATATCTTGGCGAATTCGAAGAACTTATCCTCACCATGGTTGGGATTTTACAAGAAGATGCCTACGGCAATGCCATTGTAAATGAAATTAAAGATCGCGTTGGCCGGGATTCCAATCTCAGTGCCGTGCACGTAACACTCTATCGGCTGGAGGACAAAGGTCTTGTAAAGTCGAGTATGGGTGGAGCGACAAACGTACGCGGAGGAAGACGCAAGCGAATTTTTACAGTGACCAATGCTGGACTTGCCATGCTACGCGTGATGAAAGAAGCGCGCATGGATCTTTGGAAACTCATTCCTCAATTAAAATGGTAAAGATAAGAGAATATTGTCATCAATTGAACGATCTCCTCACGAACCAAAAATCTCAACGTTTGTCATTTCGCAAGCTGGAACGAAGTGACTTCAATGCCTGCTTAGAGTTCTTTCAAAACCCATTATCAAATCGCTATTGGAAAAGCGATGTCACCGATCCGGTAGTGCTTTGCAAGGATTGGTCGGACAAACAGTTTTCTAGATACGAAGACAACAAAGGAGGTATGAATGTGCTTATCCACAAGAAATCACAGGAATTAATTGGTTGGTGTGGATTGCTAATTCAAACAGTTGATAACGTGGAAGAATTGGAAGTAGGCTATTCCATCATTCCAAAATATTGGGGCAATGGTTATGCCACAGAGGCAGCAAAGAAGTGCATTGACTATGCGTTCGAAAACAACCTGCGAGAGTCAATCATCTCCATCATTCAAGTTAATAATGTCGAATCAGCGCGGGTGGCAATTAAAAATGGCATGATACCAATGAAGCAGGCGATTTACCACAATAACGCTGTTAATATTTTTAGGATTAATAATAAATGATGGAGATCTGATCAATTTAGTATTCCCAAAGAGCGGTCTGACGTTAACAAATATACAACTCAGAATACCTTATCTTATTAGATAGCCTAGGCTCTTAATTTTTATTGAGAGGCGATAGTTTCTCAACGACCCAGTCAATCTCCATCGAGATTAGTGATCCACTAATAGGTATGGTTTGCCCTACCCTCTGATCAAACCCATTAAAGATTCCAACTCCTCGATCCTCCACCACAAATAACAGTTTACAGTTAGGTAATTTACTTATGGTTTTAATAGTGGTAAATCCATTCTTACTGAGTTTAAGGTTCACTAGTTTAGTCTGTTTTACTGGATCACATTCAAAAGCTGGGGAGTAA
>JAYVPS010000253.1:0-3851 GCA_043757225.1 Cytophagales bacterium | reverse complement strand
TATTTCGGAGGAAGATCCACTTGAGGTAGAGGCTGGAAAATCAGGGCTTAACTATGTTAAACTAGATGGTAATGTGGGGTGCATGGTAAACGGTGCTGGACTAGCCATGGCTACCATGGACATCATTAAGATTTCTGGTGGCGAGCCTGCTAATTTTCTTGACGTGGGTGGTGGCGCCAATGCAGAAACAGTAGAGGCTGGGTTCAGGATTATTCTTAAGGATCCTAATGTTAAAGCCATTCTAATCAATATTTTTGGTGGTATTGTACGATGCGATAGGGTAGCCAGCGGAGTGGTGGAGGCCTATAAAAAAGTTGGTAATATTCCAGTACCTATAATTGTACGCCTGCAGGGCACAAATGCGGAAGAAGGAGCTAAAATCATTAAGGAATCTGGACTTAAAGTATTTTCTGCAATTCTGTTAAAGGAGGCTGCACAAAAAATCAAAGAAGTACTAAACTAGGATTATGCTTCCTATATCCAGACTTTTTACATAAATTGCTAATCATTTTGGCTTTATGAAACAGTGTATAATTTTTCTGGTGTTCTTTGCCATACTTGGCTCCAACGCTGCAAGTGCTCAGAGTTTCTTTGCCGCAAAAAGGGAGCGTACAATCATTTTTACAGGGGGATTGGGTACCTCTACTTACCTAGGAGACTTAGCAAATAGCAACGTATACATTGCTGCCCAGCCCAATATCAATGCAGGATTGGAGTACTATGTTACCAATCGCATTGGCGTAAGGGCTGAATTTAATTGGTTTACCCTGGCTGGTGACGATAAAAATGCAGATTTAGCAAGCGGCCGTGACCAAAGGAACCTATCCTTTCAATCAAGCAATTTTGAACTTAGTGCGGTAGGTATCGTTAATTTATTTGCTCATGGTGATCGCTATTATCGTAGGCCAGGGATTAATGTCTATGGATTTGCCGGCATTGGCCTGTTATATTTCAATCCTAAAGCCAAAGATGCTCAAGGTAATTTAGTAGCTCTTCAACCCTTAAAGACTGAAGGTGTTTCTTATAGCCTGGTAACTCCCGTAATTCCATATGGATTAGGCGTTAGATTAAAAGTGACGCCACAATTCAATGTATCAATTGAAGGGGGCATAAGGAAGACATTTACTGACTACTTGGATGATGTGAGTACGCGATACCCAGGAACAAGTACATTTTCAGACCCTGTTGCTGCCTATTTTTCCGATAGAAGGACAGACCCTGCAAAGGCGGGCACTGCTGGCGATAAAAGAGGAGATCCATCCAATAGTGATTCTTACATGCTTCTCAATGTTAAAATTGAATATTATTTACCGCTAAGCTTTGGTGGAAATCAAAAGAAGAAATCTTATTCCAACAAGAGAAAGTCATTTGGTCGCTATAAGAAGGGTGGTAAATTAAAGAGATAATTCTCTAATGCCCTTTATCAAGGACTTCATACCTTGAATAATTACTTTTATATTCTGGTACTAATTCTTTCATCAATGCTACCATTTTAAGCTCGTTATGATCATACACCAGGTCATTAAACAGGTCCACGAACTTATCAACCTCGTCATACGGATATTCTTTTACCTTGGCAATCATGATTTTGCTGTGGTGCGTTGGCAATGTATCTTCATAATTGTTTAGAAGCTCTTCGTAAAGCTTTTCACCTTCGCGCAGCCCTGTGTAAACTATGTCAATATCCCTACCAGGCTCAAAACCTGAAAGATAAATCATCTTTTTGGCCAAGTCTGTAATTTTTATAGCCTTACCCATATCAAAGATAAAGATCTCGCCCCCCTTACCCATCGTCCCCGCTTCTAATACTAACTGACAGGCCTCAGGAATAGTCATGAAAAATCGGGTCACCTCCGGATGAGTGACTGTAATAGGCCCCCCCATTTTTATCTGCTTCTTAAAAAGTGGAATTACTGATCCATTTGAACCGAGAACATTACCAAATCTTGTAGTAACAAAGGATGTCCCTCCCAACCTCCTTACATGATTATTTAACGATTGCACATAGATCTCTGCAATTCGCTTTGAGCATCCCATTACATTAGTTGGATTAACTGCCTTATCAGTTGAAATCATAACGAATTTTTCAACCTTAAATTCCACCGCTAAGTCAGCCAATAATTTGGTGCCTAAGATATTACAAAGAATTGCCTCCGAGGGGTTGCTCTCCATCATTGGAACGTGCTTATAAGCTGCTGCGTGAAACACAACCTCTGGCTTGTGATAAGCAAAAATGGGCTTGATTCGATCTTTATTGGTAATATCAGCTAGGTATAAAGCAATTTTTATTCTTGAATCTCTCTGACCTATCTCTCGCTCAATGCTGTAGAGATCAGACTCGGCCTGATCGATCAGTATTAAGCTTTCTGGATTGTATTGTATCACCTGTCTTACTAACTCACTACCGATAGATCCTGCTGCCCCAGTGATCAATACCCGCTTTCCTTTTAAATCATTTTCTACACTTTGTTTATCAAGCTTGATGGACTCTCTACCTAGAAGATCTTCAATGTTAATCTCTTTGATTTGGTTGAAGCTTAGTTCTCCTCTTACCCATTTTTCGATGGGCGGAATAGTACGAATCTTAACTTGGTTTTTGATGCACAGATCAACCAGATCATTTTTAGTTTCTAAAGACAACTCCTTGATCGTGATCACCACCTCGTCAATATCAAGTTCATTGATTAACTGCTCCACTTCAATATAACTTGCCCCATATATTTTTACTCCGTCTAACACCTTACCTATCTTATTCCGGTCGTTCTCCAGAAAGCCTACCGTTTGAGTACGAGGCGATGAATCTACCACATGCCTTGTTATTATTCCCGTTTGCCCGGCTCCATAAATGAGGATTCTAGCTTTTTTAAAAATTACATTTTTGTAGTACGAGAAGACATACTTCACTACCAAACGGTAATTAAATAAAATCAATGAGGCAGAAAGAAAACTGATAATTATCACCGAATAAGGGACAACATTAGCCAGGGAATTATAGTAGAAAATTAAGTTGGCAATAGACACCAATACCGCATTCAAAAAAACCATAGCGATAATACGCGCACCATCTTGCAATCCAGTATAGCGGATAATGCCTTTATAGCTACTGGTTACAACAACTGAGAGAGCACCAAATAGGGTATAGAAGAGTGTACCTTGAATAAAATTGCTGTGTTCAAGGTCTGCTAACGAAAAGTTAAATCGTAGGATGTAGGCCACTACTGTTGAAAATCCAATAATGCCTACGTCAATGAATACAATAACCCAGCGGGGAAGAATTTTTACATTGCGGATGGCACGAACTAACAAGGGTTATTCGATTGATTTTTTTCTTCTTAAAAAACGCTTAACTCCGTAAGCACCACCGATGCCAAGCAATACTTCAATTCCCGTAATGGGTACATCAGGGGCTACACTTGGGTCGGCAGGTTGCGCTGATAATACTTGAGAAAGTACTGACAACAAAAAAACATAAAAATATTTTTTAGTGATGTTGAATGGAATCTTTTTCATTTTCTAATCACCTTTTTTGTGACCACTTTATTACCATTGAAGATTTTAACAAGGTACACCCCCGAAGAATAATCATTTAATTCAAATTGACCTTTTTGATATCCACCCTCATAAGTCATTGAAACCTGCCCTAATATTTCCCCAATCGAATTTAACACAAACACTTTTGTGCCTAGTTCTGAAGGAAGTTGAATTTGCAAACTACCATTGGTGGGGTTAGGGTAAATTTTTATCTCCTTCTCTATAATTTCATCTGGCAATGCTGTTACAATGGCGGGGCAAGTAATTACTAACTTAAATCGTTTAGCTCCAAAGCTTTTCGCATCAGCCGTTACATTGAA
>JAYVPS010000252.1:0-14576 GCA_043757225.1 Cytophagales bacterium | reverse complement strand
GATTACAAACGCTACCAATATATAATCCCTAACGGGATTTAAAGCCCTGGTAAGGGCGATATATTGGTAGAAGAACAATCAACATACACCAGAATCCCATAGGGATGAAACATTGGTGCGACAATTTGAAATGCACACAGATTAACTATCTGCTACATTCATAATTTTTTTTGCTATTTTTGTTCTACTAAACTTATAAAAATGAAAAACATATTCTTATCAAGTCTATTTGTATTGGTTGGGTTGAGTGCTTATTCACAGGCACAAGTTGCCATTGGTATTAAGGGTGGACTCAATTTTGCAAACGTGGATGCGAGCAGCGCAACATCAGCCTATAGCAGCCGAACGGGCTATCATGCAGGTGGTTTTGTGCTTTTTAAATTTTCTAAGATTGGAATTCAACCTGAAATTATTTTTTCTAGACAAGGGGCATCCAACAAACCCTTCAATGGTACAAGTGTAGATACTCGTTATGATTATGTTAATGTGCCAATTATCTTTAAGCTTTATACCGTAGCAGGTATTAATATTCAAGTAGGGCCTCAATTTGGATTTCTTGCCAGTGCAAGTAAAGATGTGAATCTTAGTGGATCTACTACAGCTGTGGACATTAAGAACACGTTAAAAGGTTCGGACATCAGTGCTGCATTGGGGCTAGGCTGGGATTTACCCTTTGGCCTTACCATTGACGCGCGTTATAATTTAGGCCTTACAAAAGTAAATGACGTGGCCGGCTCCACAGATGAAAAGAATCAAGTCATACAGGTTTCTGTCGGCTATAAGCTTATCAAATTCGGAAAATAATTTTCTTTACAGGTTATTCAAAAGCCGATCTTCAAGATTGGCTTTTTTATTTTACAATTTTGAAGTTAAAATGACCTATCAACAAACTCTTGACTATTTGTATGCCAATCTCCCTATGTATCAGCGGGTAGGAGCGGTAGCCTATAAGGAAGATTTGACTAATACGATACTTCTATGTGAGGCATTGGGTAATCCGCAAAACAAATTCAAGAGCATTCATGTAGCCGGTACTAATGGAAAAGGGAGTTCCTCCCATATGCTAGCTGCTGTCTTACAAGCAGCCAGCTATAAAACTGGACTCTATACTTCGCCACACTTAAAAGAATTTACAGAGCGCATTAAAATCAATGGACAGGAAGTAAATCAAGAGTTTGTTATTGATTTTGTTAGTCGAATCAAACCCTCCATTGAAAAAATACTGCCTTCTTTTTTTGAAATCACGGTCGCAATGGCCTTTGATTATTTTGCACAACAAAAAGTTGATGTTGCTGTGATTGAAGTAGGGTTGGGTGGTCGGCTCGACTCTACCAATGTGATTATTCCATTAGTATCATTAATCACCAATATCAGTTGGGATCATAAAGAAATTTTGGGTGATACCTTGGAGAAAATCGCTTATGAGAAGGCCGGCATTATTAAATCCGGTATTCCTGTGGTGATCAGTGAGCGCCAATCAGAAGTGGATTTTGTTTTTGATAAGAAGTCTGCGGATGTGAGTAGTGAAATTATTTTTGCGTCAGATTATTATAAAGTTATCGATCGATCAGATGGGGATTTTTTAGTTGAGACTAAGGGTATTAAAACAAGCTATAACCTTGACTTAAAGGGATCATACCAGAGAAAGAATCTTGCCGGCTTATTGGCAACTGTAGCTATATTAAGAGATAAGGGTATTGCTATTTCTGAGGAAAGTTTAAAAATGGGATTAAATTCTACGATTTTATTAACGGGACTTAAAGGGCGATGGCAAAAATTAAGTACTAAGCCCTTGATAGTTTGTGATACAGGACATAATGAAGCAGGAATTCAAGAGGTTCTTCTCCAAATTTTAAAACAACAATTTTCCAAACTTTATATTGTTTGGGGAATGGTGAAAGATAAAGACATCACCAATATCTTAAAGTTGTTGCCAACTGAAGCTTCATATTTTTTTTGTCAGGCTAAACTACCTCGCGCTATCCCAGCTAATGAACTTGCAGCGAGGGCCAATGAATTTGGGTTAAATGGAATTGTGGTCAATGATGTAAACGAGGCAATCACAAAAGCAAAGGAGATGAGTTCGGAGTCAGATATGATTTTTATTGGGGGTAGCACTTTTGTAGTGGCTGAGATTGAGGGATTATGAAAAGTAAATTAAAGAGGTTTGAAATAATTGCCAGCCGCGATAACGTAATTGAGCCGGGCAAGGATTTGTTTAATAAAGTAAAAGGTAAATGGAGCGAAAACTATTTCCGAAATCAGCATCCTATTACTCTCGAGCTGGCCTGTGGGCGTGGTGAATATTCTGTTGGCTTAGCAAGACAATTTCCTGAGAGAAATTTTATTGGTGTCGATAAAAAGGGCGATCGGCTTTGGAAAGGCAGCACGTGGGCGGTGGAAGAGGGGCTTCAAAATGTTGCCTTTCTCCGAACCGAGATTTTGTTCATCGAGAGCTTTTTTGAAGTTGGTGAAGTCGATGAGATGTGGCTCACGTTTCCGGATCCTCTTCCTCGAACGCGAGATACTAAAAGAAGACTTTCGAGTACTCGCTATTTAGACATGTATAAAAAAGTATTGAAGCCCTCCGGCTATTTTCGATTTAAGACTGACAATACCGATCTTTTTAATTTTACATTAGAGACGCTTGGCTACCGCAATGATCTTGTGGATTTTAGCTATACTCATGACCTCTACAACTCAGAATTACGGGCGGAGTGCTTTGATATTAAAACTAAGTATGAAGCGATGTTTGCCGCAAAGGGCGAGGTGATAAAGTATTTAAGATGTAGGTTTATTTAGTTGGTCTCTACCTAATCCATTCAGCTATTAATGTGACCTGAAGCGTAGACTAGGAAACAATCCGGTAATATTTTGGTAACTTTATTCTACTCTAGGTACTTATAGAGAGTGTTATCTTTGTATTTTGAAAACCTCATGGCAAAAAAGAGAAAGAGGGACGTTGAATTAGTCATTATTTCCGATGTGCACCTCGGCACCTATGGCTGCCATTCTGAAGAACTGCTTCGGTATCTTAAATCAATCAGACCAAAGCGGCTCATACTCAATGGTGACATCATTGACATGTGGCAATTTAGCAAGCGCTACTGGCCTAAATCACATATGCAAGTGGTAAAGCACATCACGAGTTTATTGGCGAAGGGGACTAAGATAACCTACCTAACAGGCAACCACGATGAGATGCTGAGGAAGTTTGCAGGGTTCCGATTAGGATCTTTTCAAATTGCAAATAAGAAGGTGATTTCTCTCAATGGACAATTAGCCTGGATTTTTCATGGTGATGTATTTGATGTTACTATGAAATATTCAAAATGGCTTGCGAAACTGGGTGCTGTCGGTTATGACTCCCTAATTGTTATCAATTCTTTTGTCAATTTTATTTTGAAGGTATTTGGCAAGGGAAAGATCTCTTTATCGAAACGGGTGAAGGACAGCGTGAAGGGTGCCTTAAAATTTATTAATGATTTTGAGAAGACTGCGGCCGATATAGCTATCTCAAATGGATATAGTTATGTTGTTTGTGGTCATATCCATCAACCTGCTATGCGAAAGATTACAACCGACAAAGGGGAGGTAACTTATCTGAATTCTGGGGATTGGGTGGAGAACCTTACTTCGCTTGAATATAATCAGGGAGGCTGGAAGATCTATCAATATAATGAGGACCTGATAGCTCAAAAAATTAAATTATCAAAACATGCCCTAAATACATTGGATAATGATGAGATATTTAAAGACCTTGTGAGTGAATTTCTGTCATCCAAAAAATGAATATACTCTACGCTATCCAGGGCACAGGCAACGGTCACCTAAGCCGTGCTATTGACATTGTACCTGAACTAAGAAAATATGGAAACCTCGACCTTTTTGCGAGTGGTGCGCAAGCTGAAATTGTGCTGCCGTTTCCTATAAAGTATAAATCAAAAGGCTTAAGCTTTTACTTTGGAAAAAGTGGCGGAATCAATTTTTTAAAAACCTTTCAAAAGAATAGCTCGAAAGATGTTATTAAAGAGATTCGAAATTTTCCTGTAGAAAAGTATGATTTGGTAGTGAATGACTTTGAGCCTATTACCGCTTGGGCTTGCAAAAAGAAAGAAATTAAATGTGTTTCACTTAGTCATCAATCGGCTTTGCTATCAAACAAAAGCCCGAGGCCAAAGTTGATTGATCCATTTGGAGAATGGATGCTGAAAAATTATGCGCCCGTTAAAAAATACATCGGCTTCCACTTCGAGGAATACGATAAGAATATTTTTACTCCGGTGATTCGTACTTCCATCCGGGAAGCAAAAGTCAAAGATCTCGGCCACTATACGGTTTACCTTCCTGCCTATGATGACAAAAAATTAGTGCAGCGATTATTAAAAATAAGAAAAACCAAATGGCATATTTTTTCTAAGCATACAAAAAGTGCGTACCATGTAGGGGGAATATCGGTATATCCCATTAGCGGAGCGGATTTTGTGGAGAGCGTAGTTACCAGCACAGGGGTGATGTGTGGTGCCGGCTTTGAAACTCCTGCCGAAGTGCTTCATTTAAATAAAAAGCTGTTGGTGGTACCAATGAAAAGTCAATATGAACAACATTGTAATGCTGCGGCTTTAAAGAAGTTAGGTGTTCCTGTTCTCAAAAAAGTAAAAAAGAGATACATCAAAAAAATTGAACAATGGATCGAAGAAAGCAAGCCATTGAACATTTCCTTTCCCGATGTAACTGCTAAGGCAGTGGAGCAATTGTTTAAGAAATATACCGCTTGATGACTCCTATATTTTGGGATTGCTTCAATAAAACTTTGAGCAAGAAGTCTTTACTGTAAAGCAACTTAAGGACAATTCGAAAGTCGTTGATGAATCCCTTGATTTTTTTCCAATGGCCGGTGATACTCGATATTATGAGGGTTTCCCTACCGGGATGAGATCTGAAAACGATTGCGCCAAATCGCGATTTTAAGGATGCTTATATCTTCTTACTTACCTCTAGGTCAGAATGCTATTGAGCTAATCTTTAAAATGAGGTTAAGAGCAAAATCAGACCCTGATTCAGTTGAAATTGCAAGCATAAAAATTTCGGTTTGTTTCACTTGAATCACTCCGATTGCTTATCTTGACAGCTTATTTCAGACTATGCAAAAGAGCCTTATGCTGATCTTACTTTCCTTGGCGGTACTATCATGTTCAATTCGAAAGGAGAAAATTCCAGAAACACCTACCATGCCCGGCCGATCAGAAAAAATGATCATCTATCAGATGATGACCCGTCTCTTCGGCAACACTATCAACACTAACAAGCCCTACGGAACCATCGAAGAAAATGGCGTAGGCAAAATGAACGACATCAACGAGGCTGCCTTAAAAGGAATCAAAGAGTTGGGTGTAACTCATGTTTGGTACACAGGAATTCTTGAACATTGTCTGCTCACGGATTATTCGAAATACGGAATTCCATTGGATGATGTCGATGTGGTGAAGGGCAGAGCAGGCTCACCCTATGCCATCAAAGATTATTATGATATCAACCCTGATTTGGCAGTAGATGTGTCAGATAGGATGAAGGAGTTTGAACAATTGATCGACCGCACTCATCAACAAGGCTTGAAGGTAATCATCGACTTTGTTCCGAACCATGTTGCACGCGCCTATAAATCAGATGCGAAGCCTGCGGGTGTGAAAGATTTGGGCGAAGGTGATGACAATACCGTTTCGTTTAAATCATCTAATAATTTTTACTATTTACCGGGACAATCGTTTCAAGTTCCTGTGGGTGGTTCTATTGTTCCAACCAGTAGCACAACTGCTAGTGGAAAATTTGCTGAGACTCCGGCTAAGGTAACAGGTAACGATCAGTTTACAGCAACACCAAGCATCAATGACTGGTTTGAAACCGCGAAGTTGAATTATGGTGTAGATATACAAAACGGTAGGAAGAAATATTTTGAACTAATCCCCAATACGTGGGAGAAGATGCGTGATATTTTGATTTTTTGGGCAAACAAGAAAGTAGATGGCTTTCGATGCGACATGGCTGAAATGGTGCCGGAGGAATTTTGGCATTGGGCTATTCCACAAGTGAAGGCAATAAATCCTAGCCTGGTTTTTATTGCTGAAATTTATAACCCATCGCAATACAGGAATTATATCAACAATGGAAATTTCGATTTTTTGTATGATAAAGTTAAGCTCTATGATACACTCCGTCTCCTCGTTAACCAAAAGGTATCCACTAATAGCATTGCACTAATTCAGGAAAGCTTACATGGAATTAATCAACACATGATGCATTTTTTGGAAAATCATGATGAACAGAGATTCGCTTCTTCCTTTTTTGCCGGTGATGCATGGAAGGCTGTACCTGCCATGGTTGTAAGCGCTACTATTGATCAGGGTCCTATGATGATTTACTTTGGCCAGGAAGTAGGAGAGCCAGGACTTGGGACTGAGGGCTTTGCTAAGGAAGATGGACGAACAACGATTTATGATTATTGGGGAGTACCGCACCATCAGAAATGGGTGAACAATGGGAATTTTGATGGAGGATTATTGTCTATTGAGCAAAAACAGTTGCGGCAATTCTATGGGGATATTTTATCGTTAGCTTCTTCCAACCAAGCGATTGCACATGGGGATTATTTTGACCTCACATTGTTCAACCAACAAAAAGGAAATCTTTCTTCATTGGTTCACGTGTTCTCAAGAGTGTATGCAGAAGAACGACTACTAATCATTTCCAACTTTAATTCAAAGACTGAAAAGATAAAGATCCAGCTCACGGGTGAAACAATCAAGGCAATGGGCATGGTGGAAAGTAGTGCTTACGTTGGCCGTGATCTCTTGCGTAGCGGAGCGGAAATTGGATTTGATTCAACCTTTACAACCCAAATGGAAATACCGGCTTTCAATTCATTTATTTTTAAAATCAAGTAATCAATTCATGCAAAGAAAGTTGCCTGTAATTATTGAAACCGTCCAAACACTGAGGGTCAAAGGGTTGTATCCAGCAAATCAGCTGAAAGGAGAAATTGATAAAGTCACAACCTCAATTTTGATTTCCCTAGCTAGATGCCATTCATTTTGTTCAAGATAGAAATTCACGAGTCTAATATGTAACGATGACAGTAAAAGAAGATCCACTTTGGTTTAAGGACGCAATCATTTATGAATTAAGTGTCAGAGCTTTTTACGATAGCAATGGGGATGGAATTGGCGATTTTCCTGGCCTCATTCAAAAGCTTGACTACCTCGAAGACCTCGGGGTAAATACTTTGTGGCTACTACCTTTCTATCCATCGCCATTAAAGGACGATGGCTTTGATGTGAGCGAGTATTGTGATATTCATCCAGATTATGGAACACTTGCCGATTTTAAATTCTTTTTGAAAGAAGCCCACCGGAGAAATTTAAAAGTAATCACTGAGCTGATTCTTAATCACACCTCTGATCAACATCCTTGGTTTAAAAAATCGCGCAAAGCGAGAGAAGGCTCTCGTTACAAAGATTATTATGTATGGAACGATACACCCGATAAGTACAAGGAAGCGCGGATCATGTTTTCGGATGAAGAAGTTTCCAATTGGGCGTGGGACAATGAAGCCAAATCATACTTTTGGCATCGCTTCTATCGTCACCAGCCAGAATTGAATTTTGAAAACCAGGAAGTTCAATTGGAAATGGTAAAGGTGGTAGATTTCTGGATGAAGTTGGGTGTGGATGGATTTCGGTTACCTTCTGTGCCATTCCTTTTTGAAGAAGAAGGAACGAACTGTGAGAATTTACCACAGACCCATTCGTTTCTTAGAAAACTTAGAGGCCATATCGATAAATACTATGAGGGTAGGATATTAATTGCTGAGGCCAATTTATGGCCAGAGGAGGCTGCCGAATATTTTGGCGAAGGCAAAGAGTGTCACATGAATTTTAATTATCCGCTCATGCCTCGTCTATTTTTGGGCTTACGCACCGAAGATAGTTATCCCATCATTGACATCATGGAACAAACTCCCAGCACGCCACCCAATAGTCAATGGGCATTGTTCTTGCGCAACCACGATGAGATAGGTCTCGAGATGGTGACTGAAGAGGAGAAGGATTATCTCTTTAAAGCTTACGCTAGCGAACCTAATACAAAACATAATCTCGGAATTCGCAGAAGGTTGGCGCCCTTGCTCGACAACGACCGAAGAAAAATAGAATTGCTATACACTATTTTGTTTTCGTTGCCTGGATCGCCCGTTTTGTATTATGGCGATGAAATAGGCATGGGTGATAATATTTATTTGGGTGATCGGTCTGGGGTGCGCACTCCAATGCAATGGAACTTGAATATCAACGCTGGGTTTTCAGATGCGAATCCGCAGAGGTTATTTTTGCCCATCGTAACGGATCCAGTTTATCGATATGAATCACTCAATGTTGCCACACAAGAGAAAAATCCATCTTCGTTGATCTGGTGGGTGAAGAATGTAATCGCAATGCGCAAAAGGCTTAATGTCTTTGGTCGGGGTGATTTGAAATTTATTGAAAGTTCTAATTCAAAAGTACTTTGTTTTGCGCGGACTCAAGAAAGCCAAAAAGTAATCGTTGTGGCTAATCTTTCACAATTCTCTCAAGAAACAACCCTGAACCTTTCTGATTTTAAAGACTGCAACATCACAGAGGTATTCAGCCAAAATAAATTTATGAATGTTGGCGATGGCGATTATCGCATTACCATCGGCCCTTATGGATACTTCTGGTTTCAAGCAGATGCATCCGTAAAAAAAGACACCATTAGCAATCGTACTGAACTCTTCCTTTACAAAACAGATCTTTCGTGGGAGCGGCTGTTTTATAACAACAATGAAAGTAGAATTTTAGAGAGAAAGATCCTTCAACCTTTCATGAAGAAGTGCCTATGGGTTCGAGGCGCTAGCAAAGTCATTAATAAAGTAAGCATCAAAAAAGTCATCCCGCTAAAAGTAGAGGGTGAAACGCACTTCATGACAGTAATTGAAGTGGATTTCCTCCAAGGAATTCCTGAATTGTATCTTCTCCCAATGTGCTTTGTTCCTTCCGATAATATTTTCGATAAGGTAGAGTACACTACCCAAAGTGTGGTAAGCCGCGCAGAAGTGCAAGGGAAGGGAGGGTTTATTTTGGATAGTAGTTACCATCATGGTTTTCGAGATTTTCTCTTTGTTAACATGGATCGAAAAGCACGCATCAAGGACGATAATGGTGTGTTGGAATTTAACGCTAGCGCTTATGTTACTCTAAAAAGCGAAAAAATAGAATCTAAAATTCTAAAAACAGATCAAAGTAATACTAACATTATTTACAATGACCAATTCTTTTTCAAATTCTATCGCAAAATTGAACATGAGATTAACCCTTCATTAGAGATTGCACACTTCCTTTCGGAAGAAACAAGTTTTAAAAATACTCCCAAATATGCTGGGAGTATCGAATATTGTGATAATGAAGGGAAGACCACCGTGTTTGGTTTATTGCAAGAGAAAGTCGAAAACCAAGGAGACGCGTGGGTGATGACGATCGACTCAGTTGGACGTTTCTATGAGCGTGTAATGTCGAAGACTAAGAAGGAACAACTTCCTAAGTTGATCAATAGAGATGCAATTAAATTTGAAGAGGCTCCTGAAATAATCCAAGAATTCATTGGGCGCGGATTTTATGAGCGAGTAGTTCGCCTAGGGCAGCGAACTGCTGAAATGCATTTAGCATTAGCCTCCGATAAATCGATTCCTACATTTGCGCCAGAATACTTTACGGCAAACTATCAGCGATCTCTTTATTCATCGTTAAGAAAATTATTGAGAGATCGCTTCAAAATTTTAAAGCAGTCAATGCCTAAATTAAATGATCAGACTCAAGCGTTGGCAAACGAAGTGTTGGCATTGGAAGATCAGATTTTAGAATGTTTTAGTGAGGTTTATCAAACAAGGATCGATGCCATCAAAACCCGTATTCATGGCGATTTTCACTTGGGCAAAGTATTGTTTACGGGTAAAGATTTCATTATTATTGATTTTGAAGGGGAGCCAGATTTTAGTTTTAGCGAACGTAGATTGAAGAAGAATCCGCTCAAAGATGTAGCTGGCATGATGCGTTCTTTTCACTATGCTGCCTTTGGTAAAATAGTGCTTAACGAAAACTATCGCGAAAAGGACTTGGGATTTTTGGAAGAATGGGCAGAGCAATGGCAACATTATGTAAGTCGTTTCTACCTGGGAGCTTATTTGGAAAAGATGGGTATGAAAAACTCGCTCTCCCAAGAAAATGAAATCTTGATTCGTACTTTTTTAATTGAAAAGGCTGTGTATGAACTGGGCCACGAATTAAACGACCGTCTCGATTGGGTAAATATTCCACTAAGAGGAATCCGTTATTTAATGAAGCGATATGTTGAAGCGAAAGTTGAATTGAAGAAGAAAAAATTATAAGATCGAATATGAGTAAAAAACAGACCAAGCCTAAAATTGAAGAACCCGAGACATTTAGCTTGCTTACAGATTTCGATATTCATCTTTTCAAATCTGGTAAGCATTTTAAATTGTATGAGAAGTTAGGCGCACACATCGCTACTTTTAAAGGACAGAGCGGGACCTACTTTGCAGTGTGGGCTCCCAATGCAAGAAATGTTTCGGTGATCGGAAATTTTAATCACTGGAATAGCCTCAATCACAAATTATCACCTCGGTGGGATGAATCAGGCATTTGGGAAGGATTCTTTCCAGGCATCCGCAAAGGAGAAGCATATAAATATGCCATCCATTCCAATACAGGAGAGTATTTGGAGAAGGCAGATCCATTCGCCTTTTATGCTGAGATAGCACCGGCTACGGCTTCTGTCGTTTGGAATCATGACTATAAATGGAAAGATTCTGTGTGGCTGAATGAGCGTAAAAATTCGAGTGGAAAGCCTAAGCCTTATTCGGTATATGAGGTGCATTTAGGAAGTTGGCGTAGAAAAGCTGAAGACGGAAATCGATCTTTGAGCTACAAAGAGTTAGCAGAAGAATTAGTTATCTATGTCAAAGAAGCTGGCTTCACCCATGTTGAGCTTTTGCCCGTGATGGAACATCCTTTTTTTGGATCATGGGGCTATCAGCTTACGGGATATTACGCTCCAACGAGTCGCTTTGGCACTCCCCAGGAATTTATGGAGCTTGTTGATGCATTTCACAATGCTGAGATCGGTGTTATTCTCGATTGGGTTCCCTCTCATTTTCCTGGCGATGCACACGGTCTCTATAATTTTGATGGCACTAACCTATACGAACATGCTGATCCACGCAAGGGATTTCACCCAGATTGGAGCAGCTATATCTATAATTACGGGAGAAATGAAGTGAAATGCTTTTTGATTAGTAATGCGCTCTTTTGGCTAGAACTATTTCATGCCGATGGATTACGGGTTGATGCGGTTGCCTCAATGCTTTACCTTGATTACTCTCGCAAGGAGGGAGAGTGGATTCCGAATCAACATGGTGGCAATGAAAATTTAGAGGCCATTTCTTTCTTGAGAGAATTTAACGAAGTAGTCTATGAAAATTTTCCTGATGTAGTAACGATTGCCGAGGAATCAACTGCTTGGCCAAGCGTTTCAAAACCCACTTACATAGGAGGTCTAGGCTTCGGACAAAAGTGGATGATGGGTTGGATGCATGATACGTTGCACTATTTTAAGCTAGACCCAGTGCACAGAAAGTATCATCAGGATGAGATCTCCTTTAGCATTATATATGCTTTCACCGAAAACTTTATGTTGCCGTTGTCACACGATGAAGTTGTTCACGGCAAAGGCTCATTGCTTAGCCGTATGCCGGGCGATGAATGGCGAAAGGTTGCTAATTTACGATTGATGTATTCTTATATGTTTACTCATCCTGGAACGAAATTATTGTTCATGGGAGATGAGTTTGGTCAGACAGAAGAATGGAATCATGATCAAAGTCTCGATTGGAATGCACTCAATAGCAATCCCTATCAACAAGGGGTTTTAAGGTCTGTCAAAGCGTTGAATGCCTTATATAAAAATGAAAAGGCATTGTACCAATTTCAATTTAAAAATAGTGGGTTTGAGTGGTCTGATTATTCAGATAACGAGAATAGCGTGATTATCTACATGCGGAAAACGGAGCATAACAAAGAGTTGCTTTTGGTGCTATGTAATTTTACTCCAGAAGCCCGTTCTCAATATAGAATTGGGGTACCATTCGCTGGAACTTGGAAAGAGCTATTTAATTCTGATGATAGTAACTTTGGCGGGAGTGGAGCATTAAATTCTGGATTGCTATACAGCATGCCAGATAAGTATCATGGGAAAGATAATTCCATTTTGTTAACACTTCCTCCGCTAGGTTGTTTGGTTTTGAAATTGAATGAAGAGGTGGAAAATTTTAAATGAGTCAGACCCAGTATAGCTTTCACAGAAAAAAAATAAACACAAACATCACGTGAGTTCTTCTTCAAATAAATACATCTGCATTCATGGTCACTTCTATCAACCGCCACGCGAAAATGCCTGGCTGGAAGTAATCGAAGTTCAAGACTCTGCTCATCCCTATCATGATTGGAATGAGCGCATCAATGCAGAGTGTTATGACCCAAACGCTGCCTCGCGTATTTTGGATCAGGATAGTGTTATAAAAAACATCACAAACAATTATTCAAAGATTAGTTTCAATTTTGGCCCCACTTTACTTTCCTGGATGCAGCTCAACGCAAAGGAAACCTATGAGGCAATTCTGGAAGCCGATAAAGAAAGCATCCAACACTTTGGCGGACATGGTTCAGCCATGGCACAGGTTTATAATCACATCATCATGCCGTTAGCCAACGAGCGTGATAAAGAAACTCAAGTGATTTGGGGTATTCGGGATTTTGAAAAACGATTCAAGAGAAAACCAGAAGGAATGTGGTTAGCGGAAACAGCGGTAGACTATTCTACCTTAGAAGTTTTAGCAGCCAATGATATAAAATTTACTGTGTTGGCACCGAGGCAAGCAAAGGCAGTTCGTAAGGTAGGAGAGGATAATTGGAACGAAGTAAATGATACAACTGTCAATACTCGAAAAGCTTATTTATGCAAGCTCCCTTCCGGCCGAGCGATTACCTTATTCTTCTATGAAGGAAATATTTCGCATCTAATTGCATTTAACGGTTTACTAAATGATGGTAAGCGATTTGCGGAAAGCTTAACCAATGCCATCAACAATGATGATGATGAACCTCAATTAGTAAATGTAGCTACTGATGGAGAAACCTATGGCCACCATCACAAACATGGTGAGATGGCCTTGGCCTTTTGCTTGGATTACATGGAAAAGGATAAGCAAGTTAATCTTATTAACTATGCTCAGTTTTTAGAAAAATTCTCAGCTTCTTATGAAGCTCAAATTATTGAAAACAGTTCGTGGAGTTGCGTGCATGGCGTTGAGCGTTGGCGCAGTGACTGCGGATGCAACGGAGGCAAGCCTGGCTTTCATCAGCGTTGGAGAAAACCGCTTCGGGAGGCATTGGATTGGCTTCGCGATTCAGTTGAAAAGTTATTTGAATTGGAAGGCGGAAAAGTCTTCAGAGAGCCTTGGACTGCGCGCAACGAATACATTAACATTGTTTTGGATCGAAGTGATGAAACGATTCAGAAATTTTTGACAGAGCGGGCTCTTCCCGATGCCTCAGAAAATAGAATTCTTAGGCTTTTGGAAATGCAGCGTCATGCAATGCTCATGTACACAAGTTGTGGGTGGTTCTTTGATGAGTTATCTGGGATTGAAACTACCCAAGTAATGCAATATGCTTGCCGAGTGGTTCAGTTGGCAAGCCAAATTGGAGGAACTGATTTGGGAGCGGAGTTCGTTAGTCGATTGAAAAAAGCACCCAGCAACACACATGAGAATGGAGCTGTTATTTACAAAACTCAGGTTATTCCCGCGCGTACTAACTTGAAACGTGTAGGAATGCATTTTGCAGTATCTTCCATTTTTGAAGAAGAACCAGAGGCACTCACTATTTTTAACTATAGCACGTCCAACGAAATTTTTATTAAGAAAGAAGCCGGTGAACAGAAGCTGGTGTTGAGTATCACTAAAGTAAAATCAATTGTCACTAAATCAGAAAAGAAATTTGCTTTTGCTGTTATCTATTTGGGTCAACACAATATTATTGGGAATATTTCTTTGGATATGGAGCCTGATAAATTTGCGAGTATGCAAGGTAAGATGGTGAAAGCCTTTGAAGAGGGGAGACTCGGTGATGTGATTGGTACCATGCAACAATATTTTGGTCCTGAGAAATACACAATTTGGCAAATGTTTGCCGATGAGAAGCGAAAAATTCTAAATATGATTGCTCAAAAAAGTTTGTCAGAGTTGGTAAGCTCACTGCGAAGAACTTACGCCTCTGATTATCCTTTAATCAATGCATTGGCCAATAACAATATCCCAATCCCAAATGCTTACCGTACTACTTTTGAGTATATTTTAAATGCTGACCTAGTGAACTGCTTTCAGCTAGAAAAGATCAACACCAAAGAAATGGATCGTATTTCGGTTGAGTTAG
>JAYVPS010000251.1:0-46582 GCA_043757225.1 Cytophagales bacterium | reverse complement strand
CGGGCCTCTTTTTTTTAACTTGACTTAGATTTGGGCTTTCCTGCCTAGCAGACTATGAGGCAATCTCTTCGTTTCGCACTTCCGTAGAATTTCGTGATGACTCTAGTTTTTACTTTTCTTTATAAAATCCTTATACCTATACAGCTTTCTTTAACGCAATAATTATAAGTAGACACCTACTTTTGTATTCGTCAACGAAGCAGATTGTGAAAGCAGGACTCTTTAAAATTTCCCGAACCAATCAATACCTCATCAGCATTGGAGCAGTGTTGGCAGTTATCGTCATCGGGTTATTCATACAAGACTTGGTGGGCTATCGCGTCATTGCTTTTTTGTTGTTGGTATCCGTTTCTATATTGGCAATGTTGTCGATATCGTGCTGGTGTTACTGGCTGCCTTTCTCAGCGCTTTACTTTGGGGTTTTCTATTTATTCCACCCCGTTTTGAATTTACCGTAGGCACTACAGAAGATCGCTGGCTGTTGTTTATGTATTTTGCCATTGCCTTGATTAATGCGGTATTGACTTTTAAACTTCGGCAGATGGAAAGAGCGATGAGGGCAAAAGAAGTGAAAGCCAACGCCATCCATTTTTATAGTACCATTTTTAATTCACTATCGCACGAATTACGGACTACGATCACTACGATCATCTCTCTTTAAGGCGCTCACGAAATATATTTTTAGTAATTTCGTTGCTCTAATGATGAAAAGATATATTGCTTATGCATTCGTATTGTCTTCCTGGACAATGTTCGCCCAAGGCACAGAGCCCCAAGTGCAAGAAGGGCAGTTTACGTTTGATACCGACAAGCCATTTACCTTACTCGAACTAGATGAAAAAATTGAGCCCATCGTTACCAAAAAGAAAAAACCTAAGCCCAGAGTATTTTACGGAATCAAAACAAAGAAAGGATTTACAAGAAAGGGATACGGAGATCGTGTGGTGCTTGAATTATTTTACAAACTGAAAAAGTCGGAAGCCCCCAACACCTTTGCCCGAGATATTTATTGGTACGACTTCACAAGACGTGAGATCAGACATTCAGAAAAATTTGATATTAAAAAAGGCGTTTTACTACATGGTCCTTACAAAAAGATGGTGGGAACAACTATAGTAGAAGAAGGGATCTTCTTTAAAGGTACCAAGCATGGTCGCTGGATGCGCCACGACCGACAAGATTTACTAGAAGATAAAGAGAAATATTATAAAGGCTGGCCAAAGGAATCGCGTGTTACCTACTATGATCCCGGGGAACGAAAGAAACTAAAAGAGATAACGCCAGTTGAATATGGAGAAAAGGAGGGCTACTACTATCTCTTGCATGAAAATGGACTAGTAGCAGTGAAAGGAGAATATCGTTTCAACGAAAAGGTTGGTGATTGGATTGAAAATTATCCGAATGGCAAACGTAAGAGAATCATCACCTATCCCAAAGAACCCTTCGAAAAAGAAGTCAAGCCATTCTTGCGTAAAGAGTGGGACGATAAAGGAAAAGAGATTTATTCAAAATGACCTACGAGTTTTGCTCAGTCTCTAGCATTGTTTGAAAAAGGTTCTCACCCTTTTTGAAATTTTAGGATTCTTAATTTAGTTCTGCCTCTCATTTTAATTCTATTACCTATAATTAATTTCGCTAGCAATCCTCCTCCAATTGCAGTACCAGCGATAATTGCTGTTTCTTTACTCAACTTTTGATTATTGATTACGTCCACAAATAAATAGGCAGTACCTCCAAGCAGTAAAAGTTGCTCAATCTTATATCGAAGCCACCATTTGGTTTTATCATCAATATAAATACTTTTGATTTCGCTGACATGTACTTCAAATCCATGGAAAACAATTACGCTGTCTTCCAAAGCCATAATCACTCCCGTTATTTTTGATCTGTTGCCATTTACCCTAAATGAAATCTCCTCTCCAATTTTATAGTATGCATTTTTATTTCCATTTCTCTTCTGTAGCATTAGTACGCTCTGTTGGCCGAAACAGGAAATGGCTACCAAAAAAAGAATAGACAACGAAAGTGATTTAAACATGCCACCAAGACTTTTATGATAATCTTTTCCACCGATTTGATAATCTACAAGATAATGATTGATTGTTAGATCAAAAAGTTGAGCTGTAAACCCTATTGGGTACAACTCTACGGCTTAGCCCTCATTGGGAGAGTATTTCTAGTAAAAGGCATCTTCAATCTGAATAATTTCTGTCTTGCCTTTTAGCAAGCGAATCGAAACAATATCATACCGCACATTTCCTTTCCAGTTTGCTTCATAGGTATATTGCTCTGCTCCATCAGTAATGTTCCTCGCTTTTTTGTAATCAACAAATTCTTCGGGATAGCCAAAAGCATCGGAGGAACGAAGCTTCACTTCCACAAATACAAGCCAATTATTTTTCTTTACAATTAAGTCTATTTCGAGTCGCTTATAGCGAAAATTTCTCTCTACAATTTCATAGCCTTTGGCTACTAAAAAATCCGCAGCCATCTCTTCACCCTCCTTACCTTTCTTGATTTTATCGCTCATTTTTATGGAAAGCTAAAAAGTATAATGCACTCTAATGCACTAATTATCAATTAATTCGTACCTCGTAAATAATCCTACCTTTGCTACCGTGAATTTAATAAACTAATGAAGAAATTAATCGAAGGCTTTACACTTCAATTAGCAAGTGCCTTAAAAATTGGTCAGTCAGTAGATTTAGTAAGGCCGGGAAGCGACATTCGAAACATTTTAATTACCGGCATGGGAGGCTCGGGCATCGGTGCTAATTTGGTAGAGTCGTTGACTTTTGGTCGTGTTCCAATACCCATCACCGTTTCTAAAGGCTATAACATTCCTCAATTTGTTAGTCCACATACTCTATTTATTGCATGCTCTTATAGTGGTGACAGCGAAGAGACGTTAGCTGCCATCAACAAAGCCATGCTTAAAAGAGCTCACATTATTTGTATCACTTCAGGAGGCAAAATGCTGGAGCTAGCTAAAGAATACAATTTATTTTGGATTCAAATTCCGGGTGGGGCAAGCCCTCGAACGAATTTGGGGTATATGTTGGTCTCCTTAATGTATGCTCTTTACCACACCAACTTGATTGGTGCAGCTTTTATCAAGGAAACTGAAAATTCGATTGAATACTTAGATCGCGGTGAGAAAGCGATTCAATCCGAAGCCGAATTAATTGCGAAAAAACTTCGCGGCAAGCTGCCAATCATTTATTGCGATGAGCGTTTGAAGGCAATGGCCACTCGTTTCCAAAATCAAATCAATGAAAATGCGAAGCAGCTGGCACATGTTAACACGTTTCCGGAAATGAATCACAACGAAATTATGGGCTGGCAATTTCCCGAAGGAGTTTTACAGCAGGCACAGGTAATTTATTTGTATTCCGATCATGACCATGAACGGGTAGAGAAGAGAATGGAAATTTGTCGCGATATTTTTGAAAAAAAATCAAATCCGATTATTGACATCGTAGCGGAGGGGGCTTCGTTGTTAGAGCAATATTATTATTTGATTCATCTTACCGACTGGATATCATACTTTCTTGCCAAAGAAAATGGTGTAGATCCGGACTCAATGGAGGCGATTGATTTTTTAAAAGAGGAGTTGGGGAAATTGAAGTAACGTATATGTACTCTCCTTTGTTAGCAACTTGCTTCTTCTTTTTGAATTGATTCATTCAAATCGAAAAATTTCTGTTTTAGGTAGAGCGACAGTCAAGTTTAAGGTTAGGTCCGAAGGGGGAAGTAACCAACCTTCTAGAAACACCAAAGTTTCAAAATATTACTCCAAATATTTGCTTGACCAGCCAACGGGTGTTCTTTTTCCCTTATCAAAAGGAGACCTCATGAAGCTAACTAATGATAGAAAAAAGATATTCTGGCATATATCAAACTTAAAAATCTCTCTTTGAAAAAGGACGAAGAGTTTATACAAGTAATAGAATATTATAGTAGCTTATAAAAATTCTTTAATCTCAAATCTTATTGTAATCCTGTAATCCACGCTATATTTGCGCCCTTAATTTTTGTGAACGCGGTTGATTTTATTTCCCTCTATCGTACGGATAGCCTCTTGCAGACGCTGGCCGAAGGAATCCGTACGTCCACATCACAACCCATTCACCTCAAAGGCCTGCATGGAAGTTTCGATGCGGTTGTGCTGGCCGCCATGCACAAAAGCATACGTGCCAACCACATTGTTATTTTGCACGATAAAGAAGAGGCGGCTTTCTTTTTAAATGATCTGCAAAATCTGCTCGGTGAAAAGGAAATTTTTCTTTTCCCCATGTCATACAAGCGCCCCTATGAGTATGTAGAAGTAGAAAATGCCAATGTCCTAATGCGTGCGGAGGTGTTGAACCAACTCAGTAATCACCCTGACGGAAATATTATTGTAACCTACCCGGAAGCACTTTCGGAAAAAGTGATCAATAAAAAATCGCTTGCATCCAATACGTTTGTAATAGCAAAAGGAGAGCAACTGGATCGGGATTTTTTAGAAGAGTATCTTCACACCTATGATTTTGAAAAAACAGATTTCGTTGTAGAGGCAGGTCAATTTGCTATTCGGGGCGGCATTATTGATGTATTTTCCTTTGCGAACGAGCGACCTTACCGCATTGAATTGTTTGGCAACGAAGTCGACAGCATTCGCAGTTTCGATCCGGGCTCACAGCTTTCGGTAGAAACACAAGAAAAAATCAGCTTGATGCCCAACGTGCAAACTCGGCTGATTCAAGAAGAACGACAATCCTTCTTTGATTTTATTTCTCCCTCCTCGCGAATTTGGATCAAAGACATGGCTCTTACCTGTGACATCGTGGCTCAATGCTTTGACAAAGCCAGCCAAAGTTTTGATCAGGTCCTTCAGGAAAGCGGACAAGTAAAAGTGGTGATGGAGCCACATCAATTATTTGAGACTGAAACTGACTTTAAGCAGCAGCTAAAAAAGTTTGCCCGAATTGAATTTGGTTCTCGCTTCTTCTATGAAACCTCTAAAATATTCGAATTAAAGTCATCCGTTCAGCCATCGTTCAATAAAAATTTTGAACTGCTGGCCTCCAATTTACTCGAACACCAACAGCAAGGGTTTACTAATTTTATTGCGGCCGAACAGCCCAAACAAGCGGAGCGTCTTCATGGAGTCTTTGAGGAAATCCATCCTGAATTAAAATTTCAAACATTGGCCTTTTCATTGCGTCAAGGGTTCGTTGATCCTACGCTAAAAATTGTTTGTTATACCGACCACCAGATTTTTGAAAGATACCATCGTTACCGCAGCAAAGAAAAATTCTCCAAATCTAAAGCACTCACTTTTCGCGAATTGCAAATCTTGCAACCAGGCGATTTTGTTACGCACATTGACTACGGCATTGCCAAGTTTGCCGGATTAGAGAAAAAAGAAGTCAACGGTAAAGAACAAGAAGCAATTCGATTAATTTTCCGCGATGATGATATGATGTATGTGAGCATTCATGCGCTCCATAAAATTTCAAAATATTCAGGCAAAGAAGGTGCTGCGCCATCGATCAGTAAACTTGGAAGTGGAGAGTGGGACAGTCGAAAGGCTAAGGCTAAAAAGAAAGTCAAAGACATTGCAAAAGAACTGATTGAACTGTATGCTAAACGAAAGCAATCACCGGGTTTTGCTTTCGCTGAAGATGGCTTTTTACAAGCTGAGCTCGAGTCTTCTTTTATTTATGAAGACACTCCCGATCAGGCGAAAGCAACGGAAGATGTGAAACGCGATATGCAACAACCTCATCCTATGGATCGCTTGGTGTGTGGCGATGTTGGCTTTGGAAAAACCGAAGTGGCAATTCGGGCGGCTTTCAAAGCGGCAACTGAAGGCAAGCAAGTTGCCGTGTTAGTTCCAACAACTATTCTGGCCATGCAACACTTTCGCACATTTTCTGAAAGGCTTGCCAACTTTCCTGTAAAAACCGAATATGTTTCTCGTTTTAAAACGGAAAAAGAAATCAAAGAAATAATCAAAGAAGTAAAAGAAGGTACCGTCAATATTATCATTGGCACTCACCGTGTGGTGAGCAAAGATGTAGAGTTCAAAAATCTTGGCTTGTTGGTGATCGATGAAGAGCAAAAATTTGGTGTGAAAGTCAAAGATCGGTTGAAAGAGCTGAAGGTAAACGTAGATGTACTTACTCTTACCGCAACTCCGATTCCAAGGACACTTCACTTCTCGTTGATGGGCGCCCGCGATCTCAGCATCATCGCCACGGCACCACCCAATCGCCAACCTGTCACAACCGAGTTACATGCTTACAATGAGCTAACCATTCGTGATGCCGTAAGTCACGAGCTGCGAAGGGGTGGCCAGGTTTTCTTTGTTCACAACCGAATCAGCGACATCGATCAGATTGCCAACACGATTTTCAAATTGGTTCCTGACTCCCGCATAGGCATTGCTCATGGACAAATGGATGGTAATAAGCTAGAGAAGGTGATGATGAAATTTATTGAGGGCGAATATGATGTTCTGGTCTCTACCAACATTATTGAATCCGGTTTGGATATTCCAAATGCCAACACCATCATCATTAACCATGCACACTTATTTGGCCTTAGCGATCTTCATCAAATGCGTGGCCGTGTTGGCCGATCAAACAAAAAAGCATATTGCTATTTGCTCACACCACCTACTTCAACACTATCATCAGATTCCCGCAAGCGGTTGGCAGCACTGGAAGAATTTTCTGAATTAGGCGATGGCTTTAAAGTGGCCATGCGCGATTTAGATATTCGTGGTGCCGGTAATTTGCTGGGCGGAGAACAAAGCGGCTTTATTACTGATTTAGGTTTTGATACGTATCACAAAATTTTGGATGACGCCATTCAAGAATTGAAAGAAACTGTATTTAAAGATTTATTTGCCGAAGAGCTTACTGCCAAAGCAAAACTGATTGTACAAGATTGCGTAATTGAGACCGATCTGGAAATTCTAATCCCCGATACCTATATCAACAACACCAGCGAGCGCTTGCAACTTTATTCATCTCTGGACAGTATAAAAAACGATGGGGAACTTCAGAAATTTACAGGTTCCTTAAAAGATCGCTTTGGAATCCTGCCCGATTCTGTTGAGCAACTTATCAACTCAGTTAGGCTTCGGTGGATTGGTGAGGAATTAGGATTTGAAAAAATCAGCTTAAAAAACGAAAAGCTTCGTGCCTATTTTGTATCCGGCAAAGATGAATACTTTAGGTCTGATGTCTTTGGCAGTATATTATTATTTGTACAAACACATTCCAAAAAATGTCGCATGAAAGAAACGGGGAGCAAACTAATGCTAACCATTGAAGAAATTTCTTCGGTGAATAAAGCTATTGAAATCCTCTTGCCTTTGTTAGCTCAAAAGCCCAAATCCGTCAGCGAAATCTTTTCAGCATAAATCTCAAGGCCAACGAGACAATCAAAAGCATTGATCATCAACACCTTTTTGTATTTAGAGGAATAATAAACCTCAATATAAAATTCGCCTGTGTTATAAAGGTATACTTTGGTCTCTCCAATCTTCCGTGACATTATGTATGTGGAGTTGGCTATGACCAAATCACATTTTTTTTCAAAAGAGGCAGTTTTAAAATCTTCAAACTTTGTCATACAGCGCATTTTCAGTTCCGTATACCAACAGTCAAAATCATACCAGTATCAAACAAGCCCCAAAAACCTGATTTTAGCATTCTTTTCGTCCCTAAATGGAGGCACTATCCCAAAATGGTATTGCAATAATGTTCAATGATAGTTCGTTGAAACGAAAAGCGCCAGATCCCCGCTCCATATAATAGGACAAGGGTTTATCAATAATATTCAAAATATCTGACGCTTTGGAAAACATCTATATCTCTTTATATTAGCGGTTACTTTGATCCATAACTAAAAGCAAATGAAGTATTCCAAGTCCTTTTTATTCTTAGTTGCGCTGTCATTTTTAGCCTCCTCTTGCTTTTTGAAAAAGGGAGGCGGCAAGCCCACAGCCCAAAATCCTGGAGCAGTAAGTACTGCCACAGGTCTCAAATACACTCGCGACAAAGCCGAAGGTTTTGAGGTTCAGCCTTATAACGAGCAACCCGATGCCCCTAACATGGTATTTATTGAAGGGGGGCGTGCCGTTTTGGGGTCATTTGAAGAGGACGTGATGTCGTTCCGGGATAACATTGAAAGAACTGTTTCGGTAGCTTCATTTTACATGGATGAAACTGAGATTGCCAATATTCACTATTTAGAATATTTGTATTATTTGACTACCGACTCAACAAAAGTAGATGGAGGTAAAGCTTACACAGCCGCTTTACCCGACACATTAGTTTGGAGATCAAAGATGGCCTTTAATGATCCTTACGTAGATTATTATTTGCGTTACGCAGGATTCCGCTACTTTCCTGTAGTTGGGGTTAGATGGAATCAGGCTAACAATTATTCAAAATGGCGCACTTCAAAGGTGAATGCAGATCTTGCTGAAAAGGCAGGAGAGACCGTTCCGGAACAATTGACTGGTGCCGGTCGGGTGCCTATCGAATCAGGTTATAGTATCCCGGCCTACCGTTTGCCAACAGAAGCTGAGTGGGAGTATGCCGCTCAGGCTTTGATTGGAACTCAATGGTTAGAGGAGATGCAAACGCACCAGCGCTTATACCCTTGGGATGGCCACGCTCTTCGTAATCCATTCGGAAAGCAAATGGGTTATTTCTTGGCCAACTTCAAAAGAGGTCGTGGTGACTATGGTGGTATTGCCGGAAGGTTGAATGACGGTGCTTTGATAACTTCATATATATATGAGTACCCTCCTAACGATTACGGTCTTTATAACATGGCCGGTAATGTAAGTGAGTGGGTAATGGATGTGTATCGTCCTCTATCTCATCAAGATTTTGATGACTTAAATCCTATACGTAGAGATGACTTTATCGATAGCCACGGAGATTACAGAAACCGTTATACTAAAACTCCTAAAGACTCAACAATTACGTTACCTGATGGAACTCAAAAAACGATGAGGACTTTTGAATACACTAAGAACCCTCAAGGGTTCATCTCCTTGGTTTCAGATAAAGTTCGTGTGTATAAAGGTGGCTCTTGGAAAGATGTCGCTTATTGGATGTCTCCTGGAACAAGAAGGTTCCTTGATGAAGACTCTGCTACTGCTACTATCGGTTTCCGTTGCGCAATGATCCGTGCAGGCTCAAACTACTAGTATTCTAAAATAGATTTTGCAATAAAAAGCCCTCCATAAAGGAGGGTTTTTTTATTGCGCTTCTGCCAAGCAAGCGATACTTAACTCTCGGCATCCATTATTTATGAGGTGCATTCCACACGCCTCTATGGTGGCTCCTGTCGTAATCACATCATCCACTAAAAGAATACGTTTATCTTTTATTCTTTCACTTTCTGGAATGTCAAAAACATTCTTCACATTATCCCATCGTTCTTGTTTCGACTTTCTTGTTTGTGTAACCGTGGCCACTTTTCGTACTGATATGCCCGCATCCCAAGGGATATTGAGAGACTCCCCTAATCCTTCGGCAAACTTAGCACTTTGGTTGTATCCGCGCATTCGCTCGCGCGCAGGATGCAAGGGCACCGGAACGATCACATCAAACTCATGTTGAAATCCGCTTTGTGATAATTCATAGCCGTAGCTCTTTCCAAGCTTGATACCAACCTCGGGCTGGTTGTTGTATTTAAGTTGATGAAGCAAATGCTGTACGATACCGGTCTTACGAAATTTTAAAAACGCCAAAGCATACTTTAAAGGCAAGCGACCTGACAATCTGGTTTTGATTGGATTATCCTCGAGAAAATGGTAATTCGTTTTCGGTAACTCAAGCAAGCAATTGGTGCAAAGGGTATCCTCTCCTTTCACCAGTGATTGACTACACCCAAAACAACAATTAGGAAAGAATAGCGAAATAAAGTCTCGCCCTGCTTCCTTCAGGGTTACTACTTTTGAATTGCGCGGGAGAGTAGTCATTGTTTTGATCTCCTTATAATTATCCTAAATTTAATGGATGAATACTGAAGAGCAAAACCAGCAATTAGTAAAGCAGTACACGAAGCTGGCTATTGTCTGTTGCTTTCTATTGGCACTTCTTTGGCCATTAGGCAGTTTTATCTGTTGGATTTTGTTGGGTGCAATTAGCTACTTTTTGTTCCTCACTTTTTATTACAATTCTCAAACAAAAGAAGAGCCCGATTTATGGCACCCTAATCAACAAACGGAAGATTTTCCGAAAGGGATTCTTCAAAATTTGTTTAAACTCCGCCTTGCGGGCTATCTCATTATTGCAATAGCCCTTATAGCTATAGTCTTTATTATGGCCCCTTTCAATCGCGGGGCAAGTAATGAAGATGAAACTGAAAGTGAAAAACCTCTATCGAATATCACCAATGATGGAGAAAGTAACGTTGATAGTTTGATCAATCGTGGAGTAAGATTTTACAATAGAGGTCAATATGAACCTGCGCTGAATCATTTTGAAAAAGCCTTGAAGCTAGAGCCTCAAAATCAATTTGCTGTGTATGACAAGGCACTGGTTTACTATTCTCAAAAGAATTATAGCCGATCTGTAAAAACTTGCTACCAATGCTTGCGCAACCATCCTGACTATGGGTATGCGTACTACTTGCTGGGAGATAACTATGAAATGCTTCAGCAAGCCGACTCCGCTATAATCAGTTTTGAAAATGCCTATCGGTATGAAGTTCGCGATGCAGCTTTGCTACAGAATATGGCGGATGTCTACTATGAGAAAAAGAATTCTCAGAAGGCTATTCGGTATTACAAGGAGGCTTTGCAACAAGATAGTAGTATCACTAATGTGTATGTGCGATTATCTGAGTTAGAACCCTCCCGATCTCAGTTTTATCAAGCCAAGGCCATTCGATGGAAGCAATAAAATTTAGATATGCTTCCTGAAGGACTTGAAAAATATTTCATTGCCATTATTCCTCCTTCGCCCCTGTATGAAGAAATTGATACGCTAAAAAACTATTTTAAAGAGAAATACAAAAGCCAGGCGGCTCTTAACTCCCCTCCTCACATTACGCTTCACATGCCGTTTCAATGGAAGCGGTCAAAAGAGGAAATATTGATTTCATCATTAGAAAATTTCTCCAAAGAAAGAACTTTGCTCCCCGTTGAATTACAAAATTTCTCGTGCTTTGCTCCTCGGGTAATTTTCATTAATGTTAAAAAGAATGAGTCTTTGAACAATCTTCAAAAGGAGCTTCAACGATTTTGCAGGATTGAGTTAAATCTTTTTCATGCTGATTATAAAGATCTGCCATTCCATCCCCACATAACACTTGCCTTCCGTGATCTGCGCAAATCTCAATTCATACAAGCGTGGGAAGAATTTAAGGATAAAGAATTTAACAGAAAATTTGAATTTAATCGATTGATATTGTTAAAGCATACCGGGAATTGGGAAGTTTCAAATGAATTTTTGCTAAAATAATTCTTACTTTATTATAGCCGCTGGCGGCTCAGGATGCTTCGCATATCGCTCAAAAAATTCAATTGTCCTCAGCATATGATCCATCATTCTTCCGGGGTTTCCGCTACGCGTCACTTGCTAAGAGTTAAACTTGAGAAATGGATAAGCCATTGGAATGACTTGGCGAATTTTCAAATCATTTCAGGTTAAATGAAAGCTCTTTACCAACTAAGATCTGAAAGACTAGTGAATAAATGAAGGGATGCATAAATTGCAAAAAATATTTTGAGTTTTAATTTAGGCAGACTATGATAAAAGGCAGCAACATGGCCCAAGCAAGCACTAACTAAAATTAGGAGACAGCAACCTCTTAATTACTATCAACGTTCTATCGGAAACGAAAATCTATGACATTACTCTTTACCAGAGCAGAAAAAATAACGTTGGCTTCAATTGCCCTTGGCTGTTTTCTTTTACATCTTATCACCAACCTAACTGGCGCTTATGATTTCTTCCGTGATGAACTCTATTACATTGCTTGTAGTGATCATCTCGCCTGGGGATATGTAGATCAACCGCCTTTCTCACTTTATCTATTAAAACTAAGCCGGTTGTTGTTTGGAGATAGTCTTATTGCAATTCGCATCATTCCCACATTGATGCATACAGGCACAATTGTCATAACCGGACTGATAGTAAAGGAAATGGGAGGCAAAATATTTGCTATTTTTATAGCTGGCCTTGCTGTTGCCCTTTCACCCATTCACATGGGAATGAGTTCTATTTATTCGATGAATTCCATTGATGTATTAATATGGGCACTTAGCGTTTATCTCATTCTTAAAATTATCAATGCACCAAATCATTCGTATTGGATCTGGTTAGGAGTTGTATTAGGTATTGGGTTACTCAATAAAATCAGTGTTTTGTTTTTAGGCGCAGGTTTTTTTGTGGGGATTGTGTTCACGAATCGTCAATGGTTTGTAACACGCTGGCCATACATCACAGCGAGTATCGGGGTAATTTTATTTCTTCCTTACATCTTCTGGAATTTTGCAAATGACTTTGCTCACCTTGAGTTTATCCATAATGCCTCTACCGAAAAATATGCCGGCCTTAATGCTGTTACATTTGTTAAAGATCAGGTAACGTTTCTCAATCCAATCAGCACACCGTTGTGGATCAGCGGGCTGCTTGCCCTTTTTCTTTTTGCTCCACTGAAAAAATATAAAATTGTTGCGTTGATTTATCTTACCGCTCTTGTGATTCTTATTCTTAATGGATCAAGCAAAGGAGAATACCTCACCCCGGCATATGCTGGTTTGTTTGCCGCAGCCGGAGTGTTTATAGAACAAAAATTAGTGAGGCGGTCAGGTATATGGATCCGATATGCCTATAGCGTTTTGTTATTGGTCACTGGTATCTTTCTGCTACCAATGGTCTTGCCTCTGCTTCCTGTTGAGAAGTACATTGCGTATGCAAAAGCCATAGGTAACGAACCAAGTTCAAATGAAGGCAAAGAACTTTCAGACCTTCCACAGTTTTATGCAGATATGTTTGGGTGGAAGGAAAAAGCTAAAGACGTAGCAGTCGTCTACAATACCCTTTCAGAAAAGGAAAAAGCAAAATGCGCCATCGTCTCCTCTAACTATGGTAGGTGTGGCGCCATTGACTTTTTTGGTCAAGAGTATGGTTTGCCGAAGTCGATCGGAACCCATAATAACTATTGGATATGGGGACCGCGAAATTATACCGGTGAGGTGGTCATTATTTTAGGTGGAGATCTCAAAGATCATCAAGGTGACTTTGAATCAGTAGTATTAGCGGATGTTTCAACATGTGAGCATTGTATGCCTTACGAGAATAATGTGAATATTTTTGTTTGCCGTGGCCTCAAATACGAGATGAAGGATATTTGGGAGGCGGAGAAGCATTATGATTAGATTAATTATTGACCTAAAGGATTCGGTTCATAATACCACCATGAGGAGTACACTTCTCGACCTGCGTTGGAGTTAGTGATGACGTTAAATATGAAGTTTTGTGTAACTCCAGTTACTAGTTGATATTGAAATACTTTGAAAATTGAATTGAGATATCAACTCTTAAGGAAGTGATAAAAATCCGTGGGGGCCTCACAACCTACTTGTTCCATTACTTGCTGCAGTTGGTTTTTCAAAATAGAGATTGTGTGGGTTCCCCCTTCTTCACCCAAGGCCGCTACCCCGTACATGAAAGACCTCCCCAAGAAAGTGAACTCCGCGCCACATGCTAATGCCCTCGCTATATCTGGGCCAGAACGAACACCACTGTCCATCATTATTTTTATTTTTCCTTTGTATTTTTTTGCTATTGCGATCAATGAATGAATGGATGATTCACCTGAATCGATTTGGCGCCCACCATGGTTAGAAATAATAATTCCATCAAGTCCTAGTTCTACGGCAATTGCTGCATCTTCTTCACAGGCAACACCTTTTAGCACGATCTTCCCCTTCCACAAATCCCGAATCGCTTCAATTTTTTCTTTGTTTAATCTTCCTGAAAATGTCCGATCCATAAATGAGCCAAGCTGCCTCATGTTCATATCAGTTGGCATATACGGTTTCATCGTGGCAAATCCGGGTTGCCCATGTCTTAAAGTATTTAATGCCCAAGTTGGCTTGCCCATTATTTGAAAAATGTTTTTAACGGTCATCCTTGGTGGCATAGATAAGCCATTCCTAATGTCGCGAGGTCGGTAACCAAAGGAGGGGACATCGCATAAGAGCACCAAAACCTCATACTGTGCAGCACGCAATCTTTTTAGGATGTCATCGCGCAAGGTGTTTTCGGTAGGGTGATATAACTGAAACCAAGCTTTGCCTTTAGTAATTTCGCTAATGCGTTCAATTCCCGAAGTAGCTACAGTGCTTAAAATAAATGGGATGTTGTGTTGAATGGCAGCAGCAGCCAAAATCTCTGGCGCATTTGGCCAAATTAATCCTTGCAATCCGATTGGAGCAATGCCAAATGGGGCATCATATACTTGACCAAAAAGTTCTGTTTTCATTTCCACAGGACGAGGAAATGTTTTCAAGTATTGAGGTATTAATTCAACAGCTCTTAGTTCACGGCTATTTTTATCGAGGTTAATATCTTCATTACACCCCCCATCAAGGTATTCAAAAGCAAAGCGCGGGATCCTCCTCATCGCCTTTTTTCGAAGATCATCAATGGAAGGATACTTTGGATTAGAATTCCACTTCATACGATTGTGAGATAAACAACTAAATTTTAGGATTAAGAAACTTACTAAAGGGACTTAAGTTAGTAGATCAACAAGGGCTGTATTTAGCTCTCAATTTACACGCTTCATCTCCCAATCAACAACTAAATATTTTTTTCATTGCCACCCACTTCTCGCCTGGCTTGGCGAATGGCAGAGCTTGTTGGTATTTCCACATCAACCTTTCCCATTCCTGCACTTTTTCGTTGCTCTCATCTGCTAGGGCTTTAATTTTTAACGAGAACTCAACTCGTACTTCCATGATCATGAATAACCGATTTCCTGTTCGGTAAATCTCCATTCTAAGGATCCCGCTATTTTTTATGCTTTTAAGAATTTCCGGCCACACATTTTCATGATACGCTTCATACTCGGCAATCAGTGCTGGATCGTCTTTTAAATCAAGGGCAAAACAATAGCTTATTGTACGATCCATGTTTTTGCTTTATATCTCTATTCCAATGCTCTGTCTAAATGAACGTACCCCCCGTCTATATTAATCAACTGCCCAGTTGTATGAGATGACCTTTCAGAAATCAAAAAAACTACCATGTCTGCTATTTCTTCTTTTGTCGTCATCCGTTTTCCTAATGGAATTTTCTTGGCAATTGATTGTAGTTTTTCTTCCGGGTTTGAAAATGTTTTAATCCAACTATCGTAGAGGGGTGTATAACATTCCGCTACAATCACGGCATTTACACGGATGCCGTAGGGCAGCAACTCTACGGCCCACTCACGCGTGAGGGCATTTCTTCCTCCATTGGAAGCTGCATAAGCCGAAGTGTTGCCTTGCCCTGTCTCTGCAGTTTTTGAACCGATGTTTACAATAGCCCCTTTGCTTTTTATAAGCCAAGGGAGAGCATAATGAGCCATCAGGTAATAATGGATAAGATTTTTGTGAAGAGAATTTACAAAGGCCTCGTAATTGCCGCTTGCCAATCCAACGCCATCGTTTACCCCTGCGTTATTGATCAAGCCTTCTATTTTGCCAAATTCTTTTGCAGTAGTGTCCACTGCTTTTTTGCATTCTTGATCTGAAGACAATTCCGCCACGATTGAGAAACTGTTGCCGCCCAACGATTTTATTTTATCAACTGTTTTTTGATTATCGCTTTCATTTCGACCAACCACCACTGGTATGGCGCCTTCTTGTGCTAAAGTCAGTGCAATGCCTTCACCAATTCCTTTGGCGCCACCGGTTACTATGATAACCTTATTTTTCAGGTTTAATTCCATGGCTAAAGATTGTAAAAATGGATGGCATTGCCGCCCATTATTTTTTGTTTTTCCGTTTCGGAGAAAGAACCGAGGTAGTTTTTTACGATTGTTAATTGTTTTTCATAGGAAGCGGCCAGCAGGCAAACGGGCCAATCGGATCCATACATTATGCGGTTTACCCCAAAAGATTCAAACACGACATCTAGGAAAGGTGTAAAATTTTCAGGCTCCCAGTTTTCCCAATCAGCCTCGGTAACCATTCCTGAAATTTTACAGAACACATTTTCAAAGGCTGCAATTTTTTGAATGTCTTGCCTCCATTCATCGATTCGATGGCTTCTTACATCCGGTTTTGCCAAGTGGTCAATCACAAATTTTTGATTTGGAAAAAGTGTTACGAATTCCAAAACATACTTTAAATGATGAGGCTTGATCAGAATATCGTAGGTAAAGTTATAGGCTTGTAGTTTACAGATCCCATTACAAAAGTCAGGTCGCAGTATAAAATTATCTTCTGCTTCCGATTGAATTATATGGCGAAATCCTTTTACCTTTTGGAATTCAGAAAAATAGATCAATCGTTCTTCAATACTATCATTTCTAAGATTCACCCAACCCACCACACCTTTTATAAAATCATTTTTAGTAGACAGTTCTATGAGAAAATTAGTTTCATCTTCTGACTGATTGGCTTGCACGGCAACACAACCACCTATGTCATTTTTCTCTAATAGATTTTGCAACTGAGCTGGCATAAAATCATGCTGAAGGATTTTCATGTCATGGGTGATCCAGTCATCTTTTTCAGGATGATATTGCCAGAAATGCTGATGAGAGTCTATGTTAAGGGAACTTACCTTATGAGCCATACGCCTTAACCCGCTGCCTAGAAACGCCCAATCCTTCAATTCCCAATTCCATAACATCCCCTGGCTTCAGGTAAAAAGGCGGCTTCATACCTAATCCAACGCCTGCTGGTGTTCCTGTGGAAATCAAATCACCCGGAAGCAGTGTCATAAACTGACTTATGTAACTTACCAATCGAGGGATTTCAAAAATCAAATCGACAGTGTTGCTATCCTGCATCAGCTTATCATTCAACTTTAACCAAATATGCAGATTATTAGAATCAGCGATTTCATCTGTAGTTACCAGGTACGGTCCGAGTGGTGCAAACGTATCAGCACTTTTTCCTTTTACCCATTGGCCACCTCGCTCCAATTGAAATTCACGCTCGCTGATGTCGTTGTGAAGAACATAACCGGCCACATGGCTCATCGAATCCTTCTCATCCACATAAGAAGCTTTTTTGCCTATCACAAATCCAAGCTCCACTTCCCAGTCTGTCTTCACGCTATTTTTTGGAATAATTACATCATCGAAAGGGCCGCATAGGGCAGTAGTGGATTTGAAAAAGAAAAGTGGTTCTATCGGTTTCTCCATTTTACTCTCAAGGGCATGCTTTGTGTAATTGAGTCCAATGCAAATAATTTTGGACGGTCTTTTGATTGGTGACCCAATGCGATCACTTTCAGGAACGATCGGGCATTTTGCTAGGTTAGCCATTAGCCATTCCTGCAACCGAATGGTGCCATCCGATCCAAAAAAGTCCTCACCAAAGTCCTCGCCAAAGGCGCTGACGTCAAGTTTTTGCTTATTGTGTAATACCCCTGGTTTTTCATGACCCATTGGGCCGAAGCGAAAGAGTTTCATTTTTAAGAAGTTAGATTTGGTGAATGCTTAAGTTGTTCTTCGTACCTCGTAAAGAGAACTTCATAATTTATTTTAATTAATTATTTAGTCGTATAAATCCTCCGTCAATTGGATAATCGCTACCCGTAACAAAGGCTGCTTCGTCTGAGCAAAGATAGAGAGCGAGGGCAGCTACTTCTTCGGGCTTGCCCATTCTGCCGATGGGCTGTGTGTCAGAAAGTTTTTCAAACATTTCCTTTTCCTTACCGGGATAATTTTTTTGAATAAAGTCATCCACAAAAGTGGTATGCACCCGGGCTGGCGAAATACAATTGCACCGGATGTTATGTTTAATGTAATCCTTCGCTACAGATAAAGTCATACTAAGAACAGCCCCCTTGCTCATGGAATAAGCAAAGCGATCGGCAATGCCTACACTAGAAGCAATAGACCCAATATTGAGGATTACGCCACCCTTCTCTTTCATGTTGCCGATGGCGGCTTTCATACAATTATAAACCCCCTTTACGTTTACGTTGTAAATTTTGTCAATATCTGCCTCTGTTGTATTTTCTAGATTGCCAACATGGGCTATGCCGGCACAATTCACCAAAATATCAAGTTTATTATTTTTTTCCACGACAGAGGAAAAAATTTCTGACATGGCTTGTTGATCCGATACGTTTCCTGTTATCGCGTGGGCTTTACCTCCACTATTTTTAATGGCTATTGCTGTAGCATCAGCCGTAGCTTTGTTAAGCTCCAAAATATAGACATCTGCTTGATGGGTTGCAAAAAGCTCGGCAATGGCTCGGCCAATTCCACTTCCACCTCCTGTGATGATGGCTGTTTTTCCAGTAAGGTTGAATAGTGTTTTCATTTCAAGTTTATTTTGTCATAACGATACTCCCTGCTGCCGTGGAATGAATTATCTTGTTGCAGGATGAATTGTTAAAACTTTTGTTTGGGCGGATTGTATGGGGATTAAATCGTTAATATAATCTGTTCCCTCTATTTTTATAGCATGAATGAAGAAAAAATTCGTGAACGGGTTCTCACTAGTCTTGAATGATGTTGTAAAAAGATAAAAATATTTTACCGCCTTTTCAGCCCACCCAAAAATAAAAAAGCCCTGATTTTCAGGGCTTTCTTTCTAACTTAAGTACCCAGGACGGGGGTTCTATATTTTAATCACCCACGATCACCCCTTAAAATTCATTGGAATATAAGCTTGGTTTGCATTATTTTTGGCTGATAGTCGGTAATCGTCAGTTTTAGTAGAAATATTTGCCACCTTTTTTGCCACCCAAGCATGCAAGTTAAGTTTTATTTGAATACGCAAAAGATCACCAAACATGGCGACAGACCTGTCTACATGTACATCACTTACAACGGAAATCGGATAAGGAAACCGGTTGTTGGTGTTCACGTGAACGAGAAAAATTGGGACGATGAGAAAGAGAAAATACTTAAACAGAGCAAGACAGATCCTCTTGATGACATAAAATCATTCAACAATAGGATAGCTTTTATAAAAGCTCAGGTTAAAATAATAGACCAAGAGGCCTTTGATAGAAGAATCAAGCTGACTGAAAAATACATACTTGACAGATTGAATGATGAGTCCCTCATAAAAGCTGACCATCATGACTTTTTCAAAATTTCTGACGAGTATCTTGAATCAATTAAACCGATCAAGGCAGACAGAACCTTAAAAGGAAAGGTTTCAGTGTTCAATTTTTTGAAAGATTTCCAGGGAGATATTTCGTATCCCATTTCATTTCATAAAATGAATATGGAGTTTTTCGAGGCGCTGAGAAAATATGCTTTCCAGGAAAGAAAGGTCTTGGACAAAGAAGGAAAGCCTAAAGACGGAACGATTGAAGACAATTACTTCGCAAAGATTGTTGCTGTCCTTAAAACTTTTTTGAATTGGGCACACGAACGAGACTATCTCAAGGACCAGACATTCAAAAAATTCAAAGCTTCAGAGCGTGAGACTGAAGTGATCTGTCTTACGATGGATGAATTCTTAGCTCTATATAATTATGAGTTTAAAACGAAACGACTTTCGCAAGTGCGGGATGTCTTTTTGTTCGGATGCAGTACTGGCCTTCGATTTTCTGATATCGTATCTCTAAAGCCAAGTCACATTCAAGGAGATTTCATTGTGAAGAATATTCAAAAGACCCAGGAAAATAATATGATTCCCTTGAATAAATATTCGAAGGAAATATTGAATAGATACAAGGACACGGCTTATGAGACTCTGCCAATCGTATCAGCTCAGAAATATAATAGCTACGTAAAAGAGTGCTGCAAAGAAACGGGCATTGTTACGCAAATTACCATTACCAGATTTTCCGGAGGAAAGCGGAAAACATCAACTCATCCTAAACATGAATTGATCACAAGTCACGTAGCCAGAAAAACCTTTATTACCCTCAGTCTTTTAATGGGTGTGCCGGAGCGAGTTGTAAGGAATACGAGTGGCCATAAAAAGGAAGAGAACTTTAAGCGTTACGTGAATTTCACTAAGGAGTATGAGAAGCAACAGCTCGACAAAGGATGGGATAAAATTTGAAAGATGAGTCGGCTACGCACAAAAATATTGAGTCACTGGTGTTTTGAAATAGAGAAAATTATTGACAAGAGAATGAGTGAGCTCCCGGCCGATCAATTTATTGAGACGGCCATCATCATAAATCCTTACTCAGATGATTGGATTGAAGCGATTGATAACGAAAATCCTGGTGAACTAACAGAGGGAGAAGTAACGTCCTGCAAAGGGATTTTGACTGAGCATTATGCGCTACTAAAAAAGGGAGTCCAGGAAGAGATGGACTGGTACAAGACTGCAAATTTTATTTCGAAGAGTTTTGACATTTCTCGTCTAATGACTCAACACGATTTCAGCATAGAATCATCAATATATAGAGCTATCCACCAAGAATTATTAGATCTCTTTGATAAGGTAATCAGAGCATCATTCGGTTGTTTTGGAGAAGTACTTGGAAAAAATGACAAATGGTGTGTTGATGATTTGATCGTCCTTTCTGATTCCGCGATAATTCATCGAGCAGGGGATCAGCTTGTCAAAAAGAGTCCGCTCGAACGATTTAAGTTTCTAAATAACCTGAACGAACTATTAGCAAGTTATCATACAAACAATGGTGATTTAGATTTTATCTCTTTCAAAATTCAAAAAGGAGAAACTCAAATAAAAATTGAAAAGAGGGAGTACCTGCTTCAGCACTGGATATACCAGACTATTACAAGTATGACCCCAGAGATTGAGTTCAAGTCTCCAGCGCAGATTTCAATTCTAAGAAAGAAGATCAAGCTTTTAGGTGATTTAAATCACGAGTATGGTGGCTTAATTTTCAGTTTTGATGAAATGATTTCAGTAAGGTGTAAAATTGTTAAGAGCAGTTATAAAGAAATTGTTCGTGATTTTCGGGTCAAAGAAGAAATTACTCCCAACGTAAAGCCAGCTACTATTATTCGGCATCTTGTTTATGGTATCCAAGGGTTCAATTCAAAGTATAATGATTTGGAGAACTTAAAGGATCTAAGGATTTGGATTAGCGCATTATTTTTCAACATGAGAGGCTTTTCTTATGAGGATATACGAAAGTCTCTTGTGCGAAAAAGAGAAGTGTATGGACGTATGGGAAATTTGGTTGAAAAGAAAAAGCCTGAAGCCGTCCCTGAAGTCAGGAACTTTCAAAAATATTAATTCTTAGAATCATTTAGTAGTCAGTTGATTACATTTTTTCTTTCTTATCAACCGTCCCACACTTTGCATCAGCTACTGCCAGTTAACTTCTTGCATGCGTAATATAAATCTGTGCAAGCCCATGACTGAATTAGTAATTACATCAAAAGAAGATTTGGAAAGGATGCTGAAGAGTATTTTCGTTCAATTCACAAAATCAACTCCCTCGACTCTTGATCCAGATAGAGCAGAACGCTTAAATCAGAAGCAAGCTGCTGAATATCTTGGAGTAACTGAGGCCACGTTGATTCGTTGGAAAAAATCCGGAAGGGTTCCTTATGAACAACTTCCTGGCTCGTCAAAGGTGACGTACTTTAAGTCACAATTAAAAGCAGCATTACGAAATCATCAAGTACTTGACTAAAATAAAAACCACGGTTGGAGCCGTGGTTATTAATTCTTTGTTCTACTTGAATTGAGACCTCAAGTGGTTCAAAGATAAGAAATGTTAACAACAACAATTCTTACTATGAACAAAAATAATTCTTACATCCGTCAAGTCGACCTCATTTCCCCTGAAGCTATAATTCTTAATAGCTCCTAATTATTCAAAGTAAAATATCAGGGACTGCAAAATAGTTCGCGACTATCAGCAGGCCAGCATTGAAACGTTGTGATAAAAATCACAACGCTAAAAATCTATTGCCTTCACGGTAATTTTTTTTCTGACCTCATAAACAGTTCTCCGTTTGGGAACCATCTTTTTCAAAGAAGTTTCCAAGCGTTCTCTGTAGTAGGTTTTCTAATTACGAACATCTGAAAACGTTAACATGAAAACGTTTTCAAGAAAACGTTAGGACAAAAAAATGAAACATGATCACTTCTAAAAAAATACGAAACGAACCTATTTGGGACAAAGCGCATAGCACTTATGTTCGCATCATCTACTTGCAAAATGGGTACACGCTGACCGGCTATAGCAAAAAGGTCGGGCAAAATGAAAGACGCGACAAAATTGATTTACTGACAAATTGGATTTTGCGCGACTTCACTAACGGCTACCTTGGATAAATCAACAACAAACCCAAAGATCACTCCGGTAGATCGAATTGAATATTATGCAAGGAGAGGAGATTCGTTGGAGCAGATTCTTAACCTCTACTATGATTTTCCAGAATGGATTAACACGAGGTGGATTGAGCAAAAAAAATTCGCCTCGTTCATAAATCGTTTTTATAGCCTTCTCAGAAATGGGCTGAGCCCAAGTGCAATTGCAAATGAATTGCAAGTGCGAACAAGAGCACCCAAGTTAGATCCGCTCGATATTTCTCTTAGGCGTTTCTCAAACATGATCGACCTCAATGCCTATGTAATCCGACTTAGGAGCGATTCGGATTTACCAAAGGAGGCAGTGGATAATTTCTACAGGAGCTACAAAGAAAAATATCTCAATCTCTAAGCAAAACCCCATGAACAAAATTATAGCGATACTAAACCATAAAGGAGGCACGTCAAAAACAACAACCTCTTTAAACCTCGGAGCAGCTTTGGCAAAACTTGGTCACAGCGTTCTACTTGTTGATCTTGATCCTCAAGCTAATCTTTCACAGTCTTTAGGAATTGAGGACAGCAACGAAACTATTTCAGAAGTGTTTGCACTAAAGATTCAGAACCTTCCAATAAAATGCATAACTGAAACTCTTCACCTTGTTCCAGCTTCGCTTGACTTATCAGCCATCGAACCTGGTATGTACTCAAACATCAATAGTTACTTCCTGCTTAAGGGGCAATTGGACAAGGTTAAATCAAACTACGATTTCATTTTAATTGACTGCCCTCCTTCCCTCGGTATTTTTACTCAAAACGCTTTGATAGCATCAACTGACGTTTTGATTACAGTTCAATCGCAATTCCTCGCACTAAAAGGATTGGATACTGTTAACAATCTTATCACCACCGTACGTGAAAAATTGAATGATGGAATTTCGGTGCTTGGACTTCTACTTACTCAAACCAATCACACACGAATAAGCAAAGACATAAGTCATGCTTTGAGGGACACTTTTAAGGAGAAAGTTTTCAATACGACAATCCGACAGAACGTTGCAATCGCTGAGGCTAGTGCGAGCCGGAAGGATATTTTCGCGTATAGTCCAGAAAGTTTTGGAGCAATTGATTATATGAGTTTGGCTAAAGAGATTTTACAATGAGTAAAGACTTTTCAAGCTTGTTGGGTGGAGCACTTGCAAGCAAGCAAGCCAATGAATCAACTGTCCGTGATCGGATTATTATTCGAGAAGACCTTAGAGACTTAATACCACAGCTAAAACCTGAGGAGCTTGAGCAGTTAGAAGAAAATATTCTGTTGGAAGGAATTAGAGATCCTCTGATCATTTGGCCACTAGGCGATCAGTTTGTTTTAGTAGACGGTCATAACCGTTTTTCGATTTGCCAAAAGCACAAGCTTGAATTCCCATTTAAGAAAGTCGATTTCAAAGATGAGGAAGAGGCGAAAGAATGGATGGTGAAGAATCAGCTTGGCAGACGGAATCTTTCTTTGGAGCAACAAAGCTATCTCCGAGGCCTTAGATATAACCAGGAGAAATCGCAAGGCAAACGATCCGATTTAACTTCTGGTCAAAATGACCAAAAGTTAGCTTCGGAAAGCACTGCTGTTTCTTTGGCAAAGGAATACAACGTTAGTCCAAAGACGATTGTCAGAGATGCGGAGTTTGCAAAAGGAGTAGAGGCAATTGGGAAAAAAGACCCCGAACTCAAAAAGAAAATACTCAAAGGAGAATCCACGATCAGCAAAGGAAAAATCCAGGGTCTTGCTAAGAATCCAGAAAAAATTGATTCAGTAATAAATGATGAGCCTGTGTTGACTGAGATTTCAAATAAGAAACCATCAGTCGAAGAAGTTTCTAAAATCGCTTTTGATTATATCAACTACGAACCAGCAACACCAAAAACATTTTATCATCAAATCGGACGGAGTGTGGAGAATATTGACCCATTTGAGTTTTTTCAAGTTTGGGATGAGAAGAGAAAAGAAGAAGAAAGGAAAAGAGAAGAGAAGTGAAGAAAGAATGAGTAAGAGTGGAGGAGATGGTTTAGAGTGGTTATCTATTTAAAGCGTCAAAAAAAACCCAAAAACAAAATATCTACTAAGGGTTATAGCCCACTATAACCCTTACAGGGTAGTGGGCCCCTACGGGGGAAAGACAACTAACACCAACATATTATGGCAAAGAAGACTTCTATCAATATCAAGCCCGCTAAAGTGATAAAGAGCGAGGCACACAACGAACGAAAAGTTAAACTGGATTACATCTTGCCAGGATTTGAAGGGCAGCATGAGCACTGGAAAACTGATTCTATTTCATTCCGCATGGTGACGATCAAAGAACTCTACCGTGAGAGAGTGGGGCAGAACATGCAACCGAGATCGGAGCCCATTAGAGAAGGACTGGCAGTAATAAAAGCAGATACGACAATGCATGAGCTACGCGAACTTGGACTTAAATTCAAAGAGCGCTTTGGCATAGAATGTTTTCAAATACATATCCACCGCGATGAGGGGCATATTGTTACAGAAGAAGGAGTCAAAGCAGCAAAAGCTTTAGGGGATAAAACTCTCGAGCTTGGAAAGCCAATAATTAATCATCACGCTCACCTTGTATTCGATTGGCAGGATAAGAAAACAGGGAGGAGTATTAAGCTTAATCCTGGAGACACTCGAGAGATGCAAACGATCACTGCTCAAGTGTTGGGGATGGAGAGAGGCCAGTCTTATTCTAATGCCACTCGATTAGAAGCCAAGGAGTTTAAGGCGTTTCGTCAAAAGCTGAATGAAAATGTGGTTGAAGAATTGGAGAGGGTGGAGAAAATGAAATCAAATGCGATTCAAGAAGTGACTGCCATCGAGGAGCGAAAAAAAAAATTACTGCCTGGCTTGAGGGAGCTGGAATCAGATATGAAAAAGATCGGTCAATCCTTCAGAAGCTTCGAGACGACCTACAGTCAAATCTCGAAAGAATTGAACGACTCAAAGGAAGAGCTCAAGAAACTGGAATCTAAGTTTGCTTTGCAGATTAAGCTGGAGACGTTGCCTTGGAAAGACTGCAAAGACAACAATGTTCAGGCATGGCTGGCACTTACTCACGGGTTTTATGGGATTCAAATAAAGACGGGGCAAGACGGTTCGATTTATTTCCAACACGGAGAAATGAAAGCTCGCCTTAAAGATATGCCAGCAGACACGCAGGTTCTAATAAGAGCTAAACTCTCCGATGACCGAATTTTCAATCAAGTCGAGGCGATTAGACCGAGGATGCGAATTAGATAAGGTTGATAGTTTCTGTAAAGTACATTAGTCGCTAAAATCCATGATCCTTTTTAAAGAGGTCTTTAGCGCCTGAGAGAGGGCATTAATTGTACTAAGTGTTGGATTTATTTCTCCACGCTCTATTCGACCAATTTGGCTTATTGGGATTTCAGCTTCATTTGCTAAGCCTTCTTGAGATAAATTTTGAGCTATACGTAGCTCCCGAATATGTTTTCCGAACCGCTTAAGTAGTTTATTGTCCCTGGTATTGTTCACCCATGAAAAGTGGGCAAACAGAGAAATTAATATCAACGCATGTATGCGCTATTTGCGTCTCTTTTCTACTTTTGAGCAGTATTTAATTCAAGAGTCAAAATGGACTATGAAAAAACGCAGGCATTGGCAGACGTGATTACTGATCAAGAATATGAAAAGTATAAAAATCATTTTTTCTGGCTGGCAAAAAATATGGAGCCAAAGGGTATTACGTTTTTGAAAGACCTTAAGAAACTACCTAATCCTGATTGCCCAGGTGAGGTTGTATACGAATATCAACTCAGCGATTTCTACAGGACCTTTTTACTATTTATGGAGAATGAGTTCAAAGGCAAAAATCAAGATTTAAAATCGGCTATTATGATGAAGATTATCAATGACCTTAACTTATAAACATGATCAATGACACAGAAATTGATGCCCTCGACACAGTGCCAGGTAAAGTGATTCTTAGTTGTCTACTTCTTAAGACCGGTAAGCAATTGAAAGAACTTTTGGAAAACTATACTCTTCAAGATTTCATTGACGAGCGGTATGAACTTTATGTCGATACTCTTAGCAGCATTCTGACGAGTGAGGACTATCACAAAGGAAATATTTCTGCCTCAGGAGCAGAAGAAATTGCTAGAGCAGAAGCATTTCGCGGCCTTAGTTAACGCAATTTTTAGAAATAGAACAATGGAGGATAAATGGAAATTACAGGAGCAGAAATTTGATGAGCAATATTTTGAGTATTTGGAATTGGGTGGCACCAAAACTCGAGAGAACTGGTTTTCTGATCTGGCACGTGACTTCAATGAAGCTTTTAGTGGAATGAATGACATGGAAGAAACCGGTGAGCATTTAGATAATCTAAAATAAACTCATTGACAGGCATCACTTACGACAGAAGTTTTCCGTCACAATTTTTTAAAAGGACGAATAGCAATTAATTTAAAGCCACTCATTTTTTGTCTCTTTTGTATTTCATTTTGGGCTCAGCTGCCATGGCAAACTCTTCTCCTTTCAAATTCAATTCTCCTTTGAAAGCTTTCTGGCTCAGGCTGCCATACAAATTTTCTAATTCTTGTAAACTGGTTTGGCAGCGGACTTTGAGAGCTTCTGTTTTTTCAACAATGTGCGCGAATTTGGTTTGGAGTTTCCAAGCTGGGATAAGCAAAGGAAATGCGTTGATGTCATTGAAATTCAATCCTGCCTTTACAGCAGCTCTATTTTTCTTTTGAATTTCATTATTACCGAAAGGCATATTATAGAAGTACGCGGCATAAATTGGATTCACATTTTCGTTAAGTCTGATTAAAGCCAAATGTTGGTTTATGTAGGCCTCACCAAAACCTTTTGGAACAACTGATGCTCTACCTAAATCGGCTGTGATGGAGATTATTAGATCTCCTTCTTTAACTCTTGTTCTTTCAGTTTCTGCTGACTTTGGCGGATTGACGTAGATGAGATTATCTCTTCTTATCACCCCTTTTCCAATATTTTGGATTCTTAAAAATTTAGCCCCTATGTCGGAGTAGTACTGAGCCCAACCGCGTGAGCCGCTTGTTAGATATGAAATATGATTGCCCAAAGATTCAAGTTTTGAGTCTTTCATCTTCTTATAATCCCCAAACATTTCCAAAAAGGTACTCTTCAAAAATTCATCAAGCAGTCGGAGGCTTTCTTTGCGCTGACTGATCAGCGCCTCGGCTTTGCTTAAAATATTGGCAATGCAGATTTGGTTGTCGATATCAAGAATTGGAATTTCTAAACTCTCCAACGATCTTCTATCAATATGAGGTATCGTTGCTCCTGTCGCATTGCTACTTAAGTATTCAAACTGCGACTGTAAAAACTTACCAATAAAGACAGTGCTAAATTTCTTTGGATCTTTCTTTCTTAATACCGCAATCGTACTCCCAATGAAACCTTCCTTTCCATAACCAACGGTACCAGCATTGGCACCGTCCCACGCTAGCAAAATATCATCCTTAGTTGCGATTACTCCAGTCTTCTCATTGGTGTATTTAAGATTGTTGTCATTCCTTAAATCATCAATCTGTAAAAATCGGATCGAATTCGAATTAGGTTCCTCTGTCAAAAGAGGTTTCTTTCCTTTCGCTAATGTTACAATATTTTCAAGCCTTTCAAACTTCATCAGAGGAGATCATTTAATTCTTGTAGTTCTTTTTCTATGGTCTCTTCAATTTTTGTCAACTTCTTTAAGATCACTTTTGGCTTCTCATAACTCACTTCCTCGTAAACTTCTTCTTTATACTTACTCAAACTCAAATCATAATCCTTATTGACCAACTCTTGCTTAGGAACAAAGAAGTATTTCCGTTTTCTGTCTTTGTCTTTCTTTACATCGCGTTTTTTGTAACGATCAACAACATCCTGCAAATCGCCATGGCCTTCTAGTTTGTTGCGCTTGTCGTCCAGGCTATAGCCATCGCTTTGCAAATCATAAAACCAGGTGTGTTGGGTTTCTCCTCCTTTAGTAAAAATGAGAATTGAAGTACTCACCCCGGCATAAGGTTTGAATACTCCGCTGGGCAGCGTAATCACTGCTTTCAGCTCGGCTTCTTCTACTATTTTCTTTCGGGCCATCACAAAGGCATTGCCACTGCCAAACAATACACCTTGTGGTACAATCACCGCTGCGGTGCCTCCCATCCTGAGCATTGTGAAAATGCGTTCTACAAAAAGCAATTCTGTTTTGGTCGTGGGTAGTTTGAGGCTTTCATTGATGTCACCTTTGTCGATATTTCCGGTAAAGGGTGGATTTGCCATGATGATTTGATACTGGCTGTCCTCGTTAAAACTTTTGCTCAGTGTATCCTTGTAATGAATATGAGGGTTGTCAATGCCGTGCATCATCATATTCATAGCACCGAGGCGTACCATGGTAGTGTCTATATCAAACCCGTAAAGACTGTCATTAAGAGTTTTTTTTACTTTCTCATTAATAGCAGCACTCATTGTGCTTCGCTCAAAACCATCTTCGTCCTTCGCGAGTTTCTTTGGATTCTTCTTTCTAACTAAATCAGTAAGCATGTATTGATAGGCTCCCAATAGAAATCCACCAGTACCACAAGCAGGATCCGCAATGCGCTGTCCAAGTTGTGGCTCTACCAATTCCGCCATAAGTTTGATAATGTGGCGTGGTGTACGAAACTGTCCATTCTTTCCAGCTGAAGCAATTTCGCTTAACAGCATTTCATACACATCTCCTTGTATGTCTTGAAAAGCGTGGCCGCCTTCAGTCGCATCTTTTTCAATCTCTGTAAAGATCTGTTCAATAATATTAATCGCTTCTACCAACAGTGATGGTTTTGGCATAATGAACACCGCATTTTCCATCGACTTGGTAAATGGCGAGAGCTCGTTATTCAGCGTTTTAAGAAATGGAAATACTTTTGTTTGTACATGCAATAGCATTTGTTCAGCGGGCATTCGCTTGAACTGGCTCCAGCGTAATTTTTCCTTGTTGATACTTTCTGTGCTGCCTGGCACTTTGAATTTTCCTTTGAATCGGAACTCATATTTTTCACCGGTGAACTCGGCATCGCGCTCGCGTTTAGCTTCGAGGTCATCCAACCGTTTCATGAAAATCAAATACGTGATCTGTTCAATTGCCGTGAGTGGGTTGGAAATGCCACCACTCCAGAAGTTATTCCAAAGTTTGTCAATGAGAGATTTTAATATGGGATTGGATTGAAGCATTAATAATCGTCTTTATATTTCCTATAATTTTCATTGTCCTTCCAGAAAGCGAAACATTCTGCAATTCTGTCAACTTCAAAATTTTTATCCGCCTTAAGTTCTTGCCAAGGCTTATTCAAAAGTTTTTCACATAGTTTATAAAAGCCGTCACCCTGGTCCCTGTCAGAGCCCTTATGAATGATAAGAGAGCTTAGCATAGGTCTGCCTTTCTCGAATTCATGAATAGTTACATCCTCTAAGTAATCCCCAACTAAGACCCTATCATGCTTATTTCGAAAATTTAATTTGAGATCAAGTTGCTCATTCAGTTGCGAATAACTCCAAGTAGTCTTTGATCTTGCCAATTCAATCAATTTCCTTCTAATAGTGTCCGTCATGCCACTAGCCTTTGTGTGAACCCAAATATTTCCTCTATTTGTTTTGGATTGAAAACTCCACGAATGCCATCCGGGTGTAGCATTGTGAAAGGTGATTCAATTAAATTCCTTTTAGTTAAGTCGCCTTTTTCAAGAATATAGCCTTTCAATAATTCGAGGAACTGTAATTGACGACTTGTGAGATCGCTGTGGCTAGCAATAAACTTCTCGAAGGATTTTGATACCGTTTCAGGAAAGCTTTCAAGTATTTCAATTCCCAGGATATGTTTAATGAACTGCACTAACTCAGCTTTCTTGTGGTTATAAACTCTGCGCAACAAATCAACAGTGATGTGAGGATGCTCCTCGTGCAGTTGGTCAGCAAGTTTTTCGGCTTCAAATTCATTGATGGTTTTACCATCCTTAATCTTTTGAAGAATTGGATTTTTGGAAACAAGGTCATTGACACGCTTCTCAACGAGCTCACGATACTTGGCGACACTCAAAGCTTCATGCTGAGGTCCAAACTCCACAAATTCTTTTGCATAGACTTCATCTTTAAGATCGAAGGCAGCTGGACCAAGAGGCACAACGAATGATTCAATCAGTTTCATTAATGGGCTTAGCGTATCAATCAGCTTTTCAAAACCTTCTTCAGTTACTGTAGCCCAAAAATGATTTGTCTGACTTTTCCGGATTAGCTCTTCTTGGACAGCAACTGTGTTGATTGACAGAGGAAGCTTCGCAATCTCTTCAATGACACTGTCCTTCAAGGCCTCAAATTTTTCCTTCTCTTCACTCAAGTGTGCCAGTGATACTTCCACAATATCTTTTTCAAAACGCATGGCTTTGAAGTCCACATTGGAAACGGTTCTCAGTAATGGCTTTACCGTTGCCCGGAGGAAATCAATTTTCTTGTCATCAAGCTTTGCCCAGAAGTTTGCATCCTCCAATCGTTGCAAAGAGGATTTTGCATCCATGATGGCCACCGAGTTTTGTGGCAGGTCGTTGATTTGCTTTCGCAATCTTCCTATTTCTTTCTGTGCCAACTCATTTTTACCTACATCAAGCGCCTTCTCAATTTTATCCAGTCGGAATCCAAACAGACGCACAGGTAATGGAACTTGCGATCTTAACTCCTTCCCTTTCGGATGAAGCTTGAAGTATTCGAAATTGTCCCAACAGTCGAGTACCAGAAAAACATCTTTTTCGGCACACCAGGGTTTCATACTAGTCGGCTCAAGTAAGCGTGTGCCACGGCCAATCATTTGCCAAAACTTGGTGTAGGAATAAACCGGCTTAGCAAAAACAAGATTGACTAATTCACGAATGTCAATTCCGGTATCGAGCATATCTACACTGATGCCAATGCGAGGCATGTCCTTCGTTTTGAATTGATCTAACAAACCACCAGGTCCGTAAACCCGGGGATCATCAGAAACCAAAACCTTTGCTAGCTCACCGTTGTATTCTGGATAGAGGGCATCAAATATTTGTTCAATTCTTCGCGCATGATTCATGCTCATGCAGAAGAAAATTGTTTTGCCTGGCAAGACTCCATTGGGATCCTTAATGCACTCCTCCATGAACTGCCGAACGATAAGGGCATTTGTACCCTTATTGACTACTTTCTTTTCAATGTCTGTGCCCTCAAAATTGATCTCTTCTACTTCTTTGCCCTCGAGCATCAACCCCTTTTGATCTTCAAGAGAAATTGTTCTCTTACTAATTCCCTCCTCCTGGAATTTCGTTTTGATTTTCAGCACCTGGAAGTTGCAGAGGTAAGGAGGAATATTATTTACAGCTTGATCATAGGAATAGGCAAATGTGGGCAGTCCATCCTCGCATTCAAATAATTTAAATGTGTTGTGATCAATGGCATCCGTTGGCGTTGCTGTTAAGCCAAGCGTTATTGTATTGAAATAGTCTAAGATTTCTTGATAGGTATTATAAATTGAGCGGTGACTTTCATCCACCACAATCAAATCAAAGAAATGTGGAGATAGTGAATTTTGCTCATCACGAATAATATTGAGCATCGTTGGGTAGGTGGAAACATAGATCCTCCTGTCTTTTGAAATTTCATACTCTCCTTCCTTTGGCCAACGTGGTTCGTTAGGTAGATGGCTTTTGAATTCATCAAGTGTTTGATTTCTCAAGCCAATGCGATCAACTAAAAACAAAATTCGTTCTGCCCAACCACCTTTCATTAGAGCATCAATCAAGGCAATACAAGTGCGAGTTTTTCCAGTGCCGGTGGCCATGATCAAAAGAAATTTTCTTTTCTTCCTTTCAACCCCCTCAAGCACTGATCGTATGGCTTGTAATTGATAGTCGCGGCCGGCAATACGAGTATTAATCAGCTCATCTGCGAGCGACCTCTTAGACTTCTGAATGTATTTAAATCGCTCCAGGTCATCACGAGTGGGAAAACCAAAAACCTTTCGAGGTGGGTAATTATTGATATCCCAAAAGAAAATGTCATGGCCATTTGTGTAAAAGCAAAAGGGAAGCTCATAACCGAGTGTGTCTCTAATGTGCTGGCAATATTGTTTTGCCTGCTCCCTGCCCACAGCTGCATCTTTAGAAGTCTTCTTGGCTTCAACGACTGCTAGCGCCTTACCGTCTCTCCCAAATAAAACGTAATCACAATATTGATGACCTTGATAAGGCGTCATCGGTTCTTTTACCCCTTCAGGCAAACCTATTTCTATATCATACTCTTCAACTACTTGCGTTCGGTCAGAAAGATTCCATCCCGCAGCCTGCAGTTTTTTGTCAATGATTTCTTTACGGGTGGCTTGTTCGTTCAAGTCGCAGAGATGAAAATTTAGCTATGTAAGTTCATTGAATCGCAGGTAAAAATCAACCTGCTACTACTTCTTATCATATTCTGTCAAAAACTGCCTTATGCTTATAAGAGAAGATATAATTCTTTCAGGCTCTGGTAATTCTGACCAAACTAACTCAGCTAGATCCTTCTTGTAAGTGCTTTCTATTTCTTTCCAGGACTTCTCAACATCCACAAATAAAGGTGAGCTTGAGAATGGTTTGTTTATCCATTCGCCTTTAAAGATTTCGTTACTGTTATCATCGGCTTTTACAAGATCAACGATCTCAAAATTCCTTAGATCGAGTAGGGCTAAATCTTGCTGTCCTAATAGCTTATGTAAATCATAAAAATGTCGGATTTTTTCTCTCAGCTTCTCAGGACCTTCATAAGAAAGACGTACAAGTGAGAGTAGCTTTTCAAAAAAAGTTCTTTCACGTGCCAGAACGTGAATTGTAAATGGCTTGAGCTGATATTGTTCCACTCTATCTTGAAAGCCGGATTGCTCCAAAAATTGACCGACATAAGAACTTATATTTATTTCCTCGTGAGGAACTGGATTCGTAAAAGTATTTATCTCAAGTTGTATGTGATCTTTTACTTGTCCAAAGTCTGCATCAGACAATACTTTCGGGTAATGATAAAAAGTTCTTCTGTTTCGACCTCTCTTTTCTTCCTTTTCATGTTGAAAATATTCAAGGCCGTTTGAAACAGCAGTCTCAATCGTTTTTATGAGATTTTTTAATTGACTTGGAGACGCCTCTGGCTTCTTGATCAGGGCTAAGTCAATATCTTCTGAAAATCGTTCAATGCAGTTATATGCTTTTGAAAGAGAAGTGCCACCTTTAAAAACGACTTCGTTGGCATGAGGAGATTGAGAAAGATTTCTTAACACATAAGTGACCCAATAATCTTTCTCTATGAAGATGGACCGCATTTTAAAATGACTTGCTGCAGCTTGCAGAGCATCTGCGAATTCTGGCGATTGGTGAAAGGTCATCTAATATTCCAGTCGGATTTATTTGGCAGTATATTTTCACTTACACCGATTTCATAAGAAGACAACTTATTAAGGGAATCAGCAAGTTTATTTACTGGCGCTCGAGAGACATACTGTTGCATAACAGCTCCGAGTAGAGAACGAGTAGCTGCATTGTAATTCAGCGCGAGTTTTAAGAGTTGGTTTCTATCTTCCACCGAGAACTGTTTAATTCTTGATATAAGAATTTTTAAAGCTTCGTCCGGAGAAGAATCAGGGATGCTCTTTATGTCACGAACGGCATCAAGTATTTGGAGCAAAGGAATATCTTGATCGCGAATATCAAATTCGCGCTTAACATATTTCACTCTGTAGCCCTCTAGAGATTTAGGAGGAAGTGGTTTGCTTGTAGCAATCACAAGGGTGTTAGAAACCTGTGAGGTAAGACCGAGACGGTTATATACTGATGTACCAGTAAGATAGCCCACTCGTTCGTTATTGCGTTTGGTTAGCGCTTCAACAAGAGCTGATTCAGAAGGCCTTAATTTACCGAAAGAAGTATTTTTTGGCTTGTAGTATTTTCCCCTGGCTAACCTTATAATAGCCCCCTCCTTCGTCAAGCGACTTAGTGACTTGGCAAGCGATAGATCTTCAGATTTATCCAAGTTGAAGCTTGAATAGGCAAAAACCTCTCCTGGTTGTATTTTTTCAACCTTTTTTCGAACAATATGTGCTGTAGAAGTTGCCATAGTAATCTATGTAATCCTGGTCTTAGAGATGATTAACCATGTAAAGATAGAAATAGTGCCCTTAATAGACAAGTTTTTGATATGATAAACTTGACATTGGCTATGGAAGAAAAGGCTCGACTATTTAGCCGAGCCTTAAGATTACCTAACTGCTTTTGCCAACAAAGAAACTCCATATGCAACGGCCGCAAAAGTCAATGCGAGAGTGAGAGCCTTCGCCCAATCACCATAAACATCAACACAGACATCCTTTTTGCAGATTTTCACTTTGTTAGGAGCATACTGAAAATCCATAGATCAAGATTTAATTTTGAAAATTCCCCAACTCAAAACCCAGGGGTATAGGTTTGTCACAGTCGCACAGGTCCTGTATCTGAAACCCTATAATGTTCGCAATCACCCGATGTGGGATAATCTAGTTTTATGTGCTTGCTAAGAATGCCGCGATTGCCCTCATAAGAGAAATACACCTGTCGATCTTTTTCTTCGGTCCAATTGGTAATTAAGTCAATTAGAACACCGATCGCAGAAGATGCTAGCATTCCGTTTGCCCAAACAACTTGGGGTCTTTCCCCCGCATCACCGTATCGGTTAGCCTCTCTGGCAAGGTTCTCTTCACTTAAAAAACCTCTGCAAATCATGCAAGGCTCTCCCGGCATCGATAGTTGAACCTGACCAAACATATTGTACGGTTCGTCACCAGATTTGATAATGTCTATTCCGATATCAATGTATGGTATGAGAAAACGTCTGCACTCACTCTCAAGATCCCTTCTCCCAGCGAACGTGTCAACAGATCCAAGAACGATATCACAGTCCTGTAGAAGCTCGGGTGAGTCTTGCCAAAGCATTTGCCCTCCTTCAATTTCTGCATCGGGATTGAGAGATTTAATTAATCGACTTGCGACCGAAAATTTGGGCTCTTCATTTTTTGCGTCTTCAAGAGTTGAACCGACAAGGCGGTTAGTGTTGCTCCAATCAACATTCTGCTTATCAAAGAGCACATACTTCTTAAACCCTATGTGCGCTAATTGTTGAAAAATATGCGAGCCACCACCGCTTAATCCTACGACTCCAATTTTTAAACGCGAAATCAAATCCTGTGCATTCTGGCCAAGAAAGGATTGACGTGAATAGCGTTCACTTTTCGAAAATGAAAGTGGAAGCTGAGGGAATGCGAATACCATTGGATACCCGACAATTGAAATCTGAATCGGTTGAATTGGTCTCTGATAGCCTGGCAAGAATACAATTGCATTAATCGAGTTACCACTTAATACAACACAGCCGTGAACTTGTCCTGGCGCGAATGAAATTGCGCTCTTAGCAATTGGCGGCAATTCTTCCTGATCAACCAAACTGAATTGGGGCATGATATCATCGTACTCAAAATCATGTAAGTGAGTGTGGAATGAAGATTTCTCACCGGTAAATGCAACTTGCATTGCGCTTGTAATTGCTGTAGAATTAATTCGAGCGCCAACACTTTTGTCCCTGATGTAGTTTTTATCTTCTACAGGCGCGTACTCATTGAGAAAAACAGTAAAACGATTCTCACCGAACTTTTTTGAACGACCAAAAGTGAATCCAGCTCGTTCAAAAGCAAATTCGTGCTCTCGTCTCAAATCCTTGATGATTTTTTCGAACAAGGATCTTGGTATTCGAAGTTTAACTTGAGGCTCCATTGTCAAATGCTCTAAGGTGAATCATTAGTTTTTGAAAAAGATCGTTGTTTGGTGTCGTCTGCCATGATATGGCATACCAGTTACGATCCAAAATCCTATAGGGGCCGCTCCAATTTCTCTGAGGACAGCCTGTTAGTTGTTGGGAAAGGAATAGCCTAGAGTTGTACCCGTCTCTCAGCTGCGGGCATAGTAGTGCTTCAACAGCATCGGGAACACATCCGTTGGGTAGCTTTAGTTTTGGGATATGGAAATAATCAAAGCCACCGTCCTTGTGATGTTTAAATCCGGGAAAGGATTTCTCCAGTTCCCGGATTTGACTTTCATCGAAACTCATTTCAGTCAATTATGAGTTCCCTCCATCCTTTGGATGAGACTTAAATTGCTCTCCACCTTTTATGACAACAGAGCCATCATCTGGTAGCGGAACAAGTTTTCCATCCTCGATCTGGACTAAAGTGTAAGCTAGGGGAACCTCACCTGCTGCCTTAATTTCGGCAACAGTTCTTCGGCCTCTGTGAATTTCCCGTGTTACATTGTCCACGGTTATTTTAACAATATCCTGACGGACGTCATCAGGAGGATTTTTAACGTCATGCACATTTGATGTACTCATCGCTTTAGTTTTAAGTTTTAGAAAAAAATTCAATTAAACGGTCCCCTAACACTTAATATGTGCTACCGCGGACATAGAGAATTGATTTAGAACTAAGGCGGAGTTATTTTTTGTTTAAGTTTCAGAGTCTGACGCTCGAAAAAATTGATTTGTTGTTTTCTGATTTTTACATAGTTTTAAACACCACATTTAAAAACTGCCTTAGGGTCCGCAAGGCCCCAGGGTGTAAAAATCAGGGGTTTGTTCGTCAGACCCCTTTTTTTATGCCTACTAAAGTACAAAAAATAATGGACATGTCAAAAATAGTGACTAGTGCTATTTATAATGTCAAGAATTATAAACAGTTTATAATTCTTGACATTTGGGTATTAAATAGCTATATTTGTAGTCATGACCGTTGAAAAACAAGAGATTCTTTATGTTTCAATAGGTAAACAAATTCGTTCTCTCAGAAATAGATCAAGATTAAGTCAAGAGGAACTTGCTGCAAAGCTCGAAATGAGTCGTGCATCAGTTGTTAATATTGAAAAAGGTAGACATCATGTCTCTCTTCACTTACTGATTGATTTGGCTCAAATCTTTAACGTTTCATTGCTTGATTTTTTGGGCAAGGAATTCAATTTTCAAGCAATAGAATCGGATAAGATCTCTCGAAGGAAGAGAGAGATTTCAAAAGCAACTACAGGAGACTCAATAAAAATGGTCTCTGAATTTCTTGAAGAAATAACTTCGAAATAACTACGTAATGATTTCAAAATTTATTGAATCACAAGCAACTGAAGTCTTGTCAGAACTCAAAATTAAGTCTATTCCAATTCAGGTTGAAAAGATTGCAAAGAAATTAGGCTTAGATGTTGTCTCTCGTGACCTTGGAAGCAATGTATCGGGCGTTTTATACATTCAGAATGGAAAAGGCACTATCGGTTTCAACCCAAATGAGTCACCAGTAAGAAGGAGATTTACTATTGCTCATGAATTAGGTCATTTTATTCTTCATAAAATAAACAACGATATGTTTATTGATAAGAAGGAATTTAAACTATTTAGAAATGAGCAGTCTTCGACAGGGGAGAATAAGATTGAACAGGAGGCAAATGCATTCGCGGCTGCCTTATTAATGCCAAAGGATTTACTGATCAGCGAGATTAAGAAATACAAAATGGATCTGACTGATGATGAAGATGACTCTATAAGCAAGCTGGCCAAGAAATTCGAGGTCAGCGTACTCGCAATGACTTATAGAATTGACAATCTTAATTTGTTGGTTTCTTGGGCTTGATTGCCACCTTTCTTGCCACCCATAAATCAAAAAAGCACTGATAATCAGTGCTTTAATTGCTTATTTCGTACCCAGGACGGGACTTGAACCCGTACAACCTTTAAGGGTCACAGGATTTTAAGTCCTGCGTGTCTACCAATTCCACCACCCGGGCAGCCAAAAAAATAAAAGCACCGTAATGTGGTGCTTATATTTCTGAGCGGGAAACGAGACTCGAACTCGCGACCCCGACCTTGGCAAGGTCGTGCTCTACCAACTGAGCTACTCCCGCTTTCTAACCTGTTTCTGATTCAAAATGAACCTTGAACCTGAAACGGAGTGCAAATTTAACGCCTCTAGGTAAATTTCCAAATTTATAACCTATCCGTAGGATGTCTCTTTTCTTTGGGTTGGGCAAAGTGCTGCTGATTAAACGTTTCTGAATTGCCTTTTGGGATAGATAACGACTTAAATTCATTGCCCTTAAGAATTTTGGCTTGATAAAGAATTTGTCCAACATGGTGGGGGTAGTGAGCCAATTGTCGTTGAATGGCTTCTAACACAGTCTGACCTTCATTTCTGACATAGATTATTTTAGTCAAGTCAGTGGGCTGCACAGTTTCTAAAGCTTCGAACAAACAATTCCAGCCCTTTTCCCATGCCAACATCATAGTGGCTTTGTTGGGATAAGTGTCTTCAAATTCGCCTTCACGATTTCGCCAGGGCTTCTCGCCATCGGAGGTTAAAAAGTCTGTCCATCGGGAAAGCATATTGCCACTGAGATGGTGAATGATTAAGGCAATACTGTTGCTGGCCTCGTTGGGCTTTTGTAACAATTGTTCTTGGCTTAATTGTGCTATTGCTCCCTCGCCCAGTTTCTTGTAATAGCGGAAAAACTTAATGGCGCTGCCTAAAAAAATTTCTTCTACTGTTATCATGGTAGTTTTAGTATATTACAAATGATCCGCAGGATAAACGATTCCCGCCTTGGAGCGGATGATGTCCAACGTTTCCATCAATAAAATTGTATCAACATGAGTTCGAATAGGGCTTTCAACAAGTTCTTTTTGCAAACATTCCGTTACATGTTGAGCTTCATATTCGTAGCCATTTCCCTTAGCGACTTCAAAGGCAATCGCTTGTCTTGAGTCTACCGTATTTGGGTAATACTCTAACTTAGTAGTAGGTCCGTGGAATCGGTGAGTCATTCTTATCCTGCCGCCATCACCGGCAATGTCAGCACCTGTAGCTAAGTTAGAAGAGAAGGTGGAGAAAAGTTGAGCCATCGCCCCATTTTTAAATCGCATTTGAACGGCACATTGATCATCAACGCCTTCTTTGCTGGGTGTCATCCAGGCATGGATCTCATCAGGCTTCCCTAGCAGATCTAAAGCAAGAAAAACCGGATACACTCCAATGTCAAGGAGTGAACCTCCGCCAAGCAGGGGATCATATATTCGTTTTGCAAAGGGAGGCGTTGGTTTAAATCCGAATTCTGCAATAATGGATTGAATGGTTCCTATTCTCCCGGCCTCAATTAATTCTTTTGTTTTTAAATAGTGTGGAAGGAAGCGTGTCCAAAAAGCTTCCATCAAAAATACCCTTTGCTCTTTTGCAAAAGAGATTATTTTTTTTGCTTCCTTGGCGTTAATAGTGAAAGCTTTTTCCAGCAATACCGCTTTTTTATTTTGAAGGCAAAGCAAGGCATGTTCAAAGTGAAAGCCGTGCGGAGTTGCTACATAAATTACATCTACTTCATGGTTTTCGACTAACGCTTGATAACTGTTATGCCTGAAAGGAATATTAAATTCATTGCCAAACACATCGGCAGAACTTTGTTCGCGGGCACCCACGGCAATTAGTTCGGCATTCTTCACATGTTTAAGATCACCAGCAAATTTTCTAGCAATCTTGCCACTGCCTAAAATGCCCCATCTTATTTTTCTGCCCATCTAACAAAAATGCAAAAAGTAATACGCCTTTTTGCATAGACTTATCATAAATTATTTTGACCAATCATTGCAGCTCGCTACTTTTAAGAAACCCTTATTCTAGTGAAACCACTTATTACTGTCAAACTTTCTCTGATGATGTTCCTTCAATTTTTTATTTGGGGGGCTTGGTTTGTTACCATGGGTACCTATCTGAGTAAGACGATTGGCGCCACTGATGTTGAGAATGGAATGGCGTATGGTACGCAGTCATTAGGTGCAATCATTGCTCCCTTTATAATAGGGCTAATTGCAGATCGCTTCTTTTCTGCCCAGAAAATTTTGGGGGTCATCCATTTATGTGGAACGGTATTTATGTACTATCTATCCAAACAAACTGACTTTGGAAACTTTTATTTACTCATTCTCGGTTATATGCTTTTGTATATGCCTACCCTCGCTTTAGTAAATTCTGTTGCTTTTAAACAACTAACTAATCCTGAGAAACAATTTTCGCTCCTCCGAGTGTGGGGAACAATTGGCTGGATAGTGGCAGGCCTAACCATTGGGTGGTTTGGATGGGAGAAAGGAACCCTATTGGCTAATACTTTTAAATTGGCAGGAGTTGCTTCTCTTCTTTTAGGGTTCTTCAGTTTCTTTTTGCCAGATACGCCACCTTCCGGTACTGATAAAAAACGTTCCTTATCAGATATTGCCGGACTAGGTGCCTTGAAACTTCTAAAGGACAGAAACTTCTTTGTGTTTTTCGTTTCGTCTATGCTGATATGTATACCCCTCGCATTTTACTATCAAGAGGCCAATAAATTTTTAAATGAAATTGATTTTGCCAATGCGGCAGGCAAGATGACCCTCGGTCAACTTTCGGAAACTGTGTTTATGTTATTGATGCCCCTTTTTTTCAGAAGGTTTGGTATAAAGACTATGCTTTTGATTGGCATGGGTGCATGGGTGTTGAGGTACGTTCTGTTTAGTTTTGGTAACGTAGATAGCCTTGTTTCCTTTTTGTATTTGGGAATTCTATTGCATGGTATATGTTACGATTTCTTTTTTGTTACGGGTCAAATTTATACAGAGAAGAGAGCTGAAGAGGGTATTAAGTCTGCTGCGCAAGGCATGATTACGCTGGCAACCTATGGTGTTGGTATGTTTATGGGGTTTTGGTTAGCAGGGCAAGTGGCCGATAGCTACAAGGTAGAGGGTGTTCATCAGTGGCAACAAATTTGGTTAGTGCCGGCTGGAATTGCTGTTGGAGTATTTTTATTTTTTGCATTGCTATTTAAGAAGGAAAATTCAACCGTAGAATAATTTTATGAACATTGCAATGCTTGGCTCCGGCTTCATCGGTCGGTTTTATTCTGATTCCCTTCAAGGCTACAGAAGCAAAGACAAAATTGTTACCATTTACTCGCGCAAGGAAGAGAGAGCTCGAAAATTTGCTAATGATTATCAAGTTCCTTTCTCCACCATCATACTGGAGGAAGCCATCAATCGACCGGAAGTTCAGGTGGTCTGCATCTCATTGCCCAATAACCTGCACGAAGAAGCGGTGATGCTTTGTTGCAAACACAAAAAAGCGGTGATGACTACCAAGCCGCTTGGGCGGAATGCGCAAGAGGCAAAACGTATGTTGGAGGCTGTGGAGAAAGCAGGAATCTTCAATGGTTATCTTGAAGATTTGGTTTACACACCAAAATTTATTAAAGCCCATGAGAGTGTAAAGAATGGAGCCTTAGGTAGAATTCTCTGGGCGAAATCACGAGAGACGCACCCAGGTCCGCACAGCGATTGGTTTTGGGATATCGAACAAGCCGGTGGTGGTTGCATTCTTGATCTGGGTTGTCATTGCGTGGAGATTGCACGCAGCTATATAGGGAAAGACATTAAGCCAATTGAAGTGATGTGCTGGGCTGATACCCAAGTGAAACCGATCGATGCTGAAGATCACGCAATTGGTTTGGTGAAATATGAGAATGGAGCCATCGGACAGTTTGAAGTGAGTTGGACCTTTCGTGGTGGACTTGACTTACGTGATGAGGTGATGGGGACCGAAGGCACCATTTGGATAAACAGTTTTTTGCGAACCGGTTTTGAGATGTTTACTTCGGGCAAAGGAGGAGATTATGTGGCAGAGAAAGCGGAGAGTAATTCGGGTTGGCTTTTTCCGGTAGGCGATGAGTTGAACGAACTTGGCTATAACCACATGTTTATGGACATGTTCAATGCATTGGAAAAAAATGTGGCTCCTAAAGAAACATTTTACGATGGCTATGTGGTAAACTCTATTTTGGATGCCGCGTATAAATCTACCAAAACCAAACAATGGGAGCCCGTGCAACTTGATATATGGCGTGGAAAAACGGGAGTTTCAAAACATAGCCACTTGATTGAGTATGATGTTGATCATTACCTAGTAAAAGAGGAGGTAACACATTACGGTGTGAAGAAAGTAATTTTAAAAAATAAGAAGACTGGGAAGATTGTTGAAAAGGATATTTCTTAAAGTGTATTGCAACACATCACCCGTATTTTATCTTCGGGTTGGAAATCAACGGGTTGTAAAAAATTTTTTACGAGAGAAAAGAAATTAATTTCTTTAGAAATAGGACAAAAAAAGCCACTCGTTTATGAGTGGCTTTTGTTGTTGTTTTTGGATTAGAAATTAATCGTTTGAGTTTTTCCGTTGCCGGATGTTACTTCAAATCTTACCGCGCCTGGCTTTACCTTATTTAAATTGTAGATTAAAGAAAGATTTCCGGTCACCTTCACTGATTGTTCATGAAGCTGAGTGCCATCCTGAGAGTAGATTCTTACTGATAGAATATCGGTTCCGTTGTTGGCTACATTCAACCAATATTTATTTCCCTCGTTAGCAATTTTCGCAACGTTAATGAAACTGGTGATTTTGTTCAAGGTATAATTAATCTTTTCAGCTTGCTTGCCGTTTATGTCCTCAATTACAATGGTGTACTCACCTTCAGGTAATTCACTAAAGTTGTAAGGTCTAACGAAAGAGGTTATTTGGGTTAGTATTTCGTTGAATACTGATTTGTCGTTGCTATCAAGGATTGATACTTTCACATTTCCTTTTTCTATTGCGCTGTAGTGGATGTTAAATACGCTTTCTTTAGAAGCAGCTTTTACTAAGACTGAAGTGGGTGTGGCGGCAAGAGCTGCTACTGACATCATAAAACAAATTACAAGAGCACTGAATTTTGATTTCATAAAATTGGTTTTTTATATTTTTTTTGGTTTGTTGTTTTTTAACGATGCAAAGGTGCGTGTTCATGAGTACTTGACAATTTCGAATTAAGGCATAGCAGATTGTGCGTAAGAAATTGTGTCATTCTGAATCAACAGAATTTTATTTCTGCGTTAACTCGTATTACCAAATAATAAACATGAAGTAGGATTGGGAAGAATTTTTTAGGACATAGGAAAGCAAAACCCCAATGATTATTCTGGTAAGAGATTAATGAGAGTGCCGATGCAAACGGTTTAGCAGGAAGAAAAAGGAATCTCTCAACATAAATTTGGGAATTATAGTTGGTGTTGGTGCATGCTAAAAGTTATAAATTGACTACGATTGGTTTGTAACCAAGGCTAACCATACCTGTGAGAAGATCTTGAAAACAGAAAATTTAGTTTAAAGAAATCTTTTGGAGACTCTCTTTAACGGTTTCATTATTGTCAGGCTGGTTAATGAAATCGATGACGCCATGAATTACTTCTGATGATTTAAGATTATGCCCTTTTCCTTTGGTAAGAACAAGTGTTGAGTTTTTCCATGACTGATGAATGGCTTTTGAGCCCTCTACCGGGGTTTCGTCATCTTCTTCATCATGAATAATAAGCCCTTGAAAAGTAATAGAACTTGCAAAATCACTTGCTGAGAAATAACTGGGCGATTTCTTTACGATTTCTTCAAACCGATTGACAATTAGTTTTACGCATTTTTCTGAAAGGCCTAATTTCATTTTATAGAAATCAAAAAATTCTGTTGCCTTACCGGGAGAGGCCAAAGAAACCAGTTTCCCAGGTGCCATCACCGGGTAGTTATGGAAAGTGTAGAGTGCGACAAAGCTTCCAAGCGAATGACCAACTACAGCATGCAACCTTCCAATTGTTAGAATTAACTTCTGCACTACCCCACTATAAACAGGTACAGTCATAAACTGACCTGTACTCAGGCCATGTCCCGGAGCATCAATAGAATATATCGTGTATTCGTTTTTATCTAATAGCTCAACATAACTCTTCCACCGATACGTATGACTTTGCCATCCATGAAGCAATAGAATATTCTTGGCGCCATTACCCCATTTATAAACCTGAATGGTTTCATTCTCATGCTGTATTGTAAATCGATTGGAGGTCTTAAGGAATTGGTGATGACGCTCGGTTATCTTTCCCCGAAAGGGACAGCAAAACAACTTGAACCCAACCATTCCGGCTTTTTTGGGAGCGATTAGAGCCAATACATTTAAGTAGAGGCCAATCAGTTTTGTAATCATCTTCATAGAGGCATAGTTTATAGATACCAATTGGTATCTTGTTAGTTAAATTTTTTTAGAGTTCTATTTCAACCAATTGTTTATCGAGGTGTTTAATCATTCGTTTAATGTCATGGTTATTGCCTTCCAACTTGCTCATCATAATACTCCCTTCCAGCACCGAAATAATAAGCGTTGCATAAAAATCTTTATCGATGGCAGGTTTCAGTTGTTTGTATTCAATACCTTTTTGAAGAATAGTAACGATTGACACCCGCAAAATTCCAAGCATTTTTAATGCAGCTTTTCTCAAAGCGGGGTGGGCATCGTCTGCTTCGATAGCAGCGTTCATCAAGGGACAGCCGCCTTTCAAGGGAGGATTGGAAATATAGGTTTCAAAGAACCTAAACATGGCGCGCAATTTCTCTCCCGCTGTTTTCTGCTCTTTTATTAGCTCCCGTAACTTTTCAAACATAAAAGAAGACAGGTATGATAAGGTCTCACGCTCCAACTCATCTTTATTGCTGAAATGGCGATAGATAGCACCTTTCGAAAAACCTGTAGCCGTGGTGATGTGACTAATTGAAGTAGCCTTATACCCATTGGTATTAAACAACACCCCCGACTTTTTCAGGATGGTTTCTTTGGTGGCCACGGGGTTACGCATGCGCAAAGATACCGATTGGTATCTAATTTGCAAATTTGAGGCGTCCTTTTACTAGGGAAATTGCTTTTAAAGAAAACCTGTAATTCTTGCCATGACAACCTTGTTTTTCAAAACATGTACTTGCTTGGCACGTATTGTTCCTATCATTTTCTACCACGCGAAGCGAGTGGTTATAAAAATGCCGCTGCGATCGGAGCTATTACTATTACTATTATTGTTAGTGTATGAAAAAAATTTTAAACCCTATTTCCCTGTCCTTTTACGAAATAGTACTGCTCCAATAGCAGAATTACCCGAGGAAAGTATTAACTTTTTGACCAATCAGGTCATAATGGTAGTTGACTTTGTATATGTAATAATGGGAAACGCCATGAATAACACGTTCACCCATCTACTTTTAGCTATTCTTTTTCAACAAGAGGCTCCATCCAGTATTTCCACCGTATTGGATAGACAAGATGCCCAAATTCAAAAGACCCTTTTATTTAGCCTGATACCCGTAGTGGTGGCTTTTTCTTTTATCGTCTTCATTTTTTATCGCGCCAAGCGCGAGGCTTTCTTTAAACAAAAGGAAACCGAACTAAAACTGAACATCTCTGAGGTAGAAATGAAGGCCTTGCGAGCGCAAATCAATCCTCACTTTATTTTTAACTGCCTTAACTCTATTCACCACTACATGCATCGCAATGATGTAAAGCTAGCGGGCGAGTATTTAGTCAAGTTTTCTCAACTGATCCGCTATGTGCTAGAGACTTCCGCTTCGCGCATGGTGCCTTTAAGTGATGACTTGGATATCTTAAAAATTTATATGGAACTAGAGCAACTGCGCATGCAGCACTCTTTTGAATTTGAAATCGACACCAAAAAACTTCAAAACTTGGAATCCATTCAGATACCACCTATGATGATGCAGCCCTTTGTAGAAAATTCTATCTGGCACGGTCTAAGTCAAAAAGGTGCTGGTGGTAAAATAGAAATAGAAATCAGCAAAGAAAACGACATGCTTCAATGTGTGATCGTAGACAATGGTAGAAAAACCACTTCAAAGGATGAATTGGGTTTATCTTCTATCAAAAAAACATCACTGGGTATGTCGCTGATCAAAGAACGGTTGAGTGTGGTGAGTGAAATTTACAAAGTGAAAGCTGATTTTGAGATAATTGATAGGATGAAAAGTTCTCTTCCGCAAGAAGGCACTTGTATCAAATTGACTTTACCTTTTGATGAATAAGCCATGACCTACCAAGTAGCCATTGTTGAAGACGAAAAGCACCAGCAAGAAATGCTATCGTTTCTGTTAGCCGAAAGCTTCCCTGATCTGAATGTGGTTGGGG
>JAYVPS010000250.1:0-14599 GCA_043757225.1 Cytophagales bacterium | reverse complement strand
CTGCTGAAATACCACCCGCCAATCCTTTGTTTACATAGTATGTCTGCTTCTCACTATAGGTATCATAACCCAAACGGTAGGTAGCAGTTAACCAATCTGTAAGCTTATATACCAAACTGGTATTGGAGAAAAACCGGTTAGTAGTATTTATTTGTCTAGAGTTTTTTACGAGCCAGTAAGGATTGGGAATAGCACCATCATTTCTATAATACACATTGCCACCTGTTACAGGATTTTCAAAAGGCCAATCAGTCAAATTTATATTTCTTGGAGTATAGAATATATTGGACCATATAGAAGGACCACCGATTGAATTTGAACCTGTACCAGAGCCGGCAGGAGGTGTTTGAGTGTCGGTTTTAACATAATTAAAAGTGGCCTGAAGAGAGAGTTTGTTGGTTAGCTTTGCATTACCACCAAAAGAGAAATTATCTCGTGTCAAGTCATTATTCTTAACGAATCCGTCTTTTTTAAGATGGCTATAGCTAAAATTAACAGATCCAAATTCAGTCTTACCAGATAAGCCAATAGAAGTGGTTGATGAAGTACCCGTTTTAAAGAAATCACTCACGTTATTAGGAGCCGCTACTGGTATATAACCTGGTAAAGTTTGCCCAGGAAGAACTGTGTTCGCTGCGGTGGCAAATTCAGGATGATCTGGAAATAAACTAGCCCATTCATAATAAGGATGTCTAACTCCTGTTGGGGTGCCATTCATTAATGCGCCCCAGTTACTGAAGAATTCGCCATAAGCACCATCAAATCCATTGGCCCATTTATTTTGATATTCAGGAACCACTGCTTTTGATAAAAAGTAAGATTGATTAAAAGTGCCTTCAAATTTATTTTGCTGGGCTTTCGAAGAGCCTGTCTTGGTAGTAACCAAAATCACACCATTCCTTCCTTGCGATCCATAGGTAGTAGTGGCTTGCAATCCTCTAAGAATTGAAACTGATTCAATATTATTTGGATCAATATCCAAAAAGCGGGTAGGAGCAATTGCGCCATCTTGAAAACCGTTGTTATCATTCGAAGCCGTATTGATAGGCACTCCATTAACAACCCATAGCGGGTTAGTGTCTCCGTTTAGCGAACTCAAACCACGAATGTTAATTTTTGAGCCTGTTCCTGCTAATCCTGAATTATTCAAAACTTGCAATCCAGGAGTCTTACCCTCTAAAGAACGACCCACATCTGATTCCGGCTTATTAGCCAGTGCTGCAGAAGAGATGGTGGTTTGAGCAAAGCCCAAAGATTTTTGCTCTCTCTCAACACCTTGAGCTGTTACAACAATCTCTGAAAGTTGGGTGATGTCCAATCCAAGTGACACATCAACAACTGCCCTCTCTCCGATTTCAATCTCAGTGGTCTTTAAGCCAATAAAAGAAAAAACAAGGCTACCACCAGAGGCTGGGACTGTCAACGAATACTTGCCATCAGAATCCGTTACCGATCCATTAGTGGTCCCTTTGATGACCACGTTCACACCAGGCAGTGCTGATCCATCCTCGGTGGATGAAACCCTGCCTGTAATCACCCGATCTTGCGCCCAAGCACTGAGCACAAAAGCGAACGAGAAGCATACTAGTAAAAACTTCTTCATAGGTTTTGGTTTAGGTTAATAATTAATTAAGACCCCCAAGTTAAGGGATAATTATCTTAATTTAAAAACCCGCTATTTCACTTTTTTTAAGAAAGTTTGTTTTATGGAACACTCCCTATAGTAAAAACCTTAATAATGGCTTAAAATCGAACAAATAACGTATCGCAAACGTTTTCGGAAAATTTAAAAACATCCCCAATTTTGGGGGGCACTTCCGGATTATTGGATGCTCTGTAGAATTTTTATGTTTCCGTTTTCATCAAAACAAACGACTCCCTATCTTCAAAAAGGCAATGCGCTTCAAAGGTTTAGGGAAATAAAAAAACCAAAATTTTTGGTGGACTCCTATGAATCACTTGATGAATTTCTATGCTTCTTATAGCTCGAAACAAAGGACTTGCTAACCTTGAAAATAAGTATACTACGTTACCCTTGTTTCGGAAAATAAAAAAAACCCTCAAATTTTGAGGGTCTCCTTGAATTATTAGTTGATGAATCGCTATGCTTCAGCCACCACAGAAACAAAGGACTTATTCTCTTTTCCTTTCTTAAAAACAACAACCCCTGGGATCAATGCAAACAACGTATGATCTTTACCCATCCCTACATTTCTTCCAGGATGATGCTTAGTGCCGCGCTGGCGTACAATAATGTTACCCCCAATTACTTTCTGGCCTCCATAGATCTTAATGCCCAATCGCTTGCTTTCTGATTCGCGACCGTTTTTTACTTTACCTTCTCCTTTTTTGTGTGCCATGCCTTATAAATATTGGTTGATGGTTATAGTTATTAGAAATAGGATTACCCTATGCTTTCAATTTGAACTTTGGTGAATTGCTCGCGGTGGCCATTGCGCTTTGCATAGCCCTTTCTGCGCTTCTTTTTAAACACGATCACCTTATCGCCTTTTACATGCTCTAAAATCTTGCCCGATACTTTGATGCCTTTTATAGTAGGCGCCCCAACTTCTACGCTGCCTTCATTATCAGTTAAAAGAACTTTATCAAAAGAGACCGATGCTCCGGCCTCGCCCTCCATTTTGGGGGCATATATATATTGGTCTTTGCTAACCTTAAACTGCTTTCCTGCGATGTCTACAATGGCGTACATGCTCTTAATTTTAAAAATGGACTGCAAAGGTAAGCCTAGAGAGCAAAAAAACAAGTGAATTCCTTGAGAAAGCTTAAATCCGGCCAAAAAATAGGTGAAAAACGACTATCGTCAATAGACAATTGGCAATCAGAGCAAATTTGAAACGGTAGATTTAACTTGGAATGGATTTTTATCAGCCCTCTTTATTCATTGATAATTTTTTTTCAGTCCCATGCAAAAAGTATTCTCGCCACTAACTTTAAGCAACACTTACTACATTTCTACCGCCTGACCTACGATTTTTATATTAATAAATTTTTAAAAAACTTCTATTCAAACTTCACTTCGCCCACACTCTTTAAGTACGTGATTATGAATTCTTTTTCTTGCTACGATTTTTTTTTTACTCACCTCAATATTTTTTAGCCACTTTTAGCCCTTTGAATTTTCTATTGCATTTTAGTTATTTGTCGATGATCAAGTCTATCCTTTTGTTGTTTCGCAAAATTGAGGCTGCTCCAAAAAAAATTTACAGTAAAAAAGCTGAAAGCAAAAATACCTTAACAGTGAAATTTGTTTTCTAAACAATACGACCAATCTAAAAATATTACTAATGAGCCAACCCCTACTTGACGAACCAATCCTAAGAGAAAACAAGGATCGCTTTGTTCTTTTTCCCATTCGCCAGCATGAAATCTGGAAATATTACAAACAGGCGGAAGCCAGCTTTTGGACAGCCGAAGAGATTGATCTTGGACAGGATATGAAAGACTGGTTGGGTTTAAATGATGGCGAGCGCCATTTCATTACCCATGTGCTTGCTTTCTTTGCCGCCAGTGATGGCATTGTAAACGAAAACCTGGCAGAGCATTTTGTGGGCGAAGTACAATATACTGAAGCCAAATTTTTCTACGGCTTTCAAATTGCCATTGAAAACATCCATTCGGAGACTTACTCTTTGTTGATAGACACTTATGTAAAGGATCCTAAAGAAAAAGATAAACTTTTCCATGGTATCGAAACGATGGCGTGCGTAAAGAAAAAAGCAGATTGGGCCTTACGGTGGATCGACAAAGGAAGTTTCCAAGAGCGCCTAGTGGCCTTTGCAGCCGTAGAAGGGATTTTCTTTTCAGGTTCGTTCTGTTCTATTTTTTGGATGAAGAAGCGCGGTTTAATGCCCGGCTTAACGTTCTCTAACGAATTGATCTCTCGTGATGAGGGCTTGCATTGCGATTTTGCATGTCACCTCTATACAAAACACGTTGTTAACAAACTGCCTGAGGAGCAAGTGATTGAAATCATTAAAGATGCCGTAGAAATTGAAAAAGAATTTGTTACGGATGCCTTGCCTGTAAATCTGATTGGGATGAATGCGGCCCAAATGCGTCAATACATAGAGTTTGTGGCCGATCGCCTGCTCAACGAATTGGTAGGAAAGAAAGTCTACGGAGCCACCAACCCATTTGACTTTATGGAGATGATCAGCTTGCGTGGAAAAACTAATTTCTTTGAGAAACGAGTGGCTGAATACCAGAAAGCAGGTGTGATGAACAGTATGGAAAAAGAAACTTCACCAAAGTTTTCTCTGAATGAAGATTTTTAATACATTCGCTCACCCATTTTTTAAACTTTTTATAACAACCAACACCCAATATAAAGATGCTCGTATTAAAACGTGACGGACACCGGGAGTCCGTGAAGTTTGACAAGATCACTGCCCGCATAGAGAAGCTCTGCTACGGTTTAGATCCCAAATTTGTCAACCCGGTAGAGGTAGCGATGAAAGTGATCAATGGATTGTATGACGGTGTTTCCACCGTAGAACTGGACAACCTAGCGGCAGAAATTGCTGCTTCGTTAACAACCAGGCACCCTGACTTCGCCAAGCTGGCAGCTCGCATTGCAGTTTCCAACCTCCACAAAGTCACCAGCAAATCCTTCTCAAACACGATGAAGAGGCTGTACACGTACGTGGATCCAAAAACAGGTCAAAACGCACCCCTGATTTCAAAAGAGACATGGAAAGTAATTCATGAAAATGCGGCCGAACTGGATGAAGCTGTTTTGTACGATCGCGATTTCAGTTACGATTTCTTTGGGTTCAAAACGCTGGAGCGTTCGTACCTGATGAAGATCGATGGCAAAGTGGTAGAGCGTCCTCAACATTTATTGATGCGCGTAGCAATCGGCATCCATGGTTCGGATATACCAGCTGCCCTTGAAACTTACCACTTGCTATCCGAGAAGTGGTTTACGCACGCTACCCCTACTTTATTCAATGCAGGCACGCCAAAGCCGCAGCTTTCGTCATGCTTCTTGCTAACCATGAAGGATGACAGCATTGATGGAATTTATGATACCTTAAAGCAAACCGCCAAGATTTCGCAATCAGCAGGTGGCATTGGCCTAAGCATTCATAACGTACGTGCAAAAGGCTCTTATATAAAAGGCACCGGTGGAACATCCAACGGCATCGTGCCCATGTTGAGGAATTTTGACATGACCGCTCGTTACGTTGATCAAGGTGGTGGCAAACGCAAAGGAAGTTTTGCGATTTATCTTGAGCCTTGGCATGCTGACATTTTTGACTTTTTAGAATTGAAGAAAAACCACGGCAAAGAAGAAATGCGTGCGCGCGATCTTTTCTATGCCATGTGGATTCCGGATTTATTCATGAAGCGGATTGAAGACAACGAAGTGTGGTCGCTCTTCTGTCCGAACGAGGCACCGGGTCTGGCTGATTGTTATGGAGAAGATTTTGAGCGATTGTATGAAAAATATGAGAAAGAAGGTAAGTACCGCAAGCAAATAAAGGCACAAGATCTTTGGTTCGAAATTTTGGAAGCTCAGATTGAGACCGGAACTCCATACATGCTCTATAAAGATGCTGCCAATCGAAAATCAAACCAAAAGCATTTGGGTACCATCAAGTCGAGCAACTTGTGTACAGAAATTATTGAGTACACTGCACCAGATGAGGTGGCTGTTTGTAATTTAGCCTCTATTGCCTTGCCGAAGTTCGTAACTGAAGATGGCAAATTCGATCATCAAAAATTATACGATATCACGAAAGTAATAACACGCAATCTCAACAAGGTTATTGATGTTAATTATTATCCTGTAGAAGAAGCTCGCAACTCTAACATGCGCCATCGGCCTATTGGCATTGGTGTACAGGGATTAGCAGATGCTTTCATTCTTTTGCGCATGCCATTCGATTCTACGGAGGCCAGAGGCTTGAATACTGACATCCATGAGACCATCTACTATGCGGCCATGGAATCTTCTATGGAATTAGCAAAAGAACATGGTTCGTATGAAAGTTTTAAAGGATCACCTGTTTCAAAAGGGATTTTTCAATTTGATATGTGGGGCGTTACTCCTTCATCAGGTCGATGGGATTGGGCCAAGTTGAAACAAGAGGTAAAGCAGAATGGTGTTCGCAATTCTCTGTTGCTAGCTCCGATGCCAACGGCTTCTACTTCACAAATCTTGGGTAACAACGAGTGCTTCGAACCCTATACGTCTAATATTTATACACGAAGAACGCTTTCAGGCGAATTCATTATCGTCAACAAGCATTTGATGAAGGATTTGATTTCGCTAGGCCTGTGGAGTGAGACCATGCGTCAGAAATTGATTTCAACGAATGGTTCTGTGCAGTCGATCCCTGAAATTCCGCAAAATATCAAGGACATCTACAGAACTGTTTGGGAGATTTCACAAAAATCTATCATCGATATGTCGGCTGATCGTGGCGCGTACATTTGTCAATCTCAAAGTCTGAACATCCACCTTACCGATCCTAATTTTGGCAAGTTGACTTCGATGCATTTCTACGCATGGAAGAAAGGATTGAAGACTGGCATGTACTACTTGCGTTCTACGGCTGCTGCCGATGCCATCAAGTTTACCCTTGACAAATCTGCCCTTCAAGAGCCAATCGTTGTTGCAACAACTACTACTACCATGAGTGTAACGGAAAGTATAATTGTGCAACCTGCAATGGCTGAAACACAACACACCATTCAATACGAGCAAAATACGTTGGTTGACTATGATCAAAAGCGTGCTGACATGGCTTGTTCTTTGGATAATCCAGATGCCTGCGAGGCGTGTGGGAGTTAAGAAAAATAAAGTAAAATTTTATAATTTTTTACAATACAATACATAAAAAACCTGGCTTATCACCGGGTTTTTTATTTGGTTCTGCCTCAATAGAAAATAGATTCGCTAGCTCTTGCTTTCACAACCCGGTAAAGTTTCAATAGATAGATATGAGCAAGATAAAAGTGGCGATAGTAGACGATCATGAATTAGCTCGGAATTCTTTAGTAACTCTCCTTAAAAGTGAAGCGGATATAGAAATTGTTCAGATTGCCGTCAACGGACAAGACATAATCAATCAACTTGAAACAACGCAATACAAACAGTTCATCAAGGTGGGTATTACTTGCCTAATGAAATAGCAAATGCCATGCAATTGTTTCTTAACAAAGGCGAACCGAAAGAAATAATTCTGCTCTCTGAAAATGAAAAAATTCTGCTTGAAACCATATCGAAAGGCTGGACGAGTAAGCAAATAGCAAAAGTTATCAACAAAAGTCCACGCACAATTGACGAATACCGAACGCTCCTCTACAAAAAGTTCAATGTTGAAAACAGCGAGCAGCTTGTAGAAAAGGCAGTTAGGTCAGGAAATTTTGTGTCAAAATTGGAAGGCCACAAACGATCTTGCTTAGTAAATGTTACAGGAATCAATTGAAATAAATAGTTCAATAAAAACTAAACCCACCATAGTCTTCAATCGTAAAAGATACTATCATTAAAATTAAATTTTAAGTAAGATGTTTACCTGCGACATCCATAACGCAAACGACCACAAAAACACTTCTGCATGTTTTGCAAATGAACTTGGCCTTCATTCAAACATCTCTCAATTTGCTAAACAGAACCCTGATAATTATAGAAACAGTTGTTCTTGTAGCAGAAAGATGTGTTCGGCTACCGACAACAGCTCTTTTTACAACGAGATTAGTTGTTTTCCTAACAACAAGAACTCTTTCTCTAACGGAAACAACTATTTCTGCAACAACAACAGCTCTTTCGAGAAGGGAAACAACTGTTTCCATAACAGAAACAGTTCTTTCCATAACAGCAAGAGCTCTACTTGTGAGGAGAACAACTGTTTCGCTAACAGAGATAATTCTTTCCGTTGCGAGAACAGCTCTTTTCACAAGGGAAACAACTCTTCCAATAATAAAAACAGCTCTGACCGTGAAATAAACAGTTCACTTTATAATAAAAATACATCTGATCGAACATGCAATAAATATTTTGGTACAAGAATTGTTTACTTATTTACTGGCAACTCATCATCAACTATAAACTGAAACATGCACGCACCTCTACTCGCTGATTGCACACTTGGTTAACACGCTTTGCCTCCATACAGGGATTTTTTTGAGCGATCGCAAAAAAGTTGATCGGCCGCGGCAGGGCACAAAAACAAAAACTATGAAAGCTAGAACGAGCATGGGATTGGCAAGGATGCCGATACCCAAAAAGATTGAAAAGGCACGCCACATTGTGGTTGCGATGGGAAGTGCTGGAAATTTTACAACACCGATACCTACGTTGGCAGAGGTAACAGCAGCGGCACTGGCACTTGAAACTGCTTATACAGCAGCACAAGGTGCAGGCCCTGCATTGACTGCCGTGATGTATGACAAAGAAGAACAGTTGGACAGCCTACTAGCGCAGCTGGGTAACTATGTAGAGATCATCGCTAACGGGGACGATGCCATCATACTCTCTGCAGGCATGGACGTGCGCAGCAAAGGCTCGCGCCAAGCAAACCAATTTATGGTAACGAATGGAGACCATGAAGGAGAGGCGATCTTGCAATCGCCCGTAACACCAAGGGCAAGTTATATCTGGCAAAAAAGTGTGGATCCATTGCCTGCTGATCAGCATGCACCCGCGAATAGCAGCAAGTGGGAGTTGGTGGCCGTAACTACCATTGCCACATTGGCCACCAACAGTTTAGTGGCCGGTGTTAAATACTGGTTTAGGTTTGCGACCGTAACCTCTAAAGGCCAAGGGCTGTGGAGCGACCCCATCAGTTTGATTGCGCAGTAGAATCGTCATTACAATGACGGTAGAACTTAACCAAAACCCCGCATTGCCAGCGGGGTTTTGTGTTTTTATATGAGCGCTGCCAGGATTTTAAGCTAGCTAAAATCAGAGAAGAATTTCTTCAACGAGATCCGGTGTATTTTCAATATTTTTAGTAACGTAGTGATAGTAATATTAGAACCATTTTCTATACGCCAATATTGTTTTCTATCCAATTCATGATCAAGCGCAAAAGTCTCGTAACTCTTGTAACCCTTATTTATTCTAAGCTGTTTTATTTTTTTAGCGACCTTTTGAAGCTGATCGTTGTCCATTTTATACCTTTGAGGTAGGCAAGGACTAAGAATGTTTACCTTTTAATTACGGCATATATTGCACAATCATTTCTCTGCTCGTTTATTTCAAATACCTTTAAGCAAATAATTTTAACGCTCATGGATAAAATCACTTTAGCTGTTTCTGATGACAACAAGCTTTTCCGAAATACGCTTATCGATACCCTTAAAAGTGAGAGTGATTTTGAGGTGATACTAGAGGCAGAAGATGGACTTCAGCTTTTAGAATCATTAAAAACGATTCAACCCCATATAATACTGATGGATATTCAAATGCCGAAAATGAATGGCATGGAAGCCTCTACGAAGGCATTGGAGCTTTACCCGAACATTAAAATCATAGCCTACTCTCAGCATGACAATGAAGCTAACATTCTAGAAATGTACAGAAGAGGCGTAAAAAGCTTTATAGGAAAGGAGGCTAATATCAATGAGCTTTTCAGCGCAATTAAAACCGTTTATAGCGGAGCAGTCCATGTAACAACATTTGCTTCTGAAATCATTCAAAAAAATCTTTCTAGGCTGCAACCTAAACCTACGCTTTTTAGCCTTACTGATATTGAACGGCTTCTTTTAAAGTTACTATCCTGTGGGCATAGCAGCACAGAAATTGGAGGCAAACTTTGCCAAAGTGCTAGGACCATAGAAAAACATCGCGAAGACCTTTACAAAAAATTTGGGGTCAAAAACAAGGAGCAGTTAATTGTAGAAGCGGTTAGGCAATCCATCATATAGCCGAAACCTTAACACCACAATTTCTCCATTTACCTTAAAAATAGGGTAAGTCTACTATCAAAATATAGTAAATCTACTATTGACTATCTCATCTGCTTTTAAATAGTTTTGACGAGAAAAACTGGAGTCACTACTAATATGGAGCACACCGTTTCAAAATTCTTAAAGGCATTGCGCATTCCTATATCAGAAAGATATGTGGAAAAGCTTATCCAATCGCACCCAGATTTTCCATCTTTATTAAGCGTTTCCGATATTCTTCAGCGACTTGGCATTGATCACGCTGCAAGGCGGGTAAGTAAAGAAAGCCTTATTGAGTTATCATATCCTTACCTATTGCCACTTGATAAAGGCAGGGGTGATATGCTTCTGATTAAGGGCGAAAGCGATTTGGACAAACATAAAACTGACTTAGAGCTTTGGGGTGGTGTAGTGCTGCAAGCAGAACCGACCAAGCAAATAAATGATAAAGTAAATAATGATCTGTATACAAAAGAAAGCCGAACCAGAAATCTTGCCATTGGCTTAGCCTCCTTTGCGGTATTATTCATTTTGCTCCCTCTTATCTATTCGTTTTCATGGATATCAGTCGCATTGCTAATAACTACCATAGCGGGAACAACCGTTGGCTATTTTTTATTGGCAAAAGAGATGGGCGTAACATACGAAGCCATCGATACTTTTTGTAATGCTGGTAAAAATACCAATTGCGATAAAGTACTAAAGGCCGATATTAATTTATTTGGTATTAATTTTTCTGAGGCCACGGCCACGTATTTTATTTTTCAACTGGTTGCCATCAGTTTTGTCCAGGCTTTGCCGACCATAAGAGAAACCTTCTTGCAGGTTCTTGCCATATTAAGTATTTTAACACTACCTATTATCTTATTCTCTCTGTATTACCAATATGCCGTAGTTAAAACATGGTGCAAGTTGTGTTTGATTGTAGTGGGCGTTCTTATTGTGCAGTTAGTTATTTTTAGTATAGCTTACCTAAACGGTAGTTTACCACTATTCAATAGTTTATCACTTGCCCAACTTGCAACACTGGCACTGTTGTTTTTGACTATCGGGTTTTTTGTTGTAATGCTAAAATCAATAATAGAAATGGAAAACAAGTTGAACCAATTGGTCGGCAACGGCAATCGGGTAAAATATTCCCCCTCTGTATTTATCCAGCTACTGGTACAGCAAAATAAAATTGACAGCACACCCTTTGAAAAAGAAATGCTGTTGGGCAGCCCCCATGCGCCAATAAAAATAATAATGGTGAGCAACCTGTATTGCAACCCATGCAAAGAAAAACACAAAGTGGTGGAAGAATTAATGACCATGTACCCAGACAAAGTGAGCGTGGCCTTGCGGTTTGTGCGCAGTAAGGATGATACCGTGAATGGCCTGAATGCCGGCAGCTATTTAGTGGGTGCGTGGCTAACCCATTGCTATGGCAAAGCACACGAAGGAAAAAATACAACGGCACTGGTGCACGATTGGTTTGAGTTTTGGGACTTGCAAAAGTTTGCTAAAAAATATTCTTCAGATAAACCTCAGGAAGAAACATGTAAAGCTATTGAAACACAACATTACACCTGGACGCAAGCGGCCCAGGTGTACCTAACCCCCACCTTTTTTGTAAATGGCTATCAGTTTCCAACGGAATACAGCATAGATGATATGATGGCAATGATCCCTGCCCTTGCTGAGGTTAGTAGTAATAGTAAAGAGAATAAAAGCGTTGTTGCGTTGTACAATGCTTAAAAATATTGTGTGGCCAAAACAAGAGGGTTTTAAAGAGCTTGTACCCGGCTTTGATACCGAAAGATATCAGGATCAGCGCAAAAACAGGTTGGTAGTTTCATTCAAAACAATTGAATTCAAAAAATGAAAACAGAAAAAGTAGACTTTAAGAACATCAAGGATGTTCTTAGTAGGGGTGAAATGAAAAGTATTAAAGGGGGAACAGCTTTTTGTACTGCTGGCCTTTGTTTGGAATACTGCTTTCAGCATTGGTATCAAGCTGCAGAATATTCGGCTACTTATCCTTGGGGAACATGCAGCGTTTTTGAATGCCCTGGTGCACCTATGAAATAAAAAGAAAAAAGGTCGGGAATTAACAATCCTGACCTTTTTCTACTTAGGCAATTTATTTATATCTTCAATTATTAACTTGAGTCTTTTTATCTCTAAAATACAGTTTTCGTTCTGCTTTAATGCAGTTTTCGTGGTGAGTTCAAGTTGAACTTCCATTTCTTTTATTGTTTCTTCTAGTCTAGTTTGTTGAATATATTCGTGTATGCAATAACAAATCGAGGATATCAACAGAAAAATAACTATGATATTTTTTATCATTTCAGTATGGATTAATTAAAAATCATGAAACAAACTCAATTTGCAAGTTAGCATTTCTTAAGAAATAAATTGTCTGCAAAGTATTTTTATTCCTTTCAGAATATCAAGCAGCGAATCAGATTTGAAATAATTTTAGAATGCTTAATGATTTTGTGCTCATAAGGAATGTGGGTTAACCGTTTTAAGTTATACAAACAATTAGACGCAATGGACTGCGGCCCGTCATGCTTGCGCATGATTGCCAAGCATTATGGCAAGAGTTACACTGTGGGCGAGTTAAGAAGTAAAGCCTTTATTACGCGAGAAGGTGTTTCTATGCTCGGCATTAGCGATGCGGCCGAGGCCATTGGCTTTCGCACACTAGGTGTTAAAATACCGTATGAAAAAATAGCGATTGATGCCCCCCTACCCTGCATAGTGCATTGGAATCAAAATCACTTCGCAGTGGTCTACCGCATTCGTAAAAATAAAGTTTGGGTGGCCGATCCTGCGGTAGGGCTACTTATTTACACAAAAGACGAATTTCTTAAATGCTGGCTTTCTACTTCTTCTAATGGAAGTGCCATGGGTGTAGCATTAATGTTAGAGCCCACGCCTGTGTTTTATCAAAAGGAGGTAGCAAGTGATGTAAATACTCGTACAGGTTTCCGGTACCTGTTCGGCTACCTGCGCACCTACCAGCGGTTTATCACACAGTTATTAATTGGTCTTCTCCTCGGTAGTTTAATTCAATTGATACTTCCCTTTCTTACACAATCCATTGTAGATGTGGGCATCAACACACGCAATGTGCCGTTCATTTATTTGGTACTGGCTGGGCAATTGATGCTCTTCTTTGGCCGCACAGTGGCAGAATTTTTGAGGAGGTGGATATTGCTTCACCTTAGTACGCGCATCAACCTCTCAATCATTTCTGATTTTCTCATCAAGCTCATGCAGTTGCCCATGGGCTTTTTTGATTCAAAAAAGATTGGCGATATTCTCCAACGAATTGAAGACCACAGCCGCATCGAGCGGTTTTTAAGTTCTTCCTCGCTCAGTATTTTATTTTCCTTCTTCAATTTGATCGTGTTTGGCGTGGTGCTGGCCATTTACAGCATTCCCATTTTCTTTATCTTTTTTGTGGCCAGTGCGCTCTATATTGGGTATGTGTTGCTCTTTCTTAAAGTGCGAAAAGAGCAAGACTACAAACGTTTCAATATCCTCTCACGCAATAGAAGCGGGCTAATTCAGTTAGTAAATGGTATGCAAGAGATCAAACTCAACAACTGCGAGCGAAGCAAAAGATGGGAGTGGGAACGGATTCAGGCAAGTTTGTTTCAATTAAACATAGCCAGCACCCGCTTGCAACAATGGCAAGAGGGCGGCAGCCTCTTTATCAATGAGCTAAAGAATATTTTTATAACTTTTGTGGCCGCCACTGCTGTTATTAGCGGTAGCATGACACTCGGCATGATGCTAGCGGTGCAGTACATTATTGGTCAACTGAATGTTCCCATCAACGAGTTTGTCAATTTCATTCGCGAACTACAGGATGCTCGCATTAGCTTAGATCGGATAGGCGAAATACGATTGTTGGAAAACGAAGAAAAACCAATAGACAATACGTTAGTCCGTTTCCCTTCTCCCTATGGAGAAGGTGGCCGTAGGCCGGATGAGGTTACATTAGTCCGTTTCCCTTCTCACTTTCCTGCCCAGCGCCTTGCGGGGGGAGAAGGTGGCCGTAGGCCAGATGAGGTTAACCTCTATTTACAAAACCTAAGCTATCAATATGAGGGACCTAACTCGCCCAAAGCATTAGATAATGTTGACCTTACTATTGAACAGGGAAAAGTAACGGCCATAGTTGGGGCCAGCGGAAGCGGAAAAACCACGCTACTAAAACTGTTACTAAAGTTTTATCCACCCACCGAAGGAAAAATTCTATTGGGCAAGACGGACATGAACCAACTCAGTGCACGAGAGTGGCGCGGCAAGTGCGGCACGGTAATGCAAGACGGCTATATATTTTCTGATACCATCGCCCGCAATATTTGTGTAAGCGATGAAGACCCCGATACCAGCCGATTATTACATGCCGCTACGGTGGCTAATATTCATGAGTTTATTGAATCCTTGCCACTGGGCTACAATACCAAAATAGGTTCTGATGGTTCGGGCATTAGTGCAGGCCAGCGCCAGAGGATGTTAATAGCGCGTGCTGTTTATAAGGATCCCGAATACATCTTCTTTGACGAGGCTACCAGTGCGCTGGATGCCAACAATGAAAAGGTGATCCTGGAGAACCTGAATGAATTCTTCACCGGAAAAACCGTTGTGGTAGTGGCTCACCGCTTAAGTACGGTCA
>JAYVPS010000249.1:0-3903 GCA_043757225.1 Cytophagales bacterium | reverse complement strand
TGTTTAGTCTCCGATGCGCTCTCACCCTTTTTCACTTTCACCAAATCTATTCGTATTTTGCTTACATAATGCTTATAAAGCAAACATAGGAGTCTCCGCCTCGGGGACTCTTGCCCTTTGTTGATGTTCATCACCAACAAGCGTTGCCTTTCCAAGTTGCACCTTTTCAAAATTTATCCAATTCTTGTTGCTTCAAGTTTAGTAAGTTTGTTGATGAGGAATTCCGACAAAGGCGGCACACCTGTGAATTGCATAACTAGTTGCTATTAGTGTGTAAGTAAAAGGAATAGCAATCTTTAGTACCTTTATCTATACTCAAAAAAATCATGTACCGTTTCGCTCGCTGGGGGTTATATCTTCTGGTTTCACTCACAGTGCTTTTGGGTGCTGCCTATGGTGTAGCGCAACTGTACAAACCTCAACTACTAAGCAGCATTAATGAAAAGTTGAAGACGGGCATTGTGGGAGATGTTCATATAAGCAATCTTGACTTTACAATTTTCAATGAGTTTCCTAACGTATCAATAACGCTTAACGATATTTATTTGCGTGGTCCACGCTACGCAAAGTACCATCAAGATTTTTTGCGTGCCGAAAAAGTTTACATCCATGTGCAACTGTGGCAGTTATTGCGGGGTGTTGTAAACTTGCAATCCATTACCATAAAAAATGCCGAGGTATTTATTTTTGTTGCTACCGATGGCTTCACCAACTTAGCTGTTTTTAAGAAGAGCGATTCTATCAAAACAAAAGGAGAATCTTTTCTTTCGTTGGCTGTAAAACAAGTGCTATTGGAGAACACGCACATTCAGTTTGTCGATTCGGTAAAGCAAACCGCACACGGCTTTACATTCAATAAAACGAATATAACCATCGACAGGTCGGTTAGCTCTACACGTATAGAAATAAAAGGACCAATCAACTTTGATGGCCTTACCTTCAACGCCAGGCTAGGGAGCTACCTGTTAAAAAAACAACCCGATGTTGATTTTCGTCTCAGCATAGATTCAACTGGTAAAATACTAACCGTGCTACCGTCTACGCTAGCGTTTCAAAAATCAACCGTGGGTATTTCTGGCGAGGTAAACATGACTTCTGTAGGCCGATTGAAATTGCTAATTCAAGCAGATAAACTTAATTACCAAGAAGGGCTCACCATTGTTACCCGTGCACTGCGCGCGAAGCTGGAACCATATCAGTTTAAAGAACCTATCGATTTAACTGTGTTATTAGAAGGGCCGTTGGTAGAAGGTGAGCCTGATGTGTCGATGAATTTTTCAAGCAAAAACAATTATTTATCCAATGGAAAATTATTTATAGACAATTTCACCTTCACAGGCACTTTCAATAATCATCAAGATAGCACAAAGCAAAACAACGACATCAACTCACGCCTAGCATTAAAATCCTTTTCGGGAAAAGTACAAGGCGTACCTACTGAAGGAGGGTTTACAATAGACAACTTAGAGCAACCAGAGATTACGCTCAAATCAAAAAACAAACTTCAGTTGGTAGCGTTAAACTTGAAAACCGCCAAATCATTAGGTGCTTCTTATACTGATGTACGTATTGGGCGATACCTGAATCAGTTCGTTACCACCCGAGAGAAAAAAGTACAGGGTGTAACCAACACCGAATCGTATGGTGTGGGCATTCGAGTGATCGCAAATGGCACGTGGGGTTTTGCCGCCAGCAACAATGTAACACCCGATGGCATAAAAAAAACAGCAGAGCGTGCAGTAGCCATCGCCAAAGCAAATTCAAAATTCCAAACGGAACCTGTAAAATTAGCCGCGACACCTTCCTATGGTGAAGTGAGTTGGAAGACACCCATTGTTAAAAACGGATTTGAAGTTCCTGTAAAAGATAAGGTGGAGCTACTGCTTAATGCAAACGCCAAAGCTTTAGAAAAAGGAGCCAGCTTTGTCAACAGCATTATGTTTTTGGTAAACGAACAAAAATATTTTGCTTCCAGCGAAGGGTCGTATATAGATCAGGACATTCACCGCACGTGGCCTAACTTTCAAGTGTCGATGGTAGATCGTCAAACAGGATCATTTAAAACGCGGGCTGCTTTTAGCGCTCCGGTTGGAATGGGATATGAATACCTTGACGGTAAAGCCGAAGATAAGATTCAAGCACCCGGTGGAATAACCTTATATAATAAATCTTACGACATGGTAGAGGATGCTATTATGGCCGCAGAGCAAGTTAAACAAATGATTGCCGCGAAATCAGTCGAGCCCGGAAAATACGACTTGATGCTGGAACCCTCTCACTTGTGGTTAACGATACACGAATCGGTTGGTCATCCAACAGAACTTGATCGTGTGCTTGGATACGAAGCCAATTTTGCTGGAACCAGCTTCCTAACCTTGGACAAATGGCAAACAAAGAAATTTAAATTTGGAAGTGATGTTGTCAACATAATGGCTGACAAAACCCAAGTTGGTTCTCTGGGAGCTGTGGGGTATGATGATGAAGGTGTGAAATGCAAATCCTGGGAGTTAATCAAAGATGGAGTGTTAGTAAATTACCAAGCTATCCGCGATCAGGTAAATATCATCGGGCAAAAAGAATCGCATGGCTGTTGTTATTCACAAAGTTGGAGCGATGTACAATTTCAACGAATGGCGAATGTTTCCTTGCAGCCAGAGAAGCAGGCATTAACGCCAGACCAAATGGTAGCCGGAATTGAAAAAGGAATATACATTGTTAAAGACGGATCATTCTCCATCGATCAGCAACGGTACAATTTTCAGTTTGGTGGTGTTTTGTTTTTTGAAATTAAAAACGGAAAAATTGAAGGCATGTTGAAAGACGTTGCCTATCAGGCCAACACTCAAGAGTTCTGGAATTCCTGCACTCAGGTTTGTGATGAGCGCGACTACCGGATGAATGGCGCCTTTAACGATGGCAAAGGACAGCCAAGTCAGTCCAACGCAGTTTCTCATGGCTCTGCTACGGCACGCTTTAATGGGGTGAATGTAATTAACACAGGAAGAACAATCTAGTTGGTGGTTAATAGTTGTTAGTCATTCGTAACACAACTGTTAACCAACTTTTACCTTTAACTAATAACAAACAACTAACAACTTTTATATGGCAATCTTATCAAAAGAAGAAGCAAGAAAAATATTAGAAAAGGTGATTGGTTTTTCCAAAGCCGATGGCGTTGAAGCCAGCCTGAACGGAAATGATGGTGGTAATATTCGCTATGCTCGTAATAGTGTTTCTACTGCCGGTGAAGACAGCAATGTGAACTTAAGCGTTCAAACCTTTGTAGGCAAGAAAGTTGGGACAGCCACCATCAATGAATTTGATGATGCCTCTCTTGAAAAAGTTGTGAGGCGAGCTGAGGAGCTTGCAAAATTGGCGCCTGAAAATCCGGAATTTATGGAGCCTCTCCCTCAACAAACCTATAGTGTTGAGCCAAAAACATTTATTGATTCAACTTCAAAAATTACGCCTGACTATCGCGCTCAAGCTGCAGCGGATAGCATCAATCCTACTTCAAAAAAGGATATTACAGCCGCAGGGTTTTTAGAAGACAACCGAGGCTTTACTTCATTCATGAATCATAAAGGTGCCTTTGCTTATAACAAATCTACCGGAGTAGACTTCACCGTAACCATGAGAACAAATGATGGTACTGGTTCAGGTTGGGTTGCTCGCAATTTCAATGATGTAAGTAAGCTAAATACGGCTGAAGCTTCTCAAATTGCAATTGAAAAAGCCCTGCAATCGCGTAATTCAAAAGCAATTTAGCCCGGTAAGTACACGGTCATTTTGGAGCCAAATGCCGCATCTGATTTATTAGGATTGATACTTTTTAGTATGAATGCTCGTCAGGCAGATGAGGGGAGGAGTTTCCTTTCTAAAAAAGGGGGAGGCACAAAACTG